>NZ_JBEXSW010000030.1:0-114647 GCF_040613775.1 Streptomyces sp. NPDC006208 | reverse complement strand
CGGACGACTCGAATCCTCCTTCCGGACCCATCGTCCGCCGCCTGACGACAAGCCGGAGGGGCCGGGGGCGACGCCGCGTCATGGCGCGTGGCGCCGCCACCGCCCCTCAGTACCGCAGGCCGTCCGGCCGCCGCGGGCCGTAGCCGAAGGCGCGGTCGACGGCAATATGGGCGAGCCAGCCCAGGCCGGCGACCGCTGCCGTGCGGCTGCGGGAGACCGCGGCGAGAGACAGCAGCGCCGCCGGGACCGCCGGTGAGTGCAGCATGTTGTACGGGCGCACCGCGTAGCGCGGGAGGCGTTCGAAGCCCGGGGCGGCGGCGATTGCGTAGAGCAGCGCGACGTCCGGCAGCACCGCTGCCGTCCACAGGACCTTGTTGCCCCGGCCGCCGAGCCGCGTCCCCGCCACCAGCGCCGCGACGCCGACGACTCCGCTCAACGCCCGCCCGGCGGGGTCGTGATACGTCCAGCCCCGCGTCATACCGCCAGCCGTCCTGCCCGCCCGACGGCCGCGCGCAGCCGTCCGGCGCCGTCCGCAGCTGCCAGGGCGGCGCGGCGCACCGGACGGGCGCCCGACGCGCGCAGCGCGGCACGGAGCAACATCACACGTACGCGGGCGAGTTCGGCCGGGGCACCGTGCTCGTCGTCGAGGAACAGGACCCGGTGAGGTGCACGCGGATCGCTCAGGAGCGCACCCGTCTCCGTCAGCGGCACGATGTCGTCCCGGAGCGCCGCGGCGTAGGTCACCGGGACACGCAGCCGGGCGAGTTCGTCCCCGGTCAGCGCCCAGGGGCGAACCGCGTCGAACACTTCGGCCGGTGGGCAGCCGATGAGGTGGGCGAGCGTGTGCGCGGTGACGGCGGGGACGCCCGGGTGCCAGTCGCGGTCGAGGAAGAAGTGGTGCACAGGCGCTCCCACCGTCGCGATCCCGCGGATACGGTCGTCGCCCAGCGCGGCGCGCAGGGCCAGATGCCCGCCGAAGCTCAGGGCGACAGCGCTGGTGCGCCGTACGTCCGCGCGGTCGGCCAGCGCGTCGAGAACGGCGCTGATCATGCGGTGGCTGTCCGCACCGTAGCGCAGCGTGTTCTCGCCGACGCCGGGCAGCTCGGTGACCGCGAACGCCACGCCGAGGGCGTCGGCGCGGGCCAGGATCGGCGCCCACTGCTCCTTGACACTGACGATGCCGCCCATGACGAGTACCAGCGGACGCGGCCCGCCACGCGGGTGCAGGCCGGCCGTCCAGCAGGCGAATTCCCCTTCGGCGAGCCGCAGTTCAAGACGCCCGATGCCCCGCTGGGTGCGCCGCCAGCGGTCGAAGGCGGCGACGGAGCGCTCCTGGGCCAGGTGCCGGACGGCGTCGCCGGGGCCCGCGTAGGGAAAGCGGGCGAGCGCATAGTGGCGGCCCGCCTCCAGGTACCGGCCGCGGCCCGCGAGCGCGTCCCCCGCGCGGCTCCACACGACGGGCCATGAGCCGGGCCCTTCGCCGTCCGTCCTGGAGATCCCGGCGAGCAGCCGCCTGCAGTGCTCGGGCGCGAGCCCCTGGGCGCGGGCGTGCAGGCGCACATGGCGGCGCAGCTGTGCGAGCAGCGGATCCCCGGTGACGCCGGTCATGTCCGCTGCTCCGTCCGCACGTGCCTGGCCGCGGATCCGGGCCGCTGTCCGGGGAAGTAGGCGGGGGCGAGCACCCGGCGCTGCAGCGCGGGGCTGGCGTTCACCGCGCGGTACACGGCGCGGCGCAGTGCTGCCGCGGGTGGCGCGGACAGGCTGAACATCCGTTCCTGGCGCAGCTGCAGCGCCCGGGAGCGCCGCACCGCGCCCTCTCTCTCCTGCTGGAAGGAGAGGACGGCGGCGGCCAGCGCGCCGGGGAGCGCACTGCGCGGCCCGCCGAGCGCGCCGGCCAGCAGCGGCGCCAGTGCGACGGCATCGGCGAGCGCGTGATTGACGCCCTGTCCGAGGATGGGCGAGAGCGTGTGCGCGGCGTCGCCGATCAGCACGACACCGGGCGCGGACCAGCGCCGTACCTCGGTGGTGAAGATGTCGAGCAGTGCCGTGTCGGACCAGCTGAGCAGCGAGGCGACAGCCTCGGCCTCGAGCTCGGGCGCGAGCTCGGCGATCCGGGCGTGCAGCCGGTCCAGCCCGCCCGAACGCAGCTCGCGCAGTCCGCCCTTGGGGATGTTGAGCCCGATGCGCACCGTGCCGTCGGTGCTGGGCAGGAAGAGCCCGTGGCGTCCGGAGTTGATCCGCACCCGGTACGCGCGCCGGTCCCAGGCGGCCGGGAACGGCAGCTTCATCCACACCACGTCGCGGTCCAGTTCGGTGCGCCGCGCGCCGCGCCCGATGCCGCTCAGCCGGCGCACGCAGCTGTAGCGGCCGTCGGCGCCGACGGTGACCTCGGCCAGTATCTCGACCGTTCCGTCAGGGGTTTTGGCGCGGACCCCGCGCACCATGGAGCCGTCCAGCAGCAGTTCGACGGCGGAGGCGGGTTCGAGCACGGTGCAGCCGCCCTGTTCGGCCGCCGCCTCGGCCAGTGCGGACAGCAGTACCGGCTGGGCGAGTTCGACGGGATGACGGTAGGCGTACGGGAAGGTGTCGAAGCGCACGTCGAGCACGTGTGCGCCGCCGTCCGTGATCTCCAGCCGGTGCACTTCGTGTGCGTGCTCGCGCACCCGCTCGAGGACGCCGAGCCCCGCCAGCAGCCGTACGCCGTCGGGCGAGACGGACTCGCCGCGGAAGGCGCGCGCCGTGCCGGTGCGTTGCTCCAGCAGCACCACCCGGCGGCCGAGCCGGACCAGGGCGAGGGCCAGCGCCCGGCCGCCCGGCCCGCCGCCCACCACGCACACATCGGTGCTGATCGTCACGGTGTGTCCTCCCCCGTCGGACGGTCCCCCAGCGCCTCCATCAGCCCGGCGTCGAGCATGGTGGAGGCCGCGGTGTCGCTGGTGTCCCCGAACCCGGCGTCGAACAGGGCCACGCTCACCGTGTACTTGCGGTCCACCAGGCAGGTGTGGAAGGTCCATTCGTCGCCCGTGCCGCGTGAACCGTCGGGGCGGAGCACCTGCACCCTGCGCTCCTGCGGCCCGAAGCCGAACTCGGTGAACCGGAAGCGCATGCCCTGGCCGATCGCCTTGCTGTAGGCCTCCTTCAGCGTCCACAGCCGCACCAGCGCCCCGTTGCGGCGCTCGTCGGCGATCTGCGCGAGCGCCTGGCGCTCGTGCGGAGTACAGACCTGGTTCTCCGTGCCGAGCCCGAGCATCGGCCGGTCCCGCAGCTCGGCGTCGACGCCGATCCAGCCGCGTCTGGTCAGTCCGACCAGCAGCAGGGTCTCGGTATGGCTGAGGCTGATGTCGATCTGGTCGAGCCCGCGCAGATAGGGCCGTCCGCCCGGTTTGTAAGCGAGCTCGACGGTGTGCGGCGCCGCCTCGATCACCGCGCAGGCGACATGCTTGAGCAGCAGCCGGGAGGCCACGAAGCGGGACCGTATCTGATGGTGCGTCATGGCGGCGAAGCGCGGGTAGTCGCGGCCCAGCAGCGGGCGCAGTCCTGGCGCGTCCAGGTCGCCCGGCAGCCAGTCGTCGAGCTGGGCGTGGACGACCACGCTGCCGTACGCGTGCACCGCGTCACGGACCTGTTCCCAGGGGCCCTCGGGGCCGGTCACCCGTACGGGCCGGGCGAATCCCTGCTCCGTCGCGGGGTTCGCCACGGGTCCCGGAAAGATCACCATGCCAGTCCTCCAGCCGCTTCACCACTCCGTCGAGTACGTCCGCCGCGGCAGCTCCGTCGAGCACTCTGTGATCGAAGGTCAGCCCGAGGCGCATGACCGGCGCTGCCGCGAGGTGCCCGTCGCGCACCACGGCTCGGTCCGTCACCCGTCCCACGCAGAAGGTGACCGCCGTGCCGCCGTAGGAGTGGAATACGTCGACGGCGCGGTGCCCGAGCGAGCTCACCGCGAAGGTGCCGAGCCGCCGCTCCCGTGCCGCCGGGGCCCTGACCCCGAGCCGGAAGGCCAACTGGCCGATGGGAGGCGGTAGTCGGTCGAGCAGTCGTACGGCTGCCGCGCCGGGCAGCTCAGCCGGGTCGCTGCGGCGGCAGCGGTCGACCGTCTCCTGGATCTCGGTCAGGGTCGCCGTGTCCGTGCGCGGCAGTACGGCGGTGAGCACCACCCGCTCACCGCCCGGCCCTCGGCGGTCGAGTGCGAGCTTGGCTGCCACCCCACCCGCCACGCCACGCGCCGCATCGTCCGCCGCACCGGGCAGTGCCACGGTGCGCGGCCACAGGCCACCGCGGGCGAGCCTGCGGGCCTCGGGGTGAGTGGCGAGCACCCGTCCCGCTGCGTACAGCAGGAAGCTGACGACCGACAGCCGCCGGCCCGCCGCACGCTCGGCGGCCCGGTGCTCCTCGACCCGGGTCATGTCGACGTCGGCGCCCAGGTGCACGGGGGCGGCGGACCGGGTCCAGGTCAGGAAGTAGCGCGTGTGCCGCCGGGCCCGGTCGCCCGCGAAGCCGCTCATGGGCCCACCGCTGCGGTCCAGATGTCGCCGAGGGTGCGTGCTTCAAGCATGTCGGTGACGGGGACGGATCTGCCCAGCTCGCGCTCCAGCAGCGTCACCAGGCGCAGCAGGTACACCGAGTCCCAGCAGGCCAGTTCGGCCAGGTCGCGTTCCGCGTCCGCGGGCTCCAGGTCGGTGCCCAGATACTCGTTGGCGAGCGTTATCAGATCGACGACGGTGTGCATTCCTCCACCTCCTGCGACTCGAGGACGGGTTCGGTCGGTGACAGCCTCAGCCGCAGCCGCACATGGGCCGGTACGGGCCGCAGGTCCGCGAGCGTGTGGCGGTAGCCGACGCCGTCGCCCTCCTTGCCGGCCACGGCGACGGCCCGGAAGCCGTGCGCCGGGCAGAAGCCCCGCACGGCCGCGTTTGCGGCGGCCGGCCGCCACTCTGCGTGCACGGCGGGCAGCCCGGCGTCCACGGCCGCGTGCAGCAGCCCGTCCAGCACGGCGTCCTCGATCCCGCGGCCGAGGACCCGGCAGCTGATGACCATGTTGGCGAGGTGCAGCCCTGTCGCGTCCCGGTGTCCGAACAGCGCGCCGACGATACCGTCGTCGCCGTACCGGTCGGCGGCGCGCACCGCCAGCACGAAGGTGTCCGGGCCGGCGGCCATACGCTCGATCTGCGCGGCGCCCAGCCGCTCCCCGGTGAGGTTGAAGCGGTTGGTGCGCAGACTCAACTGGGCGATCCTGGCGATCTGGTGGCTCTCGGCGGGAGCGACGGCGACCTCGATGCCGAGGTCGCGCAGGAAGCTGTCGTAGTCCTTCGCGCCCGCCTGCCGGCGTTCGCGCCGCTGCCGTTCCCGGTAGCGCTCGGCGCGGCCGCGGTCCTCCTCGGTGACGGAGGGGACGTCGAACCAGCCGTCGGCCAGCAGATGTTCGCTGTGCAGCGCGGGCTCCGCGTCCAGCTCCACGACAGCGGCACCAGGTGCGGTGGCCCGTACCGACTCCCGCTCGAAGAGGCTGTCGTCGGCGAAGACGACGGCGGAGGGTGCGATGCCGAGCCCGGCGGCGATCTGTGCGACGCCTTCGGCCTTGGAGCCCCAGTCGGCGACGATGCTCACGAAGTCGCCGGCGCTCAGCGGCCAGTCAGGGTGGGCGGCCAGCGCGCGGGCGACGGGCTCCGGATCGTTCTTGCTGCAGACGGCAAGCAGCACGCCTTGGGAGGCCAGCTGTTCGACGGTACGCCGGAAGGCGCCGAACGCGCCCGCGCGCAGCGAGGTCGCGCCGCGGACCCCCTCTGGCCCGTCCTCGGCCAGGATGCCGTCCCACAGGGTGCCGTCCAGGTCCAGGACCAGGCACTTCTTGGTGTCGCCGCGCAGGGCGCGGGCGAGATGTGCGGCCTCCCTGGCGTAGGAGGCGAGCAGCGCGGCGGAGCAATGGGCGTCCGCGTATGCCCCGAGGCGCGGATCGTCGGCACGTACCCCGGCGGCTGTGAGCGGCTCCAGGTCGAGTACGGCGATGCCTGCGGCCGGGTCGGCCATCCGCAGCAGATCGGCGTTGAACTCCCGCCAGAGCGCGCCCAGTTCGGCGCGCTGCAGCAGTCCGGTCTGCTGGTGGGTGAAGCGGCGCAGCAGCGGGACGGTGTTCAGGACGAGGGTGGCTCCGGCCGGGGCGTGAGCGGCATGGGCACCGGCGAGTTCGGCGAGCAGCAGCCGCTGCCGTTCGGCCTCCAGGGCCACGTCGTACGGCTGCCAGGGCGACGGCACCCGGTCCCACACGGTCAGCGGGTCCAGGACGCACAGAGTCAGCTCGGGCCGGTGTGCGTACAGCTCGGACGCGGGGTCGGCGAGGTCCCGGACATAGCTGCCGCTGCCGCCGGTGTGCCCGATCAGCAGCAGTCCGTGCCGGGCGAGCTGGACGGTGAGGGCGGGCAGCAGCCCCGCGGTGGTGGAGCGCCCGGTGACCGCGATGCGCACGGCGGACGTGTCCGGGTGCGCGGCGAGCACGTCGGCAGGGTCGAGCCGGGCGAGCAGCCGCCCCGCGCTGTCGAGACCGTCGTCGTCGAGCCGGGCGAGCAGTGCCGGCAGCCGGGGGTACGCTCCGGCGAGTGAGCCGGTGTCGTACAGGGCCCGCACGTCCTGCTGTGCCTCAGCTCGCCCGCTCATGGTGTCGCCTCCACTGCGAAGCCGGCCTTGATCCATTTGCTGGACTCGATCGCGATGCCGACGGCCCGTCCCCCTGCGCGCAGCCGCGGTAGCAGCCGTTCGAGCTGGAGGAAGGCGAGCGCGTTCCCGTTGTTCCCGGTTTCCGCGACACAGGAGACCTCCTCCCACTCGAGGCCCTGCCGCAGCCCCCTCGTGATCCGCTCGGTCATCCGGCCGCCGAGCTGGGGCGGCAGGACATGGGCGAGGGTGGTGGCCGGCCAGGCGACCCTGTCGCACAGCGTCCGGAGCATCTCGTGGGCGAGCACGGGCACCTGTCTCTCCACGGCCTTGTAGTCCTCGGTGACCGCGGGCCGGTCGCTGTGCCGGTCGGCCTGGCCGAACCATTCGACGCGCTGGCCGGGCGCGCGGCCGAGTCCGCCGATGCGGTGCTCGGCGCGCACCAGGCGGGCCCGGTGGGTGCCGGCCGTCCGGCTGAGCGCAAGGGCTCCGGCGCCGTCGCCGAACAGGACGTAGTTGACGAGCTGGGCGGGGGGCAGTGCCCGGAAGTCCTGCTTCAGGTCGAGGTGCTTGCTGCACACGTCCCCGCCGACGACGAGGCCCACCGGCCTGCTGCCGCGTTCGGCCGCGGCAAGCAGCGACGAGGCGAAGGCCATCGCCTGGACAGCCCCGGAGCAGCCCGACTGCAGCTGGTAGACGGGCACCTGGTCGATGCCGAGCCGGTCGGCGACCATGGCGGCCGTGGTGGGCATGAGGGCATCGGGGGTGGCGGTGGCGAGGACGACGAACGCCACGTCGTCGGCATCGGCCCCGGCGTCGGCGAGCGCCCGGTCGGCAGCCTCGGCGCACAGGTCCTCCAGCGACCAGCGGGGCCGGCCGTCGGCCAGGTCGAGGCTGAAGTGCCGGGTGCGGGTGCCGATGAACGTCTCGATCCACTCCGGTGCGACACCCAGCCGCTCGCCGAGGGTGATGTTGTCGACGGGGTCGCCGGGCAGGGCGCTGCCCACGCCGGCGATGGCGGCCCCGCCGCGGCCCGCGCGGTCGCTCACCGCGCCACCGCCGCGTTCAGCTGCTCGCCGAGATACCCGATCAGCGACTCGACGCTGACGAGGCTCGCGAGCATCTCCGGCATGGACAGCTCACCGACCTCCGGGAACCGCACCTCGAGCCGGTACTTGAGCTCCATCAGCATCACCGAGTCGAAGCCCAGGTCGTCGTAGAACCGCAGGGCGTCGTCGTACTCCTCCAGCCGGCCGCCCTTGACGATCGCCACGGCTTCCCGCACGCCCTGGCGCACGCGGTCCGGCGACGGGGCCCCGGCCCGCTCGTCGGCGGGCCGCGCCGCGGCGGCGGCCTGCGCGGGCAGGGTCTGCCAGGACCGCCACTGGGTGGAGAAGACATGGGCGGGCATGCGGACCGCCCGCTTCTCGGCGTCCGGATAGAACGTGTCCCACGCGGGGTCGAGACCGTCCCTGTGGAGCCGGGCGAGCACGTCGCCGATCTCCCGGAGGCCGGAGTCCTCGCCCCGGCAGACGGCGAGCGCGGGGATGTCGCGGGCCGGGGCGATCCGGCGGATCAGATTGCTCAGCACCGGCTTCGGGCCGATCTCGACGACGTGCGTGGGCGCGGACGCGGACGCGGACGCGGCGAGCGAGGTGATCGCGTCCTCGAAGCGCACCGTGGCCGAGATGTGCTCCGTCCAGTAGGCGGCGTCCAGTTCCTCCCCGTCCGCGAGCGGCCTGCCGCGTACGGTCGAGTGGAACGGCAGCCGGGGGCGGCCCGCGGGTATGCGGGCCGCGACCCGCTCGAAGCGGTCCAGCATCGGGGCCATCAGCGGGGAGTGGAAGGCGTGCGAGACCCGCAGCGGGGTGCAGGCCAGGCCGCGCTCCTCCAGCCGCGTCCGGATGCGGGCGAGCGCTTCGAGATCGCCGGACAGCACGGTGGCTCCCGGTCCGTTGAGCGCGCCGATGCCGACGGACGGCTCACCCTCGACGAGGCCGGCGGCCTCGGCGGGCCTGGCGCGGGTCGCCAGCATGCCGCCGCCTTCGGGCAGTTGCTGCATGAACGCGCCGCGTACGGCCACCAGCCGGGCGGCGTCCGCGAGGTCCAGCGCCTCGGCGAGGACGGCTGCGGCGAACTCTCCGATGCTGTGGCCGACGACCGCCGCCGGGCGCACCCCGAGCTCCATGAGCGTGCGGGCGAGGGCGTACTGGACGGCGAACAGCGCGGGCTGGGTGGTGCCGGTGCGGTGGACCGCCGGGTCGCCGGCGAGTATCAGTTCGTGGACGGGCGTGACGGTGTACGGCTGGAGCGCCTTGGACGCCTCTTCCAGGAAGGTGCGGTAGACGGTGGACTGCTCGTACAGACCCGCCGTCATCCGCGGGTACTGGGAGCCCTGTCCGGTGAACGCGAAGGCCAGGACGGGCTCTTCGGCCGCCTGCGGGTACTCGGTCTCCAGCTCGGCGCCGGCGAACAGCCGGGCGGCCAGCTCCTCGGGGCTGTCCGCGACGGTGGCGAAACGGCAGGGCAGGGCTGCGCGGGAGCGGTTGCTGGTCCAGCACAGCCGGGCCAGCTCGGCTCCGTCGCGGCGGGCGACGTCGTCGGCCTGGACGCGCAGGTTGCGGCGCAGCGCGGTGGGGGTGTCGGCGGACAGCGTGAACACGCCGACGCGGGGTGTCGGGGCGACTGCGGCAGGCGCAGAAGCGCCGGCGGGGGCGCCCTTGGGTGCGGTGGCAGGCACCGCACAGGCGTCCTGGGGCGCGGTGGCCAGCACCGCGTGGGCGTTGGTGCCGCCCATGCCGAAGCTGGAGACCCCGGCCCGGCAGCCTTCCGCCGGCAGCTCCAGCGGCTCGCGGATCAGCTCCATGGAGCGGCGGGCCAGGGCGAGCCGGGGGTTCTCGGCGCCGTGCGGCGCGCTGGGCGGTACGACTCCGTGCCGCAGCGCCAGCACCGTCTTGATCAGCCCGGCCATGCCGGCGGCGCCTTCGGTGTGCCCGATGGCGCCCTTGACCGCGCCGATCGCCAGCGGCCAGGCGCGCTCGCCGGCATCGTCGCGGAACACGTCGCCCAGGGACAGCACTTCGATCTGGTCGCCGAGCGGTGTGCCGGTGCCGTGGGCCTCGACGAACCGGATGTCGCGCGGGCTCACCCCGGCTCGGCGGCAGGCGGTGGCGATCACCTCGCGCTGGGAGGCGCGGTGCGGGGCCATGATGCCGTTGCTGCGGCCGTCCTGGTTGACGGCGCTGGCGAGGATCACGGCATGCACAAGGTCGCCGTCGCGCACGGCGTCGTCGAGCAGGCGCAGAGCCACGACGCCCACGCCCTCGCCACGGCCGATGCCGTCCGCCGCGGCGGAGAAGGGCTTGCAGCGGCCGTCGGGAGCGGCAAGTCCCGCCTGGGCGTAGATCTCGTCGAGTACGGACCCGGCCACGATGTTGACGCCGCCGGCGAGCGCGAGGTCGCATTCGCCCGCCCGCAGGGCACCGCAGGCCAGATGCAGGGCGACCAGGGACGAGGAGCAGGCGGTGTCCACAGTGATGCTGGGGCCGCGCAGATCGAGCTGGTACGCGATGCGGTTGGCGAGCATGGCCCGGCCGCTGCCGGTGCCGGTGCGCGGCGTCACCTCGCCCATCGCGAGGCTCAGGCGCAGCCAGTCGTCGGACATGGAGCCGATGTAGGTGCCGACCGGGCTCCCGGCCAGCCGTGCCGGGGAGGTTCCGGCGTCCTCGAGGGCCCGCCAGGAGCACTCCAGCAGCAGCCGCTGCTGGGGGTCCATGGCGCCCGCCTCGGCGGGCGGCACCTGGAAGAAGGAACGGTCGAAGGCGTCGGCGTCGGCGAGGAAGCCGCCGGGCACGGTGGAGGGGCCGCGGGAGTCCGGGCGTTCGCCGATGGCGTGCGCCCCGCTCATCAGCAGCTCCCAGTAGGCCCCGGGGCCGGACGCGCCGGGGAATCTGCAGTCCATGCCCACCACCGCGACGGGGTGCAGGTCAGGGCCCGGAGTACGGCCCATGGTCACACCCCCCGACGCTCGCCGGCCTTGGCGAACTCCTCGGCGAGGTGACGGGCGAGGTCTTCGGCCGTGGGGTGGTCCCAGGTAACTGTCGGCTCGAGGAAGAGGCCGAACTCCTCCTCGATGTCACCGTAGAGACTGAGTGCCGCGACCGAGTCCATGCCGTACTCGGCGAAGGGGGTGTTCGGCGCGATCTCCTCGGCAGGGCGCTGCAGGTACTCGCCCAGCCGGTTGATCAGCCAGCCCCGGAAGTCGCCTTCGTCGAACCCGGCCACGGCTTCGGCCGAGCGGGGGCCTGGGGTGTCCGGTCCGGTGGAATGCACCATGTGATGCTCCTTGGCAGCGGGTCTGCGGTCAGCCGGCGATCGGGGTGTCGTACAGGTCGTAGCTGCGGGCTTCGTGGAAGCGGTTCAGGACCTCGTCGAGCAGCCGGTCGTCCCAGCCGTCGGGGAGCTTCGGCAGCGGATGGCCGAGCCGCTTGACCAGCCGGGTCAGTGCGGCGGCGAGCCAGGCGGGCGAGGCGAGGAAGGCGTCGTCTTCGGGCGACTGGTGGCTCCAGACGCCGAGGCAGGCCGCGCCGGCGAGCAGCAGCGTGTAGCGGTCGGCGATCGCGTACGCCTTGGGGCTGGCGAGGACCGTGCGGTCCTTGGGGGGCATCTCGCGGCACTCGGCCTGGAGGCTGCGCAGTTCGTCCTCGAGGGCGGCGGCCAGGGCGGTGAGCGCTCCGGTGTACTCGCCGGCCCGGCGCTCTTCGGCGATACGCGCTGCGGCGCCTTCGAGTGAGCCGACGAGTGCGTCGCTGCCCGCCACCAGCACCAGCCGGCCGGTGTCCAGCGGCGGCAGCGGGTCGCGGACCCGGAACAGGCCCGCGGGCGCGGCCGTGCCGGTGAACCAGGAGGTGCGGGCGAGCCGCGGCAGCTGCGGGATGATCGTGGCCTGGCAGGCGGCGGTGCCCGCGTGACCGAGGCTGATCATCGGCAGGTCCCGCACATGCTTCTGGAAGGCTCCGTACGCCCCCTCGCGCACGTAGAAGTTGGCTCCGAGCACGATGGACAGGTCGTAGGCGGTCTCCGTGAGCAGTTTGGGGAGCAGATACTTCACGGCTGCCGCGTACACGCTGGTGGCCTCGGGCAGCAGATGGACGGCCCGGGTGGCGGCGAGCGCCAGGCAGTCGCTGATCAGCAGGTCGGTGAAGGCGCCCACGACGGTGGCGCGGGCGTGCGGGATCTCCAGCACCGAGCGGTGGTAGAGCTTGCGGTCGAGGGCGAAACCGACGGCGGTGCGCAGCGCGGTGTCGCCGCCGCCGAGGATCATGGAAGGCAGCACGCTGCGGGTGATCTGGAAGGAGCGCAGGGCCAGTTCGACGCCGTCGCCGAGTCTGCCGACCAGCGCGTCACCGTCCAGTGGGCACTCGCTGAACCGCACGCCCGCGTTCTGGCAGCCGCGTACCCCCACGGTTTCGTAGCGCGGAAGGTAGCCGTAACGGTCCGTGGGCAGCCGGGACTTGTCGACGAGCAGCACGGAGTGGCTGCGACTTCCGGCGCTCTCCTCGGTGCGGCTGAACAGCACCAGGGCCTCGGCCCGGACGACGTTGTTGATGACGTGCTTCTCGCCCTCCAGCAGGAAGCCGTCGTCGGTGGGTACGGCGCGGAACTCGTTGCGCACGAAGTCGTTGCCGTGGGCGAGTTCGTGGTACGCGATGGCCAGCCTGCCGCCGCCCAGCAGCAGTTCGGCGACCTCCCGCTGCTGCTCCGGGGTGCCGCCGGCCCATACGGCGACGGCGGCGAGGAAGCTGGTGGCGCCGTAGCCGAGCCCGAGGCTGGCGTCCCTGCGGAAGACGGCACGCAGGACCCGACCGAGGGTGTCGATCCGGTCCAGTCGTCCGCCGAGGTGCCGGGGCACGAACTCGGCGTTGAGACCGAAGGCGGCGAGTTCCTCCTCGGCGGCGGCGAGCAGTTCCCCACGCTCGTCGGCGGCGAGCAGCACGTCGAGGCCGAGTGGGTTGTCCGGGTCGGCGGGGTCGCCGAAGCGCCGCTCCAGTTCGGCGACGCGCTGCTGGACGGTGACTTCTTCCTGGCTCGTGGTCAGCATGGCGGTCCTTCTGCGATACGGCCGGGCAGCAGTGAGAACAGCTCCCCCGCCTCGTACTGGGCGGTCAGCCGGGTGAGCATGGCTTCGTACAGCGTCCGAAGACCGGGGTCGTAGGCGCTGGGCCGGCGGGGCTGTGGTCCGGTGCTGCCGGGCACCGCGTCCTCCAGCCGGTCCACCAGCCGGGCGAGGGTGGCCTCCAGCCACAGGCCGGAGTTCCACAGCCCCGCGGTGGAACCGTCGTGGAGCGTGCGCCGGTTGTGCTGCCATACGCCGAGGCAGCAGGCGGCCGCGAAGCAGATGCTGTAGCCGCGGGCGAGGTCGAAGCTCTCCACCGGGGCGCCGCCGGGCACGGGACGCGCCGCCCTCATCCCCGTGTGAAGTTGGTCGGCGGCACGGGTCAGGGTGCGGGCGAGAGCCGCCGCCCGGGAGAGTTCGGGCTCGCGGGAGGCCTGTGCGCTCAGCACTTCGGCGCCGGTGGGCAGGGTGCCGAGCACGCTGCTGCCGCGGCGCGCCAGCAGGCTCAGCTCGTGCGGGCGCAGCCGGGGCAGCTCGCGGGTGTGGCAGAAGGTGGCGGCGAGGGTGTCCGCTTCGTGTTCGCGGGCGGGGTGGCAGCGGAAGAGGGTGCGGAACTGGGCGGTGAGCGCATAGAGGTTGACCATGGTGTTGCCGTCGAAGATGCCGACGATCCGGTGGTCGCGCTCGAGTTTCTGGAACCGGCCGTGCTCGTGGTGGTCGGTGAGGATGGAGCGCGCCCCGAGTACCGACCGCAGCCGGCTCAGGATGTCGTCGACGACGGTCGGCACCAGGTACTTGGCGACGGCCGAGGTGACGCTGAGCTCGGCGGGCAGGGTGTGGATGGAGCGGGCGGCGACGGTGCCGAGGGCCTCCATGGCCAGCAGGTCGGCGTAGGTCTCGGCGAGTGTGCGGCGTACGGCGGGCAGCTCGATCAGGCGGCGTCCGTACAGCTCGCGTCCGGCGGCGAAGCCGTGGGCGAGGCGCAGTCCGTGGTCGGCGGCACCGAGCGAGAGCGCGGTGCACAGCGACCGGGTGATCTGCAGGGCCTTGAGCACGGTCTCGGGGCCTTCGCCCTCCTTGCCGACGAGGCAGCCGGCACCGACGGGCGCCCGGTCGAAGGCGATGCCGCTGATGTCGGCGCCGCGGATGCCGAGGGTGGGCACCTTGGGCAGCGTGCGGAAGGTGCCCTCGGGCAGGGCGTGCTTGTCGACGAGGAGCAGGCTGAAGCCGCGGGGGCCGCCCTCGGCGGAGGTGCGGGCGAGCAGGCAGACCAAACGGCCGCGGGTGGCGTTGTTGATGAGCCACTTCTCGCCGCTGATGCGATAGCCGTCGGGGACGGCTTCGGCGACGACCTCACCGGCCATCAGGTCGCTGCCGTGGGTGCGTTCGGTCAGGCCGAGGGAGACCGGCTCTCCGGCGCATACCAGCGAGGCCAGATGGCGCGCTCCGGCGCGGTCCTCGGCGACCCAGACGCACACCGCGCCGAGGAACGTCTTGCCGTGGGCGACCGCGCACGTCAGGTCGCGGCGGGCGAGGGTACGCACGATTTCGAGGAGGTGCGGGAAACAGGTGAGCGCGCCGCCGTACTCGGCGGGTACGTAGTAGTGCTGGATGCCCAGTTCACCGAGCAGGGCGCAGGCGTCGGCCGGGAACTGTTCGGCGGCGTCCTCGGCGGCGGTACGGGCGTACGACAGCGGTCCGGTGCCGCTCGGGTCGCCGAGCCGCGCGTCCAGGTGCTCGGCGATGCGCCAGCGCAGTCCGGGTGTCTGGATGCCTGCCGCTGCGGCCCGTTGGGTGAGCGCGGTCATCCGCCCGCCCCGTCGTCGGCGCCGCGGGCGATTCCGGCTCCGGCTCCGGCTCCCGCTCCGGCCCGGGCTCCGGCTCCGGCTCCGGCTCCGGCTCCGGCTCCGGCTCCGGCTCCGGCCGAGACCAGTTCCCGTACCTCGGGGTGCAGAACCTCGTGCAGCGGCTGTATTCGTCCGTCGAGGAACAGCTTGCGCATCGCGGTGCGCTGGAGCTTGCCGCTCGTGGTGCGGCGTACGGTGCCGGGACGGACCAGCAGGACGTTCTCGGCGGCCACCTCGAACTCCTTGGCGACGCAGCTCATCACGGCGGCGGACAGGGACGCCAGTTCGCACTCGAAGCCGGAGCCGGTGCGCACTTCCTGGACGACGACGACATGGTCGCGGTCGGACTCGACCGCGAAGGCGGCACTGGAGCCGAAGAGGGCGCTGACGCGCTGGACGCTGCGCTCGATGTCCTGCGGGTACAGATTGCGGCCCGCGACGATCATGATGTCCTTCATGCGTCCGGTGATGTAGAGCTCGTCGCCGTCCATGGCGCCGATGTCCCCCGTACGCAGATATCCCTCGTCCCCGTCCTCGGTGACGGCCCTGAAGGCGTGGGCGTTCTCCAGCGGGCGGTTCCAGTAGCCGCGGGTGACGCTGTCGCCGCGCAGCCACACCTCGCCCACCGTGCCGGACGGAAGCTTTCTGCAGGTGCTGGGGTCGACGATGGCCACCTCGCAGTTCTGCGGGCGGCCCGAGCTCACCAGGGTGCGCGCCGGCCGGCCGCCGACGGGGCTGCGCATCAGGTTCCGTTCGAGATCGGCGGTGTCCACCTGCCGGGTACGGGCACGCACGCCGGGCTCGCCTCCGCTGACCAGCAGCGTGGACTCGGCGAGTCCGTAGCAGGGGTAGAAGGCTTCACGGCGGAATCCGGCGGGCGCGAACCGCTCGGCGAAGGCGTCCATGGTCTCGGCGCGCACCGGCTCGGCGCCGTTGACCGCGGTCTCCCAGCGGGAGAGGTCGAGCTGTTCGATCTGTTCGTCCTTGATGCGGCGCAGGCACAGGTCGTAGGCGAGGTTGGGGCCGCCGCCGGTGGTGATGCCGTACTGGTCGACCATCTGCAGCCATCGCAGCGGCCGCTTCACAAAGGTCATCGGCGGCATCAGCACCCCGGAGCTGCCGAGCCACAGGGGGTGCAGCAGATGGCCGACGAGCCCCATGTCGTGGTGGAACGGCAGCCAGCCGCCGACCCGCGAGTCGGAGCCCGTGCGCATCGCCTGCTGGATGGCGCGCTGATTGGCCAGCAGGTTGCGGTGGGTGACCATGACCCCCTTGGGCTCGCTCACCGAGCCCGAGGTGTACTGCAGGAAGGCGACGTCGTCGGGAAGCAGGCCGGGCTCCTGCCAGGCGTCCGGGTCGCCGGCTCCCGCACGGTCGGTCGCAAGGCAGGCGATCTCGGGATGGCCGATGCCGGCCAGCAGCTGGGAGACCGTCGATGCGGTGGCCGCGTCGGTCAGGATGGAGCTGACCGACGCGTCCTTGACGATGCCCGCCACGCGTTCGATGTTCTGCCGGGAGCCGACGGGGACCGGGGCGGGCACGGCCACCGCGCCGGCGTACAGGCACCCCAGGAAGCTGCTCATGAACTCCCGTACGTCGCTCTGGAGGATGAGCACGCGGTGGCCGTGCGAGCCGTGGGCCTGGAGCCAGGAGGCCAGCCGTCTGGCCCGGTCGCCGAGTTCTCCGTAGCTGAGCACATCGGACCGAAGTTCACCGTGCTCGTCCGCACCGACGCAGAAATAGGCCTCCCTGTCCGCGAGTTGGCAGGTTCTGTCCCATGCGAGCTCGGTGAAGTTCCGGTATGCAGCCATCATGTCCCCCTGCGCCGCGTACTAATGGCCAGAGCTTCGGAAATCCGTCTCAAGACCGCCTTGAAGGCGGCTGGACCTGTGTGGCAGAGGATGAGGAATTCACCTGTCGCCGGCTCTCGGGAACAGGTCGCTGTTGATGATTTCCTCAGTGCGGATGCCCGGGATCCAGACCCAGTACAGCCCGTAGGCGATCAGCGCGCGCCCGGTCGGGCGCAGCACCTTGTCGACGAGGAACTCTCTCAGTGACGCCATGGACTTCTCCTTCGCGCGGAATGTGCGAATGTCTCGCTGCCGCACGAGAATGCGCCGACGCTCTCGACTCTCGCTCCAGCCGCAGCCTCTGGGCCTGCGGTCACGACAGCCGCAATGCGGTGTCGATCAGGGGTACATGGCTGAATGCCTGCGGGAAATTCCCGACGAGCCGGCCACGCCGGGTGTCCCATTCCTCTGCCAGCAGTCCGAGGTCGGTGCGCAGAGCCAGCAACCGCTCGAACAGCTGCCGTGCCTCGGCCCTGCGGCCGATCAGCGCGAGATCGTGCGCCAGCCAGAACGAGCAGGCCAGAAAGACCCCTTCGCCGCCGGGCAGCCCGTCTCCGCCGAGCGTGTCCGACCCGTCGCCGGGCACGGGGTAGCGCCGTACGAAGCCGTCGTCACACAGTTCGCGCTGGACGGCCTCGATGGTGCCGACCACCCGCGGGTCGCCGGGCGGCAGGAAGCCCATCTGCGGTATGAGGAGCAGCGAGGCGTCGAGTTCGCGGGAGCCGTAGTACTGGGTGAAGGTGCCCCGTTCGGGGTCGTAGCCGCGCGCACAGACGTCACGGTGGATCTCGTCACGCAGCGCGCGCCAGCGCTCGACGGGGCTGTGCAGGGGCAGCCGCTCGAGTCTGCGTACGGTGCGATCGGCGGCGACCCAGGCCATCACCTTGGAGTGCACGAAGTGGCGGCGCGGGCCGCGCACCTCCCAGATGCCCTCGTCCGGCTCGCTCCAGTTGGACTCGAGGTGGTTCATGAGCTTCATCTGCAGGATGTGGGTGCTGTCGTCGCGGGCGAGGCCCGCACTCTGCCCGAGCCAGAGTGCGTCCACGACCTCGCCGTACACATCGAGCTGGAGCTGGCCGGCGGCGCCGTTGCCGATCCGGACGGGGCCGGACTTCTCGTAGCCGGGGAGCCAGGGAAGTTCCGCCTCGGGCAGCTCCCGCTCGCCCGCGACGCCGTACATGATCTGGAGGTTCTGGGCGTCCCCGGCGACGGCCCGCAGCAGCCATTCCCGCCAGCGTCGTGCCTCCTCGCGGTAGCCGGTGCGCAGCAGGGCGGTCAGGGTCATGGCGGCATCGCGCAGCCAGGCGTAGCGGTAGTCCCAGTTGCGTACACCGCCGATCTCCTCGGGCAGGGAGGTCGTCGGGGCGGCGACGATGCCGCCGGTGGGGGCGTAGGTGAGCGCCTTGAGGGTGATCAGGGAGCGGACGACGGCTTCGCGCCAGGGGCCGGTGTAGCTGCACTGGGCGATCCAGCCGGCCCAGAACCGCTCGGTGTCGGCGAGGAGGCGGGCTGCGTCGGGCCGCGTCGGCGGCTCCCCGTGCGAGGGCTGCCAGCTGAGGGTGAACGCCACCCGTTCGCCGGCGCCGACGCTGAAGCTGGAGTGGGTGGTCAGATCGCTGCCGTAGGTGTCCACGTCGGCGTCCAGCCACAGCGCGTCGGGCCCGGCGACGGCGACCAGCCGGTCCCGGCCGCCCGGCCCGTGCTCCCGCTGCACCCAGGGCACGATGCGGCCGTAGCTGAAGCGCATCCGCAGTGCGGAACTCATGCGGACCCGGCCGGAGACGCCCTCCACCATACGTACGAGAACGGGTGCGGCATCCGGTCTACCGCGCCCCGCACCCCTGGGGGGCATGAAATCGGTCAGCCGTACGGTCCCTTCGGGGGTGTCCCACTCCGACTCCAGCACGAGCGAGTCCCCGCGGTACCGTCGCCGGGCGGCGGCGCCGTCACCGGTGGCCGCCTGTGCGGGCGCGAGCCGCCAGAATCCGTGCTCCTCGGTCCCGAGCAGCCCGGCGAAGACCGCGGGTGAGTCGAAGCGGGGCAGACAGAACCAGTCGACCGATCCGTCCCTGGCGACCAGGGCCGCCGTCTGCATGTCCCCGATCAGTGCATAGTCCTCGATGAGCGCAGCCACACGAACTCCCGGAACACCGTCGCAGCCGTCTTCCGGGGGCGGACCCCCGTGTCCCCCGCAAGACGCGGCGGATTGCGGCACGTTACGCGCGGCACCTCGAGTCTCACCGGGCCCGCCGGGTGCGTCAGCAGGCCGACGCTGCGCCCTGTGACCGGCGAACCTGACCGTCAATCATTCTTGCGACCCAGGGAAACTTCTCTTTTCACCCCCTGGCTGTCGGGGACTTCGAACAGTTAGGCTCCGATCACGTCATTGTCCTCAACCCCGCCTGACCATAGGAGATTTACCGGTGAGTGAAGCGGTGGCCGCCCTCACCGACGTCGTGGAGCGCATCTCCTTGCTCGCCAGGGACGCGGGACTGCGCCAGGGCGACGTACTCGACGTCGCCAGGCTTTCGTACGACACGGGCATTCCCCCGCGCACCGTGGAAGCTCTCCTGAACGGCGACGATGTCGCGGAGGAGGACCTCAAGGCCCGGGTCAGCACGCGTTTCCAGGCGCTGCGCAGGACCCGTCTGAGGGCTGACCAGCGGGCGTACTCCCTCAAACAGATCGCCGAGTCGTTCAACGCCTCCGGGCCGTCGCTGTCGGCCGTCGCCAAGGGCGAGGGACTGCCCGGTGTGGAGCATCTGCTCGGCATCCAGAGGTTCTTCAAGGTGCACGACGGATTTCTGCTCGCCGAGGACACCACGGCCCTCCAGCACGCCCTTCAGCAGGTGCTGAAGGAACTCGAGTGCAGGACGGCCCCCTGGGCCGCGGTGAGCGACAGGCACGGCATCCGCCGTACCGCCTGTCGCGCCGAGCGGCTCTCGTCGCAGAATCAGATGGTCGTGCAGGCATCGCTTGCCGCCATCGTCGACACGCTGCTCAGCCACGAAGGGAAGGCCTGACGATGAACCACCACCGGTCGGCCGCCCCGGCCCGAGCGGCACTCGGACACGGGCAAGGCTGACACGTGCGCAACAGTGACTACTACTTTCCCGCCGTCGCCCTCGGCATCGCCTTCATCGCCAAGCTGCCCGGCCTGTACCGGGGTTGGCGCGATCCGCTGGTGCGTTCGGTGGGCTTCCTTGTCTTCACCGCCGCGGTCTGCTTCCTCTTCGCCGCGCCGCCCACGATCATTGCCGTCAACCGGATCACGGGCATCCCGAACTTCTCGGGACCACTGGTCTACGGCATCATGTGCGCATTCTCCTGCGCGTGCCTCGTGCTCATCGTCAACTGGCGAGGCGGCCCGCCGGAGACGATCCGGCGCAGTTCGCGCCGGTGGATCGCCTTCTACGCCGTGGCGATCATCCTGCTGGCCGTCTTCTTCGCCCTCGCCGACGCTCCCGTCGAGCGGCTGCGCGACCTCGACACCTACTACGCCGGTACCCCGTTCATCCGCGAGATGATCGTCACCTATCTCGCGGTCCACATGGTGGCGGCCGTCGTGACGACCACTCTGTGCCTGCGCTGGGCCCGCGAGGTCAGCGACTGGCTGCGGGTGGGCCTGGTCGTGCTCGTGGTGGGCTTCGTCCTCAACCTGCTCTTCGGTTTCGCCAAGATCACCGCGGTCGTCGCCCGCTGGACCGGCAGGGACTGGGACGCCCTCAGTACGGACGTGGCTCCCCCGATCGCCGCGACAGGAGGCCTCATTGTCACTGTCGGCTTCCTTGTTCCTCTGATCGGTCCGCAGATCAGCGGCGTGCTGCGGGCATGGACCACGTACTGGCGCCTGGGCGCCCTGTGGCGGCAGCTGCAGTCCACGCCGGGCGACCACGCCCCGCTGCCGCGGATCCCCTGGTGGTCCGCTCCCGACATGCGTCTGACGGTGCGTGAGACCGCGATCCACGACGAACTGCTCAGACTCCAGTCGTACTTCGACGACCAGGTACGGCTCCGCGCCCACAGCGCCATGCGCGAGCAATCGGCCGAGCATGCGCAGATCGTGTCGCTCGCGGCCATGGTGGCCGCCGCGGTGGACGCCAAATCGGCCGAACCGGAGCGGGACGCCCACGAAGAACCCTCGCCCGGGGCAGACGCTCTCACGGCGGCCCGGGTGGACAGCCCTGATCTGCTCGTGAAGCTGTCACGAGCCCTCCGATCCCCTTTCGTCGCCGCTGCCCGCCGGGAAGCGGCCCCTACAGGAAGCAGTCCGCGATGACGCGTCAGTCCCAGCCTGCCAGAGGCACCCAGCCCCGCCGAGCCGTGGTCATCGGCGGCGGCATGGCGGGCATGCTTGCTGCGGCGGTTCTCGCGGACTTCGCCGACGAGGTGACCATCGTCGAGCGCGATGCTCTGCCGGAGCTCCCCGAACCGCGTAAGTCCCTCCCCCAGGCACGCCATGTCCACGTGCTCTGGTCCGGTGGCGCCCGCGCGTTCGAGAAGCTCATACCCGGCATCACCGAGCGCTGGCTGGCCGCCGGGGCACGGCGCATACCGCTTCCCACCGGACTGGTGTCGATGACCGCGCAGGGCTGGCTCAGACGCTGGCCGGAAATGCAGTACATGATCGCCTGCACCCGTGACCTGCTGGACTGGGTGGTGCGAAAACACGTCCTCGCGCTGGACGCGGTCACCCTGCTGCAGCGGCACGAGATGCGGGGGTTCGAGGGCACCGCCGGACGGGTGAGCGGGGTGCGGCTGCGCACACCCGACGGTGACGACCTCACGCTCGCGGCCGACTTCGTCGTCGACGCGAGCGGCCGCGGATCGCGCGTCACCGAGTGGCTGCGCCCGCTCGGCGTCGGCGAGATCAAGGAGGCCGAGGTCGACTCCGGTCTGGTGTATGCCAGCCGCCTCTACCGGGCTCCCGCGGGCAGCGAGGACTTCCCCATCGTCAATGTCCAGTCCGACCCCAGCGATCCGGTCCCCGGCCGGACCGCCACGATCGTCCCCGTGGAGGGCGGTCGCTGGCTCGTCACGCTGTCGGGCACCCGGGGTGGCGAGCCCTCCCGTGACCCCGACCGGTTCGAGTCCTTCGCCCGCTCCGTCCGGCACCCGGTCGTCGGCGAACTGATCTCCATGACCGCACCGCTGTCGGAGAAGGTCACCGTCACCCGCAGCACGGTCAACCGCCGGCACTACTTCGAGAAGGCGTCCCGTTGGCCGGAGGGACTCGTGGTGATCGGCGACGCCGTGGCCACGTACAACCCCTTGTACGGCCAGGGCATGACGGTGGCTGCCCAGGGTCTGGTCGCCCTGCGCGACATCCTTCGCACCCACGATCTCGGTACGCCGACCCTGGCACGGCGCATCCAGCGCGCCATCGCGCGTCCCGCGGCGGTCGCCTGGGAGCTCGCGACCGCGCAGGACATCCTCTATCCGGGTGCCCAGGGACAGCAGCCGCGCCCGGGGACCGGGCTCGCCAACCGCTATGTCGACCGCGTGGTCCGCGCGGCGACCGGCCGGGCCCAGGTCACTCGCGCCTTCCTCGGCGTCATCACGATGTCCGAGCCGGTGACGTCATGGGTGCACCCGGACGTCGTCGTGGGCGCGATGCGAGGGCCGGGCAGGAAGCCGCTTTCCGGGCCGCCCCTGACGGAGATGGAGCGTGCTGTGGCCGCCGGCCGGCACGGCCAGGCCCCTGAGCCGCAGCACAGTTCCTCGCGCTGACCGCGGGAGGAGCTGTCCATGAACGACGGCCTCATCCTCTATGTCCCCGCCGTGGTCCTGATCGCCGCACTGATGACCAAACTGCCCTCCCTCCGGCGAACCTGGCACGACCCCATGATGCGGTCGGTGTGCGCGCTCCTCCTTGTGGGGTGCGCCGTGCTGGTCCTGGCAGCACCGCCGACGATCGCCGCGGTCAACGACCTGACCGGCGTCACGAACTTCTCCGCGCCGCTGGTGTACTGCGTCCTGTCGGCCTTCAGCGGATCCTGCATCCTGCTGATCATCAACTGGCGCGGCGGGCCCCCGGAACAGGTGCGGCGCTCGTCCATGGTGTGCATCTGCGCGTACGCGTGCGTGAGCGTCACCATCGTGGCGCTCTTCACGCTGGGCGAGGCTCCGGTCGAGCGTCTGCGTGATCTGGACACGTACTACGCGACCACACCGTTCATCCGCGAGATGATCATGACGTATCTGGTCGCCCACGCGGTCGGCAGTGTGGTCCTCACGTTCCTGTGCCGGCGCTGGCTGCGTGAGGTCGACGGAACCCTGCGCACGGGGCTGGGGTTCATCGTTCTCGGCGGCTCGCTGGATGTCGGCTACCTGACGACGAAGTTCATCGCTGTCTTCGCACGGTGGAGCGGCCGCGACTGGGACTACTTGAGCACGTACGTCGCCCCGCCACTGGCGTCCGCGGCCGCCCTCATGGTCGGTATCGGGTTCATCCTGCCGCTCGTCGGACAACGGGCCTCCTCGGCCTGGCGCGCCTTCCTGAAGTACCGCCATCTGCGGCCGCTGTGGCTGGAGCTGCAAGGCTCGACGAAGTCCGCGTCCGCCACGATGAAGATCGCGTGGTGGTCGCCGATCGGCCTGCGCCTGACCCACCGCGAGGCGGCGATCCACGACGGTCTGCTCACCATCGCCCCGTTCCTCAGCGGCGCGGTGCGCGACAGCGTCCGGGCCACGGCGCTCTCCCAGGGGCATCCCCCCACAACAGCCGATGTGATCGCGGAGGCCGCCATGATCACATCGGCGTGCCGGACGCACGCGGGAACGGCCTCAGAGGTGCCACCGCCGGACGGCGTTCCCGAGGGCCCCGAACTCGCCTACACGGTCGACTCGGACCGCCTGGTCCTGCTTTCCCGCACCGTCCAGCGAAGCCATCTCGTCGCCGCCGAGTGGCACTCACCGGCGCCGGAGCGCGCCGTCCACGAGTGACACCACGACGGCCGTCACCGGCGCATGCACACACCGCAGCCTGGCGTGCAGCTGCACCGAAAGGGGTCGGCCCCAGATAGCGTAGCCACACCCGAAGGAGTGCTGATGACTGAGGTAGCCACACGTCGATACGGTGCGGGCATGTCGCCCAGCGTGCCCAAGACCCCGCCCCGCCAGATCCGCATCGGAGACGAGTGGCACGAGTTCGACGCTGTCGCCCGGAGCATGGGCACCGAGCGTGCAGAGCTGGTCCGCGACTTCATCGCCTGGTACTCCCTCCGGCCTGGGGCCAGGCTCCCCGCCCGGCCCGACGTCGAGGCGTGGCAGGCCGGCGGGGAGCCGACCACGTGATGGCCCGCGCCAAACTGATCCAGGAGCTGCGCCGCGACGGCGCCGGCAACACCGGGACGGGTGCCGCGCTCCTCGTCGAGGACTACGCCCACCAACTCGCCGTCCAGCTGCGGGAGGCCGGGCACCGCGAGGCCGCGAACCTCATCGACCCCCGCGCCGGGCAGTGCACGTGCGGCGCGCCCGGCGGTGACGACGAAGAGAGCGCACAGGTGCGCCAGTACTGGGAGCACTCACGGTCCTGCCCGCAGGGACGCTGACCACGTGACCGCTGATCTGGTGGCGTTCCTGCGTGCCCGCCTCGACGAGGAGCTAACAGACCGCGCGCGACGCCTTCGGCTGTCCCGGTCCTCCGTGACGACACCGGTCACCCGGCGTCGTCGAAGCTGCCAGGAACGCGGGAGTGCGCACCTGCCGCACACCGGTCAGCGTGCTCCCTCAGCCTCGCAGCATCGGCTCTTGCAGACCCGAAAGGTCAACTCCCCGGCACCAGAGGGGCCTTACCCGCCGGAGACCGCCCGCAGATGGGACTTGCCGCGGCGCACACCCGGCGCCACCACGGCCGGGTTCTCGCGCAGCACCAGCGTCACCCGGGTGAACCCCTTCTCCTGAAGGGTCTTCGGCGTTTCGTCGACGATGCGGCAGTCCGTGCGGCCCCACCTCGGGTCGGGGTGGTTCACACGCCGCACCGCTCCGTCATGGTCGACGGCCGCGGCGCCCACGGCCCGTACCCAGTGCGGCAGTCCGCACGCATAGGCGGCGTCCATGATCGGGTCCTGGGCGATCTCGTCACGAATGGCCTGAAGTGTACGGTCCTCGCCGTCGCGCTCGAGCGCACAGGCCAACTGTGCCATCAGCGGCAGACACCAGCCCGTCTCGTGCTCGGCGAGTACCGCCGGAGCATCCGGGTGGAACAGCGCGAACCGGAGGAAGTTCTGCTGCGGCATGGCGGTGGGGTGCGGCCCGATGCCACGGAAGAGGGCGTCAAAAGCGGGGTTGGCGTGCGCCACGTCCCAATGCCGGTCGAACAGCATCGACGGCAGCGGAACGGCATCCATCAGGGCCGCATAGTCGCGCAGATAGGCCCCGGTCTCGGGGTCGGCCGGGTCCGCCGGAGCGGTCGGCGAGGCAGGGACGGGCGGCCGTACGGGCACCGGCGGGTGGACCGGCGCGGCCGGCCGGGCGGGAACGGGGCGGCGTGCGGGCGAGGAGGGCGGCACCGGCCCCGAGGGCCGGACCGGCGCACTGAAGTCATCGGACCTGTCCCGGCCGGCGACGAACCGGATCAGCTCGGCACCCAGTCGCTCGTCCATCTCAAGGGCCACGACCATGGCGCCCACCATCTCGTCGGACCAGGTCAGATCGGGTGAGCGTTCCCAGGTGCCGTAGGTGTAGGCGCTGAGGTCGAGGCGGGCGGCCACGTCCTCCAGGCTCAGCCCCAACTCCTCCCTGCGCCGTCTGAGGACGTCGCCGAGCCGCCCGGTCCGGGCCGTGCCGCGTGTGGTGCCGGCACACGCCAGACGTCCGTGGACACCTGGCCGCTCGACGCCTGCCTCATGTGTCATCGAGAACGCCACCCTTCTCGAAGGCTCTCGAAGTCCCGCTGCGGTAGCCCCGTTTGGATCTTCATACCGCGTGGCGATCCTGCTACCGCGACCGAGGTCATGTCAACTATCGTGGCATTCTGCGCCGTTGAACGCGCGAATCGCGCCACAGCTGTGGCAAGACCTGGCTGCATTCCCTCGAAGCGGTTAATCTCCCGGCAGCCCCTTGTGTGCGGGGCTACTTCGTGTGATCTAGGAGACCTACTGGTGACAGACGGCTTCTCGGTTCCGGGTCCGACGGCCGCCGCAGGCCTGCTGGCGGCATCGGTTGCCCGGGTCACCGAACTCGCGGACAAGCTCGGCCTGAGCCACGGCGAGGTCTTCGACGTCCATCGGCTCTCCGATGCCTCGGGCGTCCCGGCCGATGTGGTGGCCGCCCTGCTCGCAGGGCGGCCGGCAGGCGAACCCGACCTTCAGGCACGGTTCTTGCAGCGTTTCGACCTGCTTCGCAGAACGCGGCTCAAGCCCAACGGCCGCCGCTACACGCAGCAGGAGATCGCCGACGGTGCCGGTATGTCCCGGCAGCAGGCCGGGGCACTGATCAACGGCGACCGCCGACCGACCATGGAGCACTGCGACGCCATCCAGCGCTTCTTCCAGGTGCACGCCGGCTTCCTGACAGCCGATGACACCGACGCGCTCAACACCGCCCTCCAGCGCACCGAGCAGGGTCTGCTTCAAGACTTCGCGGGAGAAAGCGACCCGCTGGAGCGTCTGTTGCAGGACCATGGGGTGCGCGGCATCGCCTGGCGTGCGGCCCAACTGCCTACGGACAAACACCGGGACAAGGTCACCGAGTGGCTCGACATGCTCCTGGAGAGCGTCAAGCCGACAGACCAGCCCTGATTTCCGGACAGGCTTTGGATTCGTACGTGTCTCAACAGGTGCCGACGGGGAGAGGAGAGCAGTGAGCATAGGCAAAGACATGCGCCGGTTGTGCGGCGAGCTGGTCTCCGGCATCGACCTGCCCGCCCCGGCCGAGCCCGCCGCTCTCTACACCGCGCTGTGCGACGGCATGAGCAAACGCCGCGGGCGGCCCGTCCGCTACCGCACGGCCACGTTTCCGCCCGGCACTGCCAGCGGCCTGTGGCTCGACATGGCGGACCAGGACCTGATCGTGATCGAGGAGCGCACCGCGCCCGACCATCAACTGGTCATTCTCGGCCATGAGTTGTGGCACATGAAGGCCGGGCACTGCAGCCATCACGTCGAGGGCGCGGCCGTCGCCGCCCGACTGCTGTCGGACGAGGCCGATCTGCAGGCCGCGGTGCTCCGCGTCGCCGCCCGGACCCGCTTCGACCAGGCGGAGGAGAACGAGGCGGAGACCTTCGGGCTTCTCCTCGGGAGCAAGTGCCGCTCATGGCTTGCCGGTTCGGCTGGCCGCGGCCCGGTGCGCAGGGACGGACTCGCCGGACGTATCGAGGCTTCTCTGGGGTACCGGGGGCCACAGGGCTGAGGCGGCGGTGCCGACCGGCTCCCCCACCCCTGCACATCCCGGTGCCCATCGGCCGGCACCGGCCCGCCCGGCCCATGTCGGCCGCGACCGGGCGAGCATCACCCGGTGACCGTACGGCGTGATGACGCTTGTCCGGGGCCGTCCTCGGCGATCCGGCACAAGGGGTACGGGGCCGGGGCGCAACACCGCCACACGCAGACGCGGGGAGCAGCTGCCGGTGCCGACCACGTCGGCGCTCGGGGCCACGGCCGGTCCACCGGTGCACGAGCGCAGACGCCGGTCCGCTCGTGTTCCAGATGTGACGCCTGGTGCGGGGTACCCCCCGGTATCACTTAGGCTCGGCAACGTTATGAACGGCATTCACACGGGCCACATGGGGCGGCGGGCCCCGCTGGAACCCAAGGCCGACCGGGAGACGGTCCGGCGCCACAATCTCAGCCTCGTCCTGCGGGCGGTCCGCGACGAGGGCGAGATCACCCGCGCCGGGGTCTCCGCGCGGGTCGGGCTGACGCGTGCCGCCGTCTCCTCCCTCGTCGAACAGCTGCTGGACAGCGGCTTTCTGACCGAGTCCGGCAAGACGTTCAGCGGCCAGGCCGGGCGGCCCGGCACCGTGCTGAAGGTGGCCCGTACCGGTGTCGCGGGCGTCGGCGTCGAGATCAACGTCGACTATGTCGCGGTGTGCGTGGTGGACCTGGCCGGCACCGACCGGGTACGGCTGGTCGAGCACCTGGACAACCGGGGCGCACCGTCCGCCCATGTGCTGGGGCGCGCCGCGAAATTCGCTTCCCGCTCCCTGACCTCGGCCGCGGAGCAGGGACTGCGGCCGGTGGGCGCGGCGCTGGCGCTGCCGGGGCTGATCGCGGCGGGCACGGTCCGCGAGGCCCCCAACCTCGGCTGGACCGACGTCGCGGCGGAGGCCCCGTTCGCCGAAGCGCTGAACGCGCTGCGGCCCGGGCTTCCCGAGCTGCCGGTGCGCTCGGAGAACGAGGCGAACCTCGCGGCGCTGGCCGAGCTGTGGTTCGGGGGCCTCGGGGAGGTGCGCAGTTTCCTGTATCTGACCGGTGAGATCGGCGTCGGTGGCGCGCTGGTGCTGGGCGGCGAACTGCTGCGCGGGGCAAACGGGTTCGCCGGCGAGATCGGCCACGTACCGGCCGACGCGGACGGCCCCCGCTGCCGCTGCGGCTCCCGCGGTTGCCTGGAGCAGTACGCGGGCCAGTCGGCGCTGCTGCGGGCGGCGGGCATCGAGGAGCCGACCGGCGCCGCGGGCGTCGCGGAACTGGAGCGGCGCGCCCGCGCGGGCGAGACAGCCGCGGTGACGGCTCTGACCCGGGCGGGCCTGATGCTCGGCCGTGTCCTGTCGGGCGCGGTGAATCTCTTCGACCCGGACGCGGTGGTGCTGGGCGGCATCTACGCCCCTCTGTTCCCCTGGCTCTCGCCACCGGTGGGCGCCGAGCTCGCGGAACGGGTGGTCTCGGGCCTCTGGCCGGGCGGCAGTGGCCGCCTCCGCCCCTCCTCCCCGGCCGCCGACGCGGCCCGCGGCGCCGCGGCGCTGGTGGTCCAGGACGTCCTCGCGGACCCGGTGGCGTACGCGCAGCACGCGGGCTGACCGATTCCTGGGCGCGGTCGCGCCCCTGGGAGGCCCGGCAGAGTCTCAGCTGTGAGTGAGCGCTGCAGCCCGGCCCGTCCGGCCGATTGCAGAGCTCAGCAGCACCTCGGAGCTTCCGGTCCCGGTTCCCTAAACGCCTGACGCCGTTCGAGCTGAGGCTCGGCTGCGTCGAGCGTAGGACCTGCGACAGGACGGGGCTGCTCAGAGCTTGCCGATGTGGACCAGCGGGATCAGTGCAAGCAACCTGTGCCGGACGCCCCCTGCTTGCCCGGCCTGGTCGGTGTCTTGTCCGTTTCCTGTCCGGGGACGGTGTCACCGCGGTCGGGTGAGACCTGCCGGCGGGAGAACTTCGCGGGCTCGACGCGTGCCCGATGTCCGACCGGCCTGCGGAGATGACCCGGCCGACTCTCACCTTCGGCCGGGCCGGCTCAGCCGCTCCGTCACATCAGCGCACCCCGAGCAAGTGGTCCAGCGCCAGCTGGTCCAGGCGCTCGAATGCCATGCCCCGCTCCGCCGCCGCCCCCGCGTCGAAGTCCTCGAAAGCGGTCGCGTCCCCGAGCAGCCCCGCCAGGCCGTCCTGTGCCGTCGGGCGGGCGAGGTCGTCGAGGCGGGACGCGCGCAGGGCCTCCTGGACCTCCGGGTCGGCACGGAAGGCCGCCGCCCGCTCGCGCAGGATCAGGTAGTTGCGCATGCAGCCGGCCGCCGACGCCCACACGCCTTCGGCGTCCTCCGTACGCGGCGGCTTGAAGTCGAAGTGCCGCGGGCCGTCGTAGCCCGCCGTCTCCAACAGGTCGACCAGCCAGAACGCCGAGCGCAGATCGCCCGCGCCGAAGCGCAGGTCCTGGTCGTACTTGATGCCGTTCTGGCCGTTGAGGTCGATGTGGAACAGCTTGCCCGCCCACAGTGCCTGCGCGATGGAGTGCGTGAAGTTCAGCCCGGCCATCTGCTCGTGGCCGACCTCCGGGTTCACTCCGTACAGCTCGGGCCGCTCGAGGCGCTCGATGAAGGCGAGGGCGTGGCCGACCGTCGGCAGCAGGATGTCGCCGCGGGGCTCGTTGGGCTTGGGCTCGATGGCGAACCGGAGGTCGTAGCCCTGCTCGGTGACGTACTCGCCCAGCAGGTCGAAGGCCTCCTTCATACGCTCGAGAGCGACGCCCACGTCCTTCGCCGCTCCCGATTCGGCGCCCTCGCGGCCGCCCCAGGCGACATAGGTCCGTGCCCCGAGCTCGGCCGCGAGGTCGATGTTGCGGATCGTCTTGCGCAGTGCGTACCGGCGCACGTCACGGTCGTTCGCCGTGAAGGCTCCGTCCTTGAAGACGGGGTGTGTGAAGAGGTTGGTCGTCGCCATGGGGACGATCAGGCCGGTGGCGTCCAGAACCTGCCGGAAGCGCTTGATGTGCGCCTCACGCTCGGTTTCGCCCGCCCCGAAGGGGATCAGGTCGTCGTCGTGGAACGTCACCCCGTAGGCACCGAGCGCGGCGAGCCGTTGGACGGACTCGACGGGGTCCGACGCGGGCCGGGTCGCGTCCCCGAACGGGTCCCTGCCCTGCCAGCCGACGGTCCACAGACCGAAGCTGAACTTGTCGTCCGGGGTGGGTGTGAAGCGTTCCGCCATCGCCATGACCGCCTTGGATCAGTTGTTTTGTTCTGACGCCTTACTAATAATGCACGCCACGCCCATATGACAGAACCCCTCCGCACCTGGCCCCCACGGCCCGGATGGCGTAATTTGTTTTTCGCTCGGCCAAATTCAGCGGGGTCAATCGGAAGGAGAGATGCCGCCATGCCGACGCAGACCGTCGTCATCGGGGTGGACAGCTCGACGCAGTCCACCAAAGCGGCCTTCACCGATGTCGCGACAGGCGAACTCCTCGCCGTCGGCAGGGCCCCGCACCAGGTCGGCGGCACCGGCGGAGCACGGGAGAGCGACCCCGAGAACTGGTGGCGCGCCCTCGGCGAGGCGGTCGCCGCAGGGCTCAGGGAGTCGGGCCTCACCCCGTCCGCGATCGCCGGCATCGCGGTCGCCGGGCAGCAGCACGGCCTCGTCGTGCTCGACCGCGCCGGCGCGCCGCTGCGCCCCGCGCTCCTGTGGAACGACACCCGCTCGGCCCCGCAGGCCGCCGCACTCACCGAGACGCTCGGCGGCCCTGCTGCCTGGACGGCGCGTACGGGATCGGTGCCGGTCGCCTCCATGACGGCGGCGAAGTGGCAGTGGCTGCGGGAGAACGAACCGGCCGCCGCCAAGTCGGCCGCCGCGGTACGGCTGCCCCACGACTTCCTCACCGAACGGCTCGCGGGCGTCGCCGTCACCGACCCCGGGGACGCCTCGGGCACCTGCTGGTACTCCACGGCGACCGGCGCGTACGACCCCGAACTCCTGGATCTGATCGGGCTGGACGCGGCGCTGCTGCCGCCGGTGGCCGCGACGGGCGCAGTCCGTATCGGGTCGCTGACCCCCGGAGCCGCGGCCGTGCTCGGTCTGCCCGCCGGGATCGCGGTCGCCGCGGGCACCGGGGACAACATGGCTGCCGCGGTGGGCCTGGGGCTCGGCGGCGCGGGGCTGCTCGATCACCCCGTCCTCAGCCTCGGCACCTCCGGCACGGTCTTCGCCGCGACCCGTACCCGCCCGGCGTCCACGGCGCTCGCCGGGTTCGCGGCCACGGACGGCACGTATCTGCCGCTCGCCTGCACCCTGAACTGCACGGTCGCCGTCGACAAGGTCGCTTCTCTGCTCGGCCTGGACCGCGATGCCGCCGAGGCCGGCGGTGAGGTGGTTCTGCTGCCGTACCTGGACGGGGAGCGCACCCCCGATCTGCCGGCCGCCTCCGGAATGGTCACCGGCCTGCGGCACACCACGACCCGTCACCAGATTCTGGGCGCGGCCTACGAGGGCGCGGTGGTGACGGTGCTGCGCGCCCTCGACGAGGTTCTGCGCTCCTGCGGGCTGGATCCTGCCGCCCCCGAGACGGCAGGCCGCCCGCTCCGGCTGGTCGGCGGCGGCGCGGAGGGCCGCCACTGGGTGGAGACGGTCCGCCGCCTGTCGGGCCGCCCGCTGCTGATCCCGCGGAGCACCGAACTGGTGGCCCTCGGTGCAGCGGCCCTGGCCGCGGGTGCGGCGACCGGGGAGGACCCGGTGGCGCTCGCCGCCGGATGGCAGCGGGAGGGGGCGAGGCAGCTGCCGCCGGTGCAGCGGGACATCGGGACATGGGACCGGGTCTCGGCGGTCCTGGACCGGGCGGCACCGGCACTGCTCTCCCGATAGATGCCGCCCGCTGGACTTCCCCCTGCCGGGACCCGCTGCCGGGCGCCCGCGCTAGGTGTCCCGCAGGAACCCCTTGCCGTCCGTCGCCTTCGGCTGGTGCCGTGTCGCCTTCGACGGGTGGCGCGCCGTCCCGCTCGACGGGTGGCGCGGCGGCCCGACCGACGGCTGGTCGGCGATCCTCAGCGTGTTCACCGTCGGCTGGTCCGGGGCCGGTGTGCCGTCCCGCAGGGTGATCTCCGCACAGACGATGCTGCCCGCTTCCAGCCGACGCGCGACGGTGCGTGCCGCGTACGCCTCGACCAGGCGCAGGCCCCTGCCGCACACCACGTCCGAGTCCAGCGGCTCCTTGCGTCTGGTCACCCGATGTTTCCAGCGGCCGCCGTCCATGACCTCGACGGTCAGGGCATCGCCACGGACGCTGATCACCGTGGACACCCAGGAGCTGCCGCTGTGCATCACGACATTCGTCACCAGCTCGGTGACGATCACGGACAGGGCCTCATCGAGATGCTCCGCCAGGCGCCATCTACGTGCGACGGCCCGGGCGAAGCGCCGTAGTTTTCGCGCGGCCTCCGGCGAGGCCGGCATGGCGCAATGAGCCAGACCTCGCAGGGCTGACGTCGGCCCCGCACGTTGATGGGGCGGACTCGAGGCACGTTCTATGGCGATCACTTGGGCTCCTGTTCGCGCGGGCGTTCTTCCCTTACGTAGGTCCAGCGGCCGGGAGGTCTCACCGGGCCGTCGACAGCCATGCAGATCTTCTGCGGCAGCTACACATTCGTGGCGCTGCACGTTCGGCGCAATCAGGGACACTGAAACACGGATACGTAAACAATCGAAATGCCCCAGAAACACCTAGGAGAGTGAGAGGTGGACACGCTCAGTGACTCGGCCGGGGACCGTTGGCTGACGCGTGTCCTCGCCGGAGACTCCACCGGACCGGCACTGCTTCTGATCGAAGGGGCGGCGGGCACGGGCAAGTCCCGACTGGTGGCGCGACTGCTGGAGACCGCGGCCGGTGTCACGACCGCCTCGGGCTCGGCCGCCCGCAGTGTGATCGTCTCGTTCTCGTCCTTCGGTACGAAGCTGACGCAGCGCCCTTCGCGCGCCGCCGGCACCTCCCCGTCCGGCACCTCCCCGTCCGGCACCTCCGCGTCCGGCACCGAGACCGGCATCGCCCGTCCCCGGGAGACCGGACCCTTGCCTTCCCAGGCGACCGGCCCCGTCCGTCCCCGGGAGGGCGGACCCGCCGACGTCCCCCCGCAGCCCGAGCTGCCGGAGCTGCTGGCCTCGCTGCACGACCGCGGGGACCGTGTGCTGCTGGTCGCCGAGGACGTCCACCGCGCCGGCCGGCCCGCCCTCGACCTGCTGCGCCGGCTACTGGAGCGACCGCCCGACAGACTCGCCGTGGCCCTGACCTACCGGCCCGAGGAGCTGCGCGAGCCCGGCCTCGTACTGGGCCGCACCGTCCACTTTCCCGCCGCTCTCTCCGTGCTGCGGCTGCACCTCGACCCGCTCGGCGCGGAGCAGGTGCGCGCGGCGGTCGAGGACGCACTCGGCGCCGAGCGCTGTCCGGCGGAGCTCATCGCCCGGATCCATGAGCGCTCCGGGGGCGTACCCCAGGTGGTCGCCGACCTGGTGCGGCTGCTGCGCGAGTCGGCCGAGGACCGGGAGCGGTACTCGGTCCGGGACCTGGACGCCGTCGGGGTACCGCCCCGCCTGGCAGAGCTGGCCCTCGGCCGCACGGCGGCGCTCAAGGAGCGGCTGCGGCCCGTCGTCTGGGCGGCCGCCGTGCTGGACGAACCGGTGGAGGCCGCCGAGCTCACCTCTGTGGCGGGCCTGTCCGGAGACGAGGGCACCCGCGCGCTCATGGCCGCGCTGCGCACCGGCGTGCTGACTGAGGACGACCTGGGCCGGTACGGGTTCTTCGTCCCGATGGCGGCGCGGGCGGTGTACAGACAGGTCCCCGGCCCGCTGCGCGGCCAGATGCACCGCCACGCCGCCGAGGCGCTCGCCCACCGCCAGCCGGTGCCCTGGGTACGGCTGGCCCGGCACCGCAGACACGGCGGCCAGGTACGCGGCTGGCTGCGCGCCGTGGAGCACGCCGCGCTCCAGTGCCAGGCGGCAGGCGACCACCAGGCGGCGATCGATCTCCTGGAGGACACGCTGTCCCGCACGACCGTCCCGATCAGCGCTCGCGCACGCCTCGCTCCCCTGCTGGCGCACAGCGCCGTGCTGGGGCTGCGTTCCGACCAGACGGTGACCGTGCTGCGCCAGATCCTGGACGAGCAGTCGCTGCCGGCGGCCGTGCGCGGCCAGATCCGCCTCGATCTGGGGCTGCTGCTGTGCAACCAGGCGGTCGCGGGCATGCAGGGCTGGCTGGAGCTCCAGAAGGCGGTGGAGGAGCTCCAGGAACGCCCCGTTCTTGCGGCCCGTGCCATGTCGGCCCTGGCGATGCCCCTGCTGTCCGCGGTCCCGCTGGAGCAGAACGTGTACTGGCTCCACCGGGCCGAGAGGGCCGCAGAGGAGAGCGGCGACGCCGAGGCCCGTACGGCGGTGGCCGCCAACAGCGCCGGAACGCTGATGTACGTCGGGGACCCGGCCGCCTGGAAGGTGCTGGAGCAACTCCCCAAGGACACGGACCTGCCGGTCCACCAGCAGCATGTGGCACGCGGTCTGTGCAACGCGGCGGACGGCGCCCTGTGGCTCGGCCATCTCGGCCGTGCCCGCGAGCTGCTCGCCGAGGGCCTGGAGCTGGCCACCCGCAGCGGCGCCTCCTATGTGGAGCAGGGCGCCCGTGGCACGGCGCTGCTGCTCGACTGGGCCGAGGGCAACTGGGCGAACCTGCCCGCCCGCGCCCGGGCCTTTGTGGCCGAGGCGGACACCATGCCCGGGCCCGCGGCCGACGCCCGTGTCGTGCTCGGGCTGCTGGCGCTGGCCCGCGGCGAGTGGCCGCAGACCACCAGCTGGCTGTCCGGTGAGGGTCCCATCGGACCCGAGGGCTCGGCGGTGCCCCATGCGGCCGCCGCCTCGGGCGCCCTGGTCCGCCTCGCGCTGGTCCGCGACGACGTGGAGGGCGCCGTCGCGGAGGCGTCGCTGTCGTGGGACCGGCTGCGGGACAAGGGGGTGTGGGTGTGGGCGGCGGAGCTGGCGCCCTGGGCGGTGGAGGCGACGCTGCGCGCGGGGCGGCGGGAGACGGCACAGAAGATGGTCGCCGAGTTCGCCGCCGGGCTCGAGGGCCGTCAGGCCCCCTCGTCGTCCGCGGCCCTGCACTGGTGCCGCGCGCTGCTGGCCGAGGCTGACGGCGAACCGGAGACGGCGGGCCCGCTGTTCCGCCGGGCGTCCACCGTGTACGCCGGGCTGCCCCGCCCGTACGCCGCGATCCTGACCACGGAGGGCGCCGCCCGCTGCGCGCTCGCCACCGACGCGCACTCCGCCTCCGCTGTCGGCGATCTCGCCTCCTGCGTGCAGCAGTTGAGTGATCTGGGCGCGGTGTGGGACGCGGCCAGGATCCGTGCCGAGCTGCGCGCGCACCAGCCCGTGGACGAGCAGCGTCCGCGAGGCCGTCCCAGTTACGGCGACCAGTTGTCGCCGCGCGAGCAGGAGGTCGCCGATCTCGCCGCGACCGGGCTCACCAACCGTGAGATAGCGGCGACCCTGCATCTGTCGCCGCGCACGGTGGAACAGCATGTCGCGCGGGCCCGCCGCAAACTGGAGTCGCAGTCCCGCCAGAGCCTCGCCCGCTCGCGTGCCCAGCGCCAGGAGTGAGCCGGGGTCAGCCGGTCACGAGCACCACTCCCCCGTACGACACCCCTGCCACGACCACCCAGGCGCACAGCCCGAGCGCCGCGACGCGAACCCCGGTGCGGGTCAGCGACCGCAGGTCCACGGCGCTGCCGAGCCCGAACAGCGCGGCTGCCAGCAGAAGTTCCTGGGCGGTGTGCGCCAGGTCCAGTGCGGCCGAGGGCAGCAGTCCGGTGCTGCGCAGCACCACCATGGCGAGAAAGCCGGCGACGAACAGCGGGACGAGCGGTACCCGGGTGCCGGCGGCGGGTGCGGTCCGGGCGGCCTGCCGCCGGTGCCGCACGGCCAGCGCCACCGCCGCGACGAGCGGGGCGAGCAGTGCCACCCGCATCAGCTTCACCAGGACCGCTTCGCCGAGCGCCGCGGGGCCGGCCGTCTGCGCCGTGGCCACCACCTGCCCGACGTCGTGCACGCTCGCCCCGACCCAGCGCCCGAACGACGCGTCGTCGAGACCCAGCGTGCCCTGCAGGAGCGGCAGCACGGCGATCGCGAGCGTCCCGCACAGGGTCACCAGCGCCACGGAGGTGGCCACATCGCGCTCGTCGCTGTCGGCCGCCTCGCTCACGGCTCCGATCGCGGACGCCCCGCAGATCGAGTACCCGGTGGCGATCAGCAGCGGCTGGTCGCCGGGCAGCCCCATCCGGCGGCCCAGCCACCAGGTGCCGAGGAAGGTGGCGGTGACGACGCCGAGCACCATCGTGACGCTCGCCCAGCCGAGGCCGCGTATGTCGTCCAGGCCCAGCTTCAGCCCGAGCAGGACGATGCCCGCGCGCATCAGCCGCTTCCCCGCGTACGACAGTCCGGGCCGCGCCGCTCCCCGCACCACGCCGCGCACACGGGGCAGATGGGCGGCCACGACGCCGAGCACGACGGCCGCGGTGAGCATCGGTACGTCCGGCAGGAGCAGGTGCACCGACCAGGCGGCGGCGACGCCGAGCGCGGCGCACACGAGCCCGGGCAGGGCGGCGGGCCGGCCCACCGCGGCCGTGCGGACGGGCCGTTCCCTGAGCAGAGCCATTACCGGTCGGGAGACAGGTCGTAGACGCGGCGGACGCTGGTGCCGAGGCGGGAGATGTCGGCGCCGTACACATGGAGGGACATCGCGGTGCCGGTACCGGCGTTCCAGACGCGGTGGATGTCCCCGGGAGGCGCGAACCCGCAGACGTCGCCCCGTGCGTTGACCACGTCCTCGGTGGCGACGAGGCGGGCCCGGGCGCCCGCGGCGGTGGCAGGGACCAGCCGGTAGCGCCGTTCGTGCTCGGCTCCTTGGTGAACCCCCGTCGTGCACCAGGACACATGGTCGTGCACGGGGGTGCCCTGGCCGGGCAGCCAGACCAGGGCGACGACCGAGAAGCTGCCGTCGTGTTCGGCGTGCAGCAGGTGCTGCCGGTAGCGGTCCGGGTAGCTCTCGCACTGCTCGGCGGTGAGCAGATCGGCCGCGCCCAGGTGGGGTGCGAGGCATTCACCGACCAGATACGCCGTCGGGTCCGGCGGCAGTCCACGCCCCACGGCGTCGCGGATGTCCGCGATGAGCGTGTCCAGCCGGTGCGTGGTTCGAGTGGCTGCGGCAGTGTTCATACGGGCAGGGTCGAGCGGCCCGTCCCATTACGTCCAACGAGGCTTTCTTCGCACTCCCCAACAAACGCTTATCAGTGAACCGGCGCTTCAGCAGCCGGTCTTGTGCGACGCGACGGTCTTCAGCTCGGCCAGGACCTGCGCGGTCGCGGGTATGCGCAGATGCTCACGCAGGACATAGGCGGAGATCTGGCGCCGTGAGGCCGGCTGCAACGGCCGTCCGCTGACCCGGGGATGGCACAGGAAGCTCAGTACGAGTGCGGGCACCATGGCCACGCCGAGGCCCGCCGCGACCATGGCCTGTACGGCGAGTCCGTCGTCGGTCGTGAAGACGATGTCCGGCGCGAAGCCCTGCTCGCCGCACTCGTGCAGGAGGTTGGTGCGGCAGCGCAGACATCCGGCGATCCAGCGCTCCTGCGCGAGATCCGTCAGCTGCACCGCGCGGCGGCGTGCCAGCGGGTGGCCGGCGGGCAGCAGCACGGTCAACTGGTCCTCCAGGAGCGGTATTTCCACCAGCTCGTCGGGGACATGGTCGTGCAGGCCGGGATAGGTGAAGGCGAGGGTGATGTCGCACTCGCCGCGCACCAGGCGCTGCAGCGACTCCGGCGGCTTGTCGCCGAGCAGATCGACATGGATGCCCGGGTGGCCGGCCGCGAGCCTGGCCATCGTCTCGGGTATGAGGATGGTGTTGGCGCTGGGGAAGGCGCAGACCCGTACGCGGCCGGCACGCAGCCGGGTCAGTGCGTGGATCTGCTCCTCGGCCGCCGACATGCTGCCGAGGATCGCCGCTGCGTGACGGGACAGCGCCTCGCCCGCCTCGCTCAGCCGCAGCCCGCGGCCTGCCCGGATGAACAGCGGCGTACCGACGTCCCGTTCGAGAGCCTTCATCTGCTGGGTGATCGCGGGCTGGGTGTAGCCGAGCGCGCGGGCAGCCGCCGAGTACGAGCCCGTTCTGACGACTTCATGGAACGTTTTGATGTGCCGGGAATCGAACACACGTGGATCATAAGCAGAATTTGGGGGTGGGGTGCCTGCGAACCGCCTTCTTTCCGGCCGGGCGTCGGTCGGCCGTGAGCGCCGGCCGCGACGGCCCCGGTGTGCAGGCGTTGGTGGTTACGTTCCCTCGGGTGAGCTGCCGGCCGGGTGCCTTTCGAGAAGGCCGAGCAGTGACTCGCGGTGGAGGTCCGCGATCGGGCCGAGAAGGTCCGGATGGCGCAGCAGCGGCGCCGCACGGTGATCGCGAGGGCCGGGAATCGTCAGCCGCCGCGCATCGCCCACACCGTCCGCGCCAGGGTGGGTTGCGGCCAGACAGGCTGCTGCCACGGCGGCGAGATCGGCATCGGCCAGCAGGCAGGCCGCCCAGCTGACGACGGTTTCGTCCACCCAGGTGCGCCAGGCGTATTCGGCTTCCGCCGGCGGGTGGGCATCGGCGCCGGTGACGGCGTCCAGCCGGCCGGAGCCGCCGGGGCCGAGCATGTTCACCAGGCCGGCGTCCAGCTCGGTGGGATAGCGCAGGGCGGCGGCGATGGTGGCCGCCTGCCGTGCCTGGGCTTCGGCCAGGGCGTCGTTCAGCGGGCCCGCTGACGGCGGGAACGCCGACAGCAGCCAGCGGGTGGAGGCAGCGATGACCGGCGAGAGATCACTGGACATGGTGGACCGTCCTTTGCACGTGCCCGCCAAGGCTCTGGTACCTGTGCGTGATCCGGTCGCGAGCACTCGTGCGTCCGGGGTGCGCGTGGCAGGCAAGAGTAAGGCGGCGGCCTGAGCTTCAACAGGACGTACGTCACAGCCGAGCCGGGATGCCCCTCGCCGCACACGGCACGGCGCGTTGTCGGACCGCTCCGCCACGTTGCGGCCATGACGGAATTCGTACTGGTTGCAGGTGCGTGGCTCGGATCGTGGGCGTGGGACGAGGTGGTGCCGCGGCTGCATGCGGCCGGCCACGGCGCGCACCCGCTGACGTTGTCGGGTCCCGCAGAGAAGCAGGGCGTGCCGGCCGGGCAGCAGACCCACGTCCAGGACGTCGTCGACGAGGTCGAACGCCTGGATCTGCGCGAGGCCGTCCTGGTCGGCCACAGCTACTCGGGCCATCCCGGTCGGTCAGGCCGCCGAGCGGATCGGCGACCGGCCGGCCCGCGTGGTCTTCGTCGACTCCGATGTCCCGACCGACGGCGAGTCGTTCGTCTCCGGCTGGCGGGAGGGCCCGGCGAAGCTGGAGGCGTCGATCACCGGGAACGGCGGCTCCTGGGCACCGCTGACCGCGGCCGACCACGACGGCCAGGGCCTCACCGATGAGCAGATCGCACGGATCGTGGGCGGCTCGACGCCGCACCCGGGCGCCTCTCTGGCCGAGCCGGCTGTGCTGTCGCGGCCGCTCGGCGAGCTTCCGGCGACGTACATCAAGTGCCTGCTCGACGGCGCGCCGAGCCGAGCGACGACGTGGCCGAGCCGCTGACCAGCAGGCACTGGCGGCTGGTCGAGATGGACACCGGCCACTGGCCGATGTTCTCCCGGCCGGGCGAACCGGCGCGGATCCTCCTCGACGCGGCCGGGTGACCGCAGCGGCGGACGGCGTTTCCTGGCAGCGGACGGCTGTCGCACGGTCCCCATGCCCTACGGCTTGCGGCCCACCGCCCCGTACAGCGAGACCGCCTCGTCCCCGTCGCGGACCTCGTCGACACCGAGCTCGGGGTGCCACTGCGTCAGCTGGACGATGCCGGGCTCGACCACCTCGAGCCCCTCGAAGAAGCGGCCGAACGCGTCGAGGCTGCGCGGGGCGAGGGTGACACCGCCCGCCGCGTACATCTCCACACCGCGCTGTACGCCCAGCGGGTCGAAGTCGGCGGTGAGCTGGGAGATCACCAGGTGGCTGCCGGACGGCAGCGCGTCCACGAGTCTGCCGACCAGATCGAGCGGGCCGTCCTCGTCACCGACGAAGTGCAGCAGCGCCACGAGTGACAGGGCGATGGGCTGCTCGAAGTCGAGGATCTTTCGGGCCTGGTCGAGGATGCGGTCGGGGTCGCGCACATCCGCCTGGATGTAGTCGGTGACGCCGTCGGGGTGGCTGCGCAGGAGCGCCTCGGCGTGCGTCAGCACGATGGGGTCGTTGTCGGTGTAGACGATGCGGGATGCGGGGGCCACGGCCTGGGCGAGCTGGTGCAGATTGGGCTCGGTCGGGATCCCGGTGCCGATGTCGAGGTACTGGCGCACCCCGGCCTGGTCCGCCAGCCAGCGCGTCACACGGTGCATGAACCAGCGGTTGGTCCGGGCGACGTGCTTGGCCCGGTTGTCGATGCTCATGATGTGCCGGCCGAGCTCCTCGTCGACCGGGTAGTTGTCCTTGCCGCCGAGGAACCAGTCGTACACGCGGGCCGGATGCGGCCTGCTGGTGTCGATGCGCGTGGCGGCCGGTTCGGTCCCGGTCATGAGGAGGCTCCCTGGGTGGTCGGTGCCCGGCTTCCCGGCTTGTGCGATCATGCGATCTTCCCAGGCGGTCGCGGGAGCGGCAAGTAACTGTCGTCCTGACATGGGGAGTTAGCGGTGAGGCGCAGTCCGCGGCTGCGGCGATCCGGGCGTCGCACGCAGCGGCTCCACCGGCCGCCCGGGACCGTGCCCGACGGCGCCTGCGCGGCCGCTCCCTCGGCCCGCCTTGGCGCGGGCGCCGAGAGGGCCCGCCCGTCGACGCACCGGGCCCGCGGCCGCGCTGACCGAACTCAGCGACCGGCTCGATACGTACGCCGATCCAACGCCCCTGCCCCCCGGTGCACCGCCTCCCCGAGCCTGACCCGCGCACTCTCCGTAAAATTACCGAAATCACCTTGAAGCGGCGCACGCCTGTGCCTACTCCCTTTCCCGGGAGGCGAGCATGACCACCCGACGTACCTCACTGCCGGGAGTCGGCACCCAGTACGACTTCGCCACCGAGGCGGGCAGACACGTCTCGGTCGTGATCCACAACGACGGCCGCCGCTTCCTCGGCTTCTACGGCCTGGAGGACCCCGACGCCTGCGTCCTGTCGGTCCCCCTCACGTCCGAGGAGGCGACCGCTCTGGCCCATCTGATCGACGCGGCCCCCACCGACGCCGTACGCACCGACGGCATCGACCTGGTCACCGAGCACATCCCGGTCTCGGCCCGTTCCCCGTACTCCGGCCACCTCCTGGGCGACACCCGGGCCCGTACCCGTACCGGGGCCTCGATCGTGGCGGTCCTGCGCCGTACCGGTGCGCATCCCTCCCCCGGACCCGACTTCCGGTTCGCGACCGGCGACACCCTGGTCGCGGTCGGTACGCGTGAAGGCGTCGACGCCCTCGCCGAGATCATCGCCGGAGGCTGACCCATGCACGACACGACCACGCTTCTGATCGAGCTGGGGGCGATCATCCTGGTGCTGGGCCTGGTGGGCCGTTTCGCGGGCCTGATCGGGCTGTCACCGATCCCGCTCTACCTCCTCGCCGGCCTCGCCTTCGGCAAGGGCGGTCTCCTCCCTCTGAGCGCGAGCGGAGACTTCATCGCGGTCGGTGCCGAGATCGGCGTCATCCTTCTCCTGCTCATGCTGGGTCTGGAGTACAGCGCGTCCGAGCTGGTCGGCAGCCTGCGCACGCAGTACCCCTCCGGCGTGGTCGACCTGGTCCTCAACGCCACGCCCGGCGCCGCCGCCGGACTTCTGCTGGGCTGGGGCCCCGTAGCCACGGTCGCCCTGGCGGGCGTCACCTGGATCTCGTCCTCGGGCGTCGTCGCCAAGGTGCTCACGGACCTCGGCCGCCTCGGCAACCGTGAGACACCGGTGATCCTCGGCATCCTGGTCATCGAGGACCTGTCGATGGCCCTGTACCTCCCGCTCCTGACCGCCCTGATCGCCGGCCTCGGTCTGGCGGGCATGAGCATCGCCCTGCTGATCTCGCTCGGCACGGTCGGCATCGTTCTGTACGTGGCGCTGCGCCACGGCCATCTGATCAGCCGCGCGGTCTCCTCCGACAATCCGGAGCTGCTGCTCCTGGTCGTCCTCGGTCTGACCCTCCTGGTCTCGGGCCTGGCCCAGGAGTTCCAGGTCTCCGCGGCCGTCGGCGCCTTCCTGGTGGGCATCGCGCTCTCGGGCGAGGTCGCGGAGGGCGCCCGCAGACTGCTCGCTCCGCTGCGCGACCTGTTCGCGGCGGTGTTCTTCGTCTTCTTCGGCCTCAGCACGCGCCCGGCCGACATCCCCACGGTCCTCGTCCCGGCCCTGCTCCTCGCCCTCGCCACCACCCTCACCAAGATCGCCACCGGCTGGTACGCGGCCCGCCGCGCGGCTGTCGGTCCCCGCGGCCGCTGGCGTGCGGGCGGCACGCTGGTCGCCCGCGGCGAGTTCTCGATCGTGATCGCGGGCCTGGCAGTGGTGACCGAGCCCCGCATCGGCCCGTTGGCGACGGCGTACGTACTGATCCTGGTGATCCTGGGCCCGCTCGCCGCCCGCTGGACGGAACCGGCGATCGCGCGGCTGCGGGGCCGGCGAGCGAGGGCGTCACCGGCGCTGGAGGGCCACGAGGAGATCACGCCGACAGCGAGCCGGAACGGACACGGGGACGGAAGCGGGCTCTAGAACCGGGCGGGCCACAGGCGATGGCATCGCGGCGACCCCGGCCAGGTCCTCCCGTGTCGGAGAGGCGGCCCGCCGCCGAGGGCCGCCGCAGACTCCGACAAGCCGGTCACTCGCACGACCGTGAGCGCGCGTGTCAGCCGTGCACGACGAACGCCGCCGCATGGGCGTCGCCCACTGCCACGTCGGGCCCGATTCGGGGCGAACGCCTACGCGGAGCTTCCGCCGGGGCCCGCGGAGCCGCCGTTCCGGGGCGGGTACCCGGGCCGGGCCGGTACGCGCGGCACCTCGGGAAACGGGACCTGAGCGGTGGCTGCGGGAGTGGGAAGCGGCGGGAGAGCCGTCTCGTGCAGCCAGGCCGAGAACAGGTCGTCCAGCGGCTGGGCGGCGTAGCGGGCGACATGGGCGGTGAAGGCGGCGGTGGTGACGACACCGTTCCGGTGCACGGTGGCCCAGTCGCGCAGCATGCGGAAGAAGGCGACATCACCCAGGGCACAGCGGATCGCGTGCACCGCGAGACCGCCGCGCTCGTACAGGCGGTCGTCGAACATCAGCTTCCTGCCCGGGTCGGACAGCCTGAGATCCAGCGGCATCGAGGCCAGCTGCCGGTGTGCGCCGGCGGCCAGCTCCTGAGCCGTGCGGCCGCCCGCATGCTCGGACCAGAGCCACTCGGCGTACTTCGCGAGCCCCTCGTTCAGCCAGATGTGACGCCAGTCGGCGATGCTCACACTGTTGCCGAACCACTGGTGCGCCAGTTCGTGGGCGATGAGGCGCTCCGAACCGCGCGCGCCGTCCACATGGTTGGCACCGAACAGCGAGAGTCCCTGGGCTTCCACAGGGACGTCCAGTTCCTCGTCGGCGACCACCACCGTGTACTCACCGAACGGATACGGGCCGAACAGCTCCTCGAAAAGCTGCATCATCGCGGGCTGCCGGGCGAAGTCGCGCGAGAACTGCGACAGCAGGTGCGCCGGAAGGTGGGCGGCCTGCGGCACACCCTCGAGTCCCGGGGCACCGAGCAGCACCGTCTGATACCTCCCGATGGACAGGCCGACCAGGTAGCTGGAGGTCGGCGCGGACTGCTCGTACACCCAGGTCGTCGTGCTCGCCTTCGCGGTCCGGGTGAGCAGCCTCCCGCCGGCCACCACGGTGTACGCGGACGGCGTGGTGATCGAGATCTGGTACGAGGCCTTGTCGGAGGGCCGGTCGTTGCACGGGTACCAGGACGGCGCGCCGACCGGCTGGCTGGCCACCAGCGCGCCGTCGGTCAGCTCCTCCCAGCCGAGGCCGCCCCAGGGGCTGCGCACCGGCTTGGGGTTGCCCGCCCAGTGCACCTCCACGGTGAAGGCGGCCCCCGCGGGGACCGGCTTGGCCGGCCGGACACGCAGCTTGCCGCCCCGGTGGGTGTAGTGCGGCGACCGCCCGTTGACCAGGACGCGGCCTATTTTGAACTCGGCCAGGTTGAGCTGGAATTCCGTGAGCGGTGCACGGCCGGCGATGGCGCTGAGCCTGGCCGTCCCGGCCAGCCGGTTGGGTCCGGGACGGTAGTCCAGCGTGAGTTCGTAACGGTGCACGCGGTAGCGGGAGTCGCCGTTGGCCGGAAAGTACGGGTCCGGTGCCGCTGTCTGCTGGCCGCTCACTGTTGTGTCCGCTCCCTGCCCTGTGCTCGAACAACGTGCTCGTGTGCCGCCGCCACCCGCCACACGCGATGCCCCGCCTAGGAGCGCCACGCCTCGATCGGGTTACCCAGCCAGCGGGAGTCGGCAGGCACGGATTCCCCGGCCATCACGAGGGAGGCGGGACCCAGCGTGCTGCGGGCCCCGACCGTGCTTCCGGGCAGGACGATCCCGCCCGGGCCCAAGGTGGCGCCCTCGCGGAGAACCACAGTATCCGTCCTCAAGATCCGGTCGTGGAAGAGGTGCGTCTGCAGCACGCAGCCACGATTCACCGTGACGGCATCGCCGAGCGAAACAAGGTCCATCTCCGGCAGCCAGTAGCTCTCGCACCAGACACCCCGGCCGATCCGGGCCCCGAGGCCGCGCAGCCACAGCGTGAGCAGCGGCGTTCCGGGCACCGACCCGGCCAGCCACGGCACGGCCAGGACCTCGACGAACGTGTCGGCCAGCTCATTGCGCCACACGAAACCGCTCCACAGCGGGTGCTCCCCCGCCCGGTGACGTCCCACGAGCAGCCACTTCGCCACCACCACGACGGCGCACGCAGCCACACCCACGGCGAACAGCGTCACGCCGGACAGCGCTGCCGCTCCCCACAGCCCCGGACCACCGGCCGCGCTCAGCGCACTGAGTGCGGCCACGGTCAGCACGGCCAGCGCAGCCGAGCAGAACACCGGTACGAGCCGGCACAGCTCCACCAGGCCGCGCCCCCACAGCAGCCGCGCGGGCGGTTCGTACGTGCGGCTCTGGTCCGCGTCCTGGGCGGATCGCGGCAGCCGGACCGGCGGCAGCCCCAGGTACGAGCTGCCCTTCTTGGCCTTCTTCGGAGTGGCGGACAGGACCCCGACCAGGCCTCCCTCCGGCACACGCCGGCCCGGCGCGGTCATGCCGGAGTTGCCGAGGAAGGCCCGGCGGCCGATCTCGGAGTGCCCGATCCGCACCCAGCCGCCGCCCAGCTCATACGGCGCGGTCAGGGTGTCGTCGGCGAGGAACGCCCCCTCGCCCACGGTGGTGAGACTCGGCAGCGCCAGGACGGTGGACACCTCCGCGCCCCGCCCGATCTTCATTCCGAGCAGCCGCAACCACACCGGCGTGATCAGCCCGGCATACAGGGGGAACAACGTGTCCCGGGACAGGTCCATCAGTTGTATGACCGTCCACGTCTGCCAGCCGACGCGGCTGTGCGTCGGATGGTTGCCCGTGCTCAGTCCGAGGCTGAGCAGGCGTACCGCGATCAGCAGCAGCAGCGCGTACGCGAGACCGTAGGCCAGCGCCCCGGGAACCACCGCGAGCAGGGCTCCCCGCAGGGCTTCGCCGAGCGCGGCGTCCGGTCCGACGAACCGGCTCGCGACCAGGAGAGCGGGCAGTGCGGCGAGCAGGGGCAGGGCCGTCAAGCTCACACCGGTCGCCCCGTACATGACGCGCCAGCGGACCGAACGCGGCGGGCGCTCCTTGGGCCAGTCGTGCTTGGCCTTGCCGAGTTTGCCGGCGGGTGCTCCGGCCCACCGCTGTCCGGTGGGAATCTGCCCGACCACGGCGGAGCCTGGGGCCACCTCGGCCCGCTTGCCCACGCGCGCCCCCGGGAAGAGCATGCTGCGGGTGCCGACCACCGCGCCGGCACCGACCTTGACGGGGCCGATCTCGAGCCGGTCCCCGTCGAGCCAGTGCCCGGACAGGTCCACCTCCGACTCGACGGCGCAGCCCCGGCCGAGCTTGAGCATGCCGGTCACGGACGGCAGTGAGTGCAGGTCCACCTCGGGGCCGACCTTGGCGCCGAGTGCCCGCGCATAGCGCTCCAGCCAGGAACCGGTGAGTGAGGTGGCGCCGCTGTACTCCGCCAGGCGTTCGGCCGTCCACAACCGCAGGTGCACGTTCCCGCCGCGCGGGTAGCGGCCGGCCTTCACCCCGCGCAGCAGCAGGCGCGCGCCCCCGGCGGCCATCGCGAGGCGCCCCGGCGGGCTGAAGAACACGGCCGCACCCGCGGCGACCAGCCACCATGAGGCGGTCGGCGCCCAGGGGTAGGGACCGAACCGGTGCAGCACATTTCCGAGTGCCGTCAGCGCGATGGTCCAGCGCAGGCCGATCACGGTGAACAGCGGGATCAGAAGGAGCAGTTGCACGATCTTGGCCCGCAGCGGAACCGGCGCGACCGTACGGGCCTGGCCGTCGTCCTGCACGGACTTCTCCAGCCGCCGGGCCAGCTTGCGCAGAGTGGGCTGCTGATAGATGTCGAGTACCGCGGCGCTCGGGTAGCGGGCGCGCAGCCGGGTGGCGAGCTGAGCGGCGGCAAGGCTGCTGCCGCCGATCGCGAAGAAGTCGTCGGCGGCACCGATGACGCTCACGCCGAGGGTCTCGCTCCACTGCTCGGCGAGCCAGGCCTCGGTCCCGTACAGCTGCTCGGCCGGGCCGCCGGTCTCCAGATGGGACTGGGGGCCTCTCCCAGCGGCAGCTGGGAGAGGCCAGGGCAGCGCGTCGCGGTCCACCTTGCCGGAGGTACGGGTCGGCAGATCGTCGACGGGGGCGAGCAGGGGCACCAGGGCGGCGGGCAGCTCGGCACGCAGCTTCTCGACGGACGACGAGTGGCTCCAGCCTTCCTGGGTCACCAGATAGCCGACGAGCAGTTGGTTGCCGCTGCGTGCCGTGCGTACGGCCGCTGCCGCGCCCGCCACGCCGGGCAGCGCCTGCAGGGCGGCGTCCACCTCACCCAGCTCGATCCGGCGGCCGCCGAGCTTGATCTGCTCATCACCGCGGCCGAGGAAGATCAGCCCCTCGGGTTCCGCGCGGACGAGGTCTCCGCTGCGGTAGGCGCGCTCCCAGCCGAGCGTGTGAAGCGGGGCGTACTTCTCGGCATCCTTCTCGGGGTCGAGGTAGCGGGCAAGGCCCACGCCGCCGATCACCAGTTCGCCACTGCCGCCCATCGGCACCGGCTCCCCGGCCTCGTCGACCACGGCCAGCTCCCAGCCGTTCAGCGGCAGGCCGATCCTGACCGGCTCGGCGCCGGTGAGGAGCGACGCACAGGCGACCACGGTGGCTTCGGTGGGGCCGTAGGTGTTCCACACCTCGCGGCCCTCGGTGACCAGTCGCTGGACCAGCTCGGGCGGGCAGGCCTCACCGCCGAAGATCAGCAGCCGGACCTCGTCGAGCGTCTCGGGCTCCCACAGGGCGGCCAGGGTCGGCACCGTGGACACCACGGTGATCTCCTGTTCCACCAGCCAGGGGCCGAGGTCGGCGCCGCTGCGCACCTGGGAGCGCGGGACGGGCACCAGACAGGCACCGTACCGCCAGGCCAGCCACATCTCCTCGCACGAGGCGTCGAAAGCGACGGACAGTCCGGCCATGACCCGGTCGCCCGGGGCGATCGGCTCCTCGGCGAGGAAGAGCGCGGCCTCGGCGTCGACGAAGGCGGCGGCGCTGCGATGGCTCACGGCGACGCCCTTGGGCTTGCCGGTGGAGCCGGAGGTGAAGATGATCCACGCGTCGTGCTCAGGGCCGGGCCGCGCCGCGGGAGCCCCGGCACCGGTGACGCCGGTGCGGGTGATCTTTTGCCCGGCTCCGAGCACGGCCCGCACCCCGGCCTCCGTGAAGACCACCTCGGCCCGCTCGTCCGGGTCCTCGGCGTCCACGGGCACATAGGCGGCACCGGCGGCGAGGACTGCGAGGACGGCCACGTACAGATCGTTGGTGCCCGACGGAACGCGGACGCCGACCCGGTCGCCGAGCCCCACGCCGGCGGCGGCGAGACGGCGTCGCAGGCCCTGGACCTCGACGGCCAGCGCACGGTAGGTGAGCCGGTGCGTCCCGTCGTCCAGGGCGAGCTCGTCGGGGTACTCCCGTACCGAGGCCTCGAAGACGTCGACGAGCGTGCGGGGCGGGGCGGCGGGCTCGGCACGGAAGCGGGCCGCCTTGCTGAACTCCTGGAGCGTTTCTTCCTCGAGCAGGGCGAACTCACCGCTCTCCGGCGTGGCTGCCATCGGGTCCTCGCGTCTCGTTCCCGGAACGTCCGGGCCGCTGGTGGTCCCGCAGGTACGCCTGGGGTTGTTCCGGTCCAGCGCCAAACAACCCGGTCCATTGTAGTGCGGCGCCAAAGATTTCCAGGCTGAAGCCTTGCGCCTGGCCGGGAAGAGACGCTATTGGCGGGCACCGGAGAGCGCCCGCAGCAGGGCTCCTGAGCCCCGACGGACTCGCACCGGACGCCACGGCCCGTCCGGCCCCCTGGGACCGTCTGCACAGCCGCGTCCCGCACCGATGTCCGGGCCACCCTGCGCTGCGCTCCGGCGCGCCCCGCGGCACATCCGTCGCCTGCGTCACCGGCACCCTGCTCGGCGCGGCACAGGTGAACCGGCCCGGGTTCTCGCCACGTTGGCACACGACCTCGTCAACGATGCGCAGGACTCCGCGGTGTCAGCACGTGCGTCACGGGCTGGGATCCCACCGGCGGAACCGTTACCCGCGGCTGGAGACACGCCCGTTCACCCTCCTGGCCTATGCTCCGGCGGTGACCGATGAGAACGCGATACTGGCGGACATCCTCGATCGTGGTGCCGCCGAGACCGAGCCCGAGGCACTGTTGGGCGCGGTCATCGACTCCGGTGTCTTCGTTCCGGTGGACGGCAACGGCTCCGCGGTCTTCATCGGCGCGGACGGCAGTGGTCCGACCATTCCCGGCCATGTGAGTGAGCACTGCGTCAGGCAACGGCTGCCGCAGGTGGCCGGCGCCGTTCTGTGCGATGTACTGCGGCTGCTCGACATGGGGCGGCAGACCAGGATCGACACGCTGACCGTGTTCTCGTCGAGCGGCTGGGCCACGGTTCCTCTCGCCCTGCTGTCCCACGCCCTCGAGCAGCGAGGCATGCGGACACAGGGCGAACAGAGCATCCGGCTCACCTGGTCCACGCATCCGTTGGCCGTGTCCCTCCGCGACGCGCTGCGCGACCGGTTGTCGGAGTTCCCGGGCATTCAGACCGTGTGGATCGCGCACGCACGGTGGATGGACACGGGGACGGAGCAGCTGATGCTCCATATCGCATCCGCCCAAGGAAGCCCGGCGGATCTCCAACACCGTTTGATGAGCACCCTCTTCACCGAGAACATCACGCTCGGCGGCGACGATCCGAGCATCGGCGTACGTGTCCTGGATCCGGTCACCGAGGCAGACACGATCAGGAAGCTCGAAACACTGGGCCTGGACACGGTGCGCGCCGACCATGTGAGCGGTCGGATCGAGGTCGTCTCACGCGAGTACGACGACCCGCAGGCGGCTGCGGCGGCCCGCGATGCGTTCCAAGGCCCGGCCTCGGCGCCCCGCCCGCGCCGCTGGTGGCGCCGTTCCTGACCGGTGACTCACGGGCTGTCGGCGCCTCACCCGAGCCAGCGGCCCTCCTTCATGAGATCGCGCCCGGCGATCTCATTGACCTCGCGCCAGGCCTGGATCCATACGGGCGTGATGCGGAAGTACGGGTAGGGCGGCCGGATGTCGCGCGGGTCGAAGCCGGTCCTGGCCGCGAACTCCGCCGCCTCCCCGGGGCGGAGGGCTGCCGTTTCCACCGTGGTGGAGGTGCCTTCGACAAGGACCACGTCCCGCGTGGCGCCGAAGGCCAGCCGCACCCGCCCGTTCGCGTGCAGGTTGCGGGCGGTGGGGTTGGCCCGCGCGGTGGAGAGCAGGAAGGTCTCGCCGTCCCAGAGGAACGACAGCGGTACGAGACACGGCACGCCTGTCCCGTCCGCCGTGGAGACCCAGACATCGACATCGGACTCGAACCGCGCGAGCGTGTCCTTGCGGCGTTCATCGAAGGTGCGCGGTGCGTCGAGTGTCACTGTCTGCTCCTGTAAGACGGCTGAGGTTGACCCGATCAGGGTGCCCGACGCACACCACGAGGCCAAGGCGAGCATCCCCTGACAAAGGCCCGCGGCACTCCGCAACGGTGAGCCGCGGTCGGCTGATCGGGCGGATCCGGTGGCATCTGCCCCGATGACTCGGCGCCGTGGCGGGAGTCTTGCTTCCGAGCACACACTCGAGAAGGTGGACCGATGACCAACCTGCACGACACCCTGGACCAGCACGTCAGCAGCGGATCGGTGCCGGGAGCGGTGGGCCTGGTGGCCCGCGGCGATCGGATCGAAGTGCAACCCGTGGGCTTTGTCGACGTCGACGGCACCTCCCCGATGGCCAGGGACTCGATCTTCCGCATCGCTTCGGTCACCAAGCCCATGGTGGCCGCGGCCGTCATGATGCTGATCGAGGACGGCCGCATCGCGCCGGACGACCCGGTGGGACAGTGGCTCCCGGAACTGGCGTCACCGAACGTCGTCCGTGCACCGTTCGCCCCGATCGACGACGTGGTCCCGGCGACCCGGCCGATCACCGTGTCCGACCTGCTCAGCTCCAAGGCCGGGTACGGATTCCCCTCCGACTTCTCGCTACCGGCCCTCGCGCCGCTGATCAGCGAGCTGAAGCAGGGACCGCCGCAGCCGCAGCTCGTCCCTGCGCCGGACGAGTGGATGGCGACGCTGTCCCGGATTCCGCTGCTGCACCAGCCGGGGGAAGCCTGGCTGTACAACATCGCCTCCGACATCCAGGGCGTCCTGATCGCCCGGGTCACGGGCCGCCCGCTGCCCGACTTCCTGGCCGAGCGACTGTTCGAGCCCCTCGGCATGGTCGACACCGCGTTCGCCGTACCGGCCGACAAGCTCGACCGCTTCACCAGCTACTACCGCACCGACCCGAAAGGCATCCTCCAACTGGTCGACGCCCCCGACGGCCAGTGGAGCAAGCCCCCCGCCTTCCCGTCCGGTGCCGGCGGGCTGGTCTCCACCGCCGACGACTGCCGCGCCTTCTACGGGATGCTGCTCGCCGAAGGAACGGCAGCCGGCCGCCAACTGCTCTCGCCCGGGTCGGTGCGACTGATGACCACCAATCACCTGACCCCGTCCCAGCGCGAGGAGAGCGGCCTGTTCCTGGAGGGCATGGGCTGGGGCTTCGGCGGCTCGGTCGACGTCGAGCCCACCGAGCCGTGGAACGTCCCGGGCCGCTACGGCTGGGTCGGCGGCACGGGCACGGCGGCGTACATCACCCCGTCCACGGCCACGCTCACCGTCCTGCTCAGCCAGGTGGAGATGGCGGGGCCGTCGTTCCCGGCAGTGATGCGGGACTTCTGGCAGTACGCGGCAGGCGCCTGAGCCCGGGTGCCGGCCCGCCCGGGCTCGCCGGGGACACGTATCCTCCGCACAACTCCCGTGCCGCGAGGTGCGGGAGCACCGAGGCAGGTCTACCCGCACGACGACGGGCGCTTGTCCGACGGGACGATTCGGAGCTTGCCCATGGGCAGCTTGAGGGCTTGCTGGTGGCCGGCGTCCCACAGCACGACCGTGCCGCTCGCGTCCCCTACCTTGAGGTAAGGGCGGGACGGGACGAACTCTCCCCCGTCGACGGGTATTCCCGCAGTCTCGCCGATGGGATGGGCGCATACCCACTCGGGCTCGACACCGTAGTACGGGCGCGGCGTGCGCCCTGCCTGCGCCGCGGCCACCGCCTCCTCGCCGGCCCGACCCGCCGGCAGGACGCCTCCGTCGAACGTACCGATGACCAGAAGGAGGAAGGTCACGAAGACGAGGACGGTCGTGCCCATCCACCGGTCCTTGATGTACCGATGGAAGTGCTTCATGTACCCGAGAAGTGACAGCGCGACCAGCCAGAGACTCATGGATGCCATGAGCTTCAGCGAGACGGCTATCTGATACGCCTTCGGGACCTCGACGTCCTCCAGGTCGAGGCCGAAAGCGTCCAGGTAGAAGGTGTGCAGGCCGAGACCCGCCGCGGGGACGAGGCCGAAGAAGATCGGCAGGAGCGCGGGGAGCAGCCACGGCGCGGTGCGCTGCCACGTCCACTGCCTGACGAGCAGCCGGATCCCGTTGAAGACCACATACCCTGCGATCAGATAGGTGATGACGCGCGAGCCCTGCCCCGACTCGGATGCTGTCCGCGCCGCGTTCAGTCCGACCCCGACACAGAAGGCGGCAATCGCGGTCACCGCGATGGTGGCAGCCGTCGGCGAAAGCTCGGGAAGGCCCTTCCGGAGAACGACGACTCCTGCTGGGACGAGCGCGCAGACGAACAGCCCGAATCCCCACCAGGATCCGAGGCCTTGGGACCACCGGTCACCGATACGGGCTCCTGCCCAGACCAGCGCCACCATGAGGGCCAGCAGCCAGATGAGCTGCCGGCCCGCGTTCCGACGCGTCCCGAGGTCGGTCGGCACTCGGTGGGGTGTTCCCGCGTGGCGTCGTACGGCCGTTCGGCGGGGCAGCGGTCTCGTCCCGGGCAGCGGCCTGGTTGCGAGGTGCTGCGCCGCCGAGGTCGAGGTCGCCGTGACCAGACGGCCCGTGTCGTGGCTTCCCAGGTTCTTGGCGCGCCACCCGTGCCATCGTTCCGCCCAGCGCCTCGCGCGGGGGAGCTGAACGGTGTGCGGATGCACCTCCGGACGGTCGTACACGAACCAGTCGGGCCGATCCACCGGGTCGCGGACCACGAGGTCCACGACTTCGACGTTGAGGTCCAGTTGAAGGTCGTCCGAGATGACCTCTATGCGCTCGCGCGCTCCGCGGACCGCATTGATGGCGCTGCCCGGAAAACGGGCCTCGATCGTGTACCAGATCCGGCGCGCGGTGACTTCGGACGCTCCGCCTCCACGCTTCTCGAGGACCGGCCAGCCGCGCTCCGCCAGCGCCTCCTCGAACATCTCGTACTCGATCCGGCTCCCCCGCAGTTCGACCAGCGCGACCGCCCGCTGGTCGAACCGTGCCCTCCTGGCCACGAGCAGTCCCCTCTTCCTGTCCGGAGCGCCCGGCAACAGATGTCCCGCAGTTCGAACTGCGGACACTCGCGTGAACGCTATGCCGTGCACGGTGGACCTGTTGATCATCCGCGGTCAACAGCCTTTCGAGGACACAGGCCCCCTGAAGCGGCTCGCCAAACCTGAATGACCCGGGGCAATCTCACGTAATTCAGCTGCTCCGCGATACGCTGCACCCGGGTTCCGCACCAAGGGCGGCACCAAGCCTGGCAAAGCGCCGGTCCTGAGATCCGCGAGGTCGCCGCATGATGCCGATCCGATCGAGCAGCCGTGGCTGACGCAGCCTCACGGGCGGAACAACGGGTCGCGCGCGTGCGGGACGAGGCGGCCGGACGCTACGCGCTGGCGCAGGAGTTCTACCGGCTCGCCATGGGACCCCGCCACCAGTACGGCCATGCAGAGCTGAGTTTCATGCGCTGGTCACTCGCCCGTGGCGTGCTCGCACCGGAAACCTCCGACCCGCCGGGCAGTCCTTGGTGGCGCGCCGTCAACGAACGGCTGCTGCGGGACAAGACCGAGGCCCATCTGCTGTCCGTCGGGGCCACAGGCACCGCCGGCGCCCGCAGCGTCGAATTCTGGCTCGACTTCATCCGCACACCCGAACCCGGCCGCTGGTACCGCGCGCACAACGCCAGCATCGTCGCAGGCTACCTCCAGCACGAGAGTCTGGCCGCCGCCGAGTCGCAGGTGGAGCGATTCATGATGAACGTCGCACTGCTCCGCATCCTGTTCACTCACGCGATGCTCGTGCGGCCACGACTCGCGCTCGGCCGACTGGCCGCCCTCGGTCCTGTGATGGCCGACCCGCGCCACCGGACCGTCAAGATGTACCTCGACCTCGGCCGGTCCTTCCCGACCGAATACCCGGTATCCACGCCCATCGAGGAAACCATCCTCGACGAACACGGCCTCGCCCGCATGCTCGACTACGGCGTGATCGCCCCACGGCTGCCCGCGCTCTACGAGTTCTCGGCCGCGTCGCTGGACCAGCCGCGGCTGACGGACCTCCTGGACGACGGTGTCCCGGCCTACGCATGGCCGCACGCGGACCGGCCGATCTGGTACATCGGCAACACGGGCCCACACCTGGCCGCCATCGCCCGCGCAACCGGCGTGCGCCTGCTCTGGGAGCGGTCACCACTGACACGCGCCCACCGCAGACCGCACCGGTGACGGCACCGCACCGCGGTCCACGGCCCGCTCTTCGAACATCGGACATGACTCGGTCACCCCGACTGCCGTCATCCGGCTGTGATCTGCCGGCCGGCAGGTGTTGCGCGGACGGCTCACCGCGCCTGTGGCGGACCTTCGCACCGGCCCCTTCTCACGTCTCATCTCGGTGGACGGCCCGGTCCTGGCTGTTGCGTTCGCCGAGCACGACACGCAACTGCGGTCACCACACGGCACGTCACACGACAAGGAGATGTACGGCCCCACGGAGTGGGGCCGCTTGCCGCATGATGTGGCCTGGCGTCCGGCGTCTCATTCGACGGGGAGGCGCGCCTGCCTCTTCGAGTACGACCCACATCAGCAAGGAGCCCACATGAACGACGCGTCACCCTCCTTCCGACTTCTGCCCGGTGCCTCCGACTCCCCCGTGATCCTGCACGTCCCGCACTCTTCGCGAGCCATACCGGCCCACGTCCGCGACGGGATCGTGCTGGACGGCCCCGCACTCGAGTCGGAGCTCGACCACATCGTCGACGCCCACACCGCGGAGATCGCCCACACGGCCGCCATCACCTCCGCCCGCACCCCCTGGCGTTTCGTCAACCAGCTCTCCCGCCTCGTGGTCGACCCCGAGCGCTTCCCCGACGAACGCGAGGAAATGCTGTCCGTCGGCATGGGCGCTGTCTACACGCGGACCACACACCAGGAGTCACTGCGCCCGGACGACTTCGACGGTGAGCCGCTCATCGAGGACTACTTCCACCCGTACGCGGAAGCGATGACCGCAGCGGTGGAGGACCGGATCGAGGCGGTCGGGCGTGCCGTGATCATCGACGTCCACTCCTACCCCACCGAGCCGCTGCCGTACGAGCTCCACGGTGACGAACCGCGTCCGCCGATCTGCCTGGGCACCGACGACTTCCACACCCCCGGCCAGCTGCTCGCTCATGCCGAGAAGGCATTCGCGGGCTTCGGCGGCACCGGGATCAACAGCCCGTTCGCCGGTACCTATGTGCCGCTGCGGTACTACGCCGAGGACCAGCGGGTCAGCGCCCTGATGGTGGAGATCCGGCGGGACGTCTACATGCAGGAGCCAGGGGGCCCCGCCGGTCCGGGACTGGACGCACTCGGCAGTGCGCTGGCCGAGCTGGTCGACGCCGTGCCTCCCGCCGGGATCTGAAAGCATTGCACCTGCCATCACGACAACGACGGAGGTGCACGATGACCGGCGGCCCTGCACCGGCCGAACGCCCGGAACGGGCGTTCCCCACACCCAACGGGCTCGTGGGCGTGGGCGTCATCGTCCTCGACGAGGTGGGGGATGTTCTCCTCGGTCTCGGCCACAACGGCAGCTGGGAGCTCCCGGGCGGCAAGGTCGACCCCGGTGAGACCTTCGAGCAGGCCGCCGCTCGGGAACTCGGCGAGGAGACAGGGATCCAGGCGGACATCAACAGCATCAGCATGGGCGCCCTGCTCGTGGACGGCGAACGGGGCGTCACGCGGGTCACAGGCGCGGCGCTGGTCGCCTCTGCGTCGGGCGGACCGGTCGTGCGTGAGCCGGACAAGATCGTGCGCTGGCAGTGGTTCCCCCTCAGCGCCATCCCTGCACCGCTGTTCGCGCCGTCAGCCGCGGTCCTCGACAGTTGGCGCCCGGAACTCGACCTACCGGCGGAGGCGTTCCACGCCTACCGCACGACCGGCTGATCCAGCGACCGGCTCACCGCCCTGAGCATCTGTGGAGAGTTCAGCGGCCGTGCAACCGTCGTCCGGGTGCCGGTGTCGCCTGAGCCATTGATCCGCGAACCACGAGATGAACTCTCTTCCGCCGGCAGCGACGCCGCGCGCTCTGTCCGCACACAGTGCGGACAGAGCGCGCCGGGTGGGCTGTTGCCTCAGATTCACGGGTACTGGTTCCCAGGAGATGTTGGGGAAAGGTGTGCGCGTGGTCAAGGGAACGAGGGGGACTCGATGTCACTTCTGGAGCAATTACCGGCGCTGATCGGGGTTGCAGTCGGTTCGCTGGGTTCATATGCGGCTCAGAGCCTGACCGAGCGCCGGAAGTGGCGGCGGCAGCGCGAAGAGAGGTGGGACGAGAAGCGCTTCGAGACCTACGGTCGTTACGCCAATGTCCTGAAGTCGCAACTTCGCACTGCCCAGCGCATCGGCGCGGCCCTGGGGTTCTCGGATGTTGCCGATCCGCTCGAGCCGGCCGAAGGCCTCCCTTTGCTTGCCGATGCGGAGTCCTGCCGCGCGGCTGAGTGGGAATCCGTGCTGTTGGTCGGGGACGCAGCCACGATCACGGCGGCGCGGAGATGGCACGAAACCGTCTGGACCATCGAACTGCTCGTGCGTGAGGGCCACATCGACGCTGAAGCGTGGACCAGAGCGCATCAATTGGCCAGCGCGGCGCGCGATGCCTTCTACGAGAACGCACGGCGTGATCTTGGTATCGCCGGGGGACCTCCGCCCTCGGGAGAGTGGCCGCGACCATGGCGGGCCGAGCTCTCCGCATGAGCTCGTCAGGACTGGTTCTTCTCCAAGGCGGCAACGTACTCGTGGATGAAGTGGTCCCTGATGCCGTCGCCCGCAGGAGCGAGCACGTCACCGGTCAGCCCCTTGGCCCGGTCCGCCGGCCCGCCGATGAGTGGCATCGACTCGCGCAGCCTCCCGTCGGAGTCGATGTAGCGCAGGGTGTCGACGTGGTGGAAGGCGGGCTCCGTCGGGAGGTGCGGCACGATGTCGTTGTTGTTCACGAAGCGGTGCATCCGCTTCGTGAAGGCCTTGTTGTGAGCCGCGGCGAGCAGTCGGTCGCAGGTGCGGGGCTGCCCGAAGGTGTAGATGCCGTCGGCCCGCAGCCGCGGGTCCTCCATGAACAGGTGCGCGCCTGCGAGCATCGCGAGAGCACCGCCGAGGCTGTGCCCGGTGAAGAAGACACTCTGTCCGTTGTCACGGAACTCCGCGATCGTCTTCTCCACGCCGGGAAAGACGGACTCCAGCGCCTGGGCGAAGCCGTAGTGGACGTACCCGGTCCTGCCAGGACCCGGCCACGGCGGGGTGGTGGCGTCGGAGAGCCAGTCCTTGATCTGCACCGGCTCCGTACCGCGGAAACCGGTGACGATCATGTCGCGTCCGGCCATCGTGTAGGCCTGGGTGTCCTCGAGCGGGAACGGCGGCGTGAAGCGGGTGCAGTGATGACGCACCCGGTCGAACCCCCACTCGCGCGCCCGCTCTTCGATCCGGGCCTCGTCCTGGTAGGCGAGCTCGGCGGCCCGCACCATCCAGTACGCGAACGGCAGGCTGTACTCCCGGACCTTGTGATCGAACGTCGTCGGTGCAGGCACAACTACTCCTTCGGGACCGCGGCCGATGGCCCAACGCGCATCGACCAGGCGTCCGTCGTACCGCGTCGGCTCGACCTGGACGGTGGTGGCGTGCGTGGTCTTCACCCGTACGGCAGCGCCGCGGGCCGGAAGTATCGATCCTCCGCACCGGTCTGCATCGATCGGAGCGCGGTACACCTGACCGTCTCCAGGATCCGCGACTCCATGAGCAATGAAGGCAGTTCGTCAGCAGTGGATCAGCAAATCCGCAGCTTCCTCAGCCATGACTACGAGCAGTGGCAGTCGGTTGTACGCCGCTTCCGTCAGCCTGCGGGTCGCCGGTTCGACACGATGGTTCGGCGGTGGCGGCGAGCAGGGCGGTGTCGTCGTCGACCCGGTCGGGGGAGTTCAGCAGCTCCAGGGCCCGTTCGGTGATCTGCTGGGGGTCGGTGCGGGCGGCGGCGGGCAGCGCGCCGCAGCTCTGGCACAGGGCCTCCAGGCAGCTGTCCAGGGACAGCACCCGGTTTTCCACCAGGCCGTCGGTGTACAGCAGCAGGCTGGTGCCGGGCGGGAACGCCACCTCGCGGTCGACTGGGGTACTGCCCAGTCCCAGCGGCAGCGCCGGGGGCAGCTCCAGGTAGGCGGTGTCGGCGGCTACCAGCAGGGGCGGCAGGTGCCCGCTGGCGGCGTAGCGCAGGCTGTGGCGGTGTGGGTTGTAGACCGCGTACAGGCAGGTGGCGAAGCGTTCGATGGCGAGCGACTGCAGGTAGGCGTCCAGCCTGGCCAGCACCTGGGCCGGGCCGGCGCCCTCCATCGCGAGGCTGTGCAGCGCGGAGCGGAGTTGGCCCATCACGATGGCGGCTTCCACGTCGTGGCCCATGACGTCGCCGATGGCCAGCCCCACGGCACCGTCGGGCAGTGCGAGCACGTCGTACCAGTCGCCGCCCACCTCGGCGCCGCGGTTGCTGGCCCGGTAGTGGGTGGCCAGGCGCACCCCTGGCACCTGGGGCAGGCGGTGGGGCAGCAGGGCGCGCTGCAGGGTCAGGGCGAGGCGGCGCTCGTTGTGGTACCGGGTGGCGTTGTCGTAGGCCAGGGCCAGGCGGTGGGCGAGATTCTCCAGATACTTGTGTTCGACCGCGGAGTAGTCGGTGCGCCGGACCAGTACCAAGGCCCCCAGTGTCTGGTCGTGGGCGTGCAGCGGCAGGGCCAGCACGGTGGCGGGCGCCGGGTGCGGGCCGGCTGGGGCCGGAGCGGTGCCGCTGATCGCGTGGGTGGCGGCGGTGGCCAGGGCTTCGCGGGCAAGCAGGGGGGTGCCGGCGATGTATGCCGATGGCGACTGCGCCGGGGCGGGTGCCGCGGCGGTGAGGTGGATGCTGATCTGGTCGGCGAAGTCGGGCAGCAAGATCTGGCCGGCAGTCTGCAGTATCTGGTCCGGGTCGAGGGTGGCGGACAGCCGCAGGCCCGCGTCGGCCAGGGAGGCCAGCACGGCCAGTTGGTTGCGGGTCTCGGTCAGGACCTCTTCGCGCAGCCGGGACAGCTCCAACCCGGTGCGGACGCGTGCCAGCAGCTGGCGCGCGGAGAAGGGTTTGGCCAGGTAGTCGTCGGCGCCGGCCTGCCGGCCCTGCACGGATTCCTCCTCGCCGGCGCGGGCGGTGAGCAAGACGATGGGCAGGCGGGCGGTGCGCGGGTCGGCGCGCAGCGCGCGGACCAGCTCGAAGCCGTCCATGCGGGGCATCATGACGTCGCTGAGCACCAGTTCCACCGGCTGCGCCAGGGCCATCTCCAGGGCGGCCCGGCCGTCGGCGGCGAGCAGCACGTCGTAGTCGGGCTGCAGGAGCTGGGTGAGGTAGGCGCGCATGTCGGCGTTGTCGTCGACGACCAGCAGACGGGCCCGGTGGGGGCGGTCGGTTTCGTGCGGACCGGGGCCGTGGGGGGCGTCGTGGGTCGCGGGGGCGGGCGGGGTGCGTGCGGCCGGGGTGGCCGCGGCGGGGACGGGGTCGGCCGCCAGCCAGCCCAGCGCCTCGTCCACATAGGCCGCGGCGCGGCCGGGCCGGCCGCCTTCGCCTTCCCTGGGGGTTTCCCCGGGGGATCCGACGCCGGCCGCGGGCGGGTCCGGGCGGGGCCGGTGGGCGGCGGCGAGGGGGAGGTCCACGGTGACGTTGGTGCCCTGGCCGAGCCGGCTGTCCACGCCAACGGTGCCGCCGTGCGCTTCCACCAGGTCCTTCACCAGCACCAGGCCGAGGCCGCTGCCCTCGTGGGAGCGGGAGCGGGCGCCGCGGACCCGGTGGAAGCGCTCGAACAGGCGCGGCAGCTCGTCCGCGGGGATGCCGGTGCCGGTGTCGGTCACGGTCAGCCGGGCCCGGTCGTCGGCCGCGACCACCTGCACCCGGGCGCCGCCGGTGAAGGTGAACTTCAGGGCGTTGCTGAGCAGGTTGAGGATGATCTTCTCCCACATCTCCCGGTCCAGGGAGACCGGCTTGGGCAGCGGCGGGCAGTCCACCTCCAGCGTCAGCCCGGCCGCCTCGAAGGCGGAGCGGAACACCCCGGCCAGCTCGGCCGTGGCACCGGCGAGGTCGACCGGCTCGAGGGCCGGGCGCATCTGCCCGGCCTCGGCCCTGGCGACTTCCAGGAGGGTGTTGACCTGCTTCAGCAGGCGCAGGGCGCCGCGCTCGGCCAGCTCCAGCTGCTCGCGCCGCTCGGGCCGGTCCTCGTCGGCCAGGGCCTGCTGGAGCGGGCCCAGGAGCAGGGTGAGCGGGGTGCGGAACTCGTGGCTGACGTTGGCGAAGAAGGTGGTCTTGGCCCGGTCCAGCTCGGCCAGCGCCTCCGCCCGCCGACGCTGCTCGTCGTGGGCGAGCGCGGCCGTCAGCGCCCCGGCCACGGCGGCGGCGAGCACCTCCAAGAAGTCCCGGTAGGCCCCGGCCGGCGGGAAGCAGGGGTTGACGCCCACCACCAGGACACCCTCCACCTGGCCCGCACACTCCAGCGGCAGGGCCAGCGCCTGCTCGACCGGGAGCCGGAGGGCAGCGGCGTGCTGCCCGGCGGTGTTGCCGCCGGTGAGCGCGGCGGCCGGCAGCGTGGCAGGGGCACCGTCGGCGACCACCTGCGCCAGCCGGGCCGCGACCTCCGACCCGTCGGCCGCACTCAGCGAGGCCTCGGGCGTCGGCCGGAGCCCGGCGGAGGCCGCCGGCCGCAGCATCCCCGGCTCGGAGGCCAGGTACAGGCCCAGGAACGGGATCTCCTCGGGATAGGAGCCCAGCACCTCCGCGACGACGCGGGCGACCTCGCCCGGGGTGGGCAGCCCGGCGGTGCGGGCGCCGGTCTCGCTCAGCAGGCGCAGCCGGCGCTCGCCGAGTACCCGGCCGGTGGTCTCGGTGATGATCTGCAGCACGCCGCCGGCGGTGCCGTCGTCCAGCAGCACGGGCTGGAAGGCGGAGTCGAAGTAGCACTGTTCCGGAAAGCCGTGGCGCTCCATGATGAGCGGCTCATCGGGGATCAGCAGTGGCTTGCGGGTGTCGGTCACATAGTGGAAGTGGGAGCTCACGGGGTGGACCCAGACCTCGGGGAACACATCCTTGTAGGGCCTGCCGAGCGCCCAGGGGTGTTTGGCGCCGACAATGGGTGTGGAGCCCAGGTTGTACAGCGTGGCGAATTCGGCGCCCCAGTACAGAGCCATCCCGTGCTCAGAGGTGAGCATGAGGCGCAGGGTGTCCACCAGGGGCCCCGGCCAGGACTCGGGGGGCCCGAGCGGTGTCGCCGCCCACTCGATGCCCGCCAGAAGCTCGCCGAACGCGCCGGCCTCGGCGAACATCCGGGCCGCCGCGGTGCGCGGGTCATCGGGCCGGGTCATCGAGAAATCTTCCTCCTGGCGCCTATGCGATCCGCCCGCGCCCTCCCACGGCTGCCGACGGACACTCGCTGCGGACCTTCCGGGCAGATCGGACGCCGGATCCGACGGTTCTGCCAGAATTGCAAGATAAAGTAATCAAAATTGTGATTTGTTCAGAAGTTTACGCTTGCAGCCGCACGCCGACGGCGGCGATCGTCGACTCAGCAGTCCCTGTGGGCGGCCGGCACCGTCGGCGCCGACGGTGTCGGCCGGGACGGCGGGAAGAAGGTGACGGGCCGCAAAGGGCAGGTCGTGGACTACCTGGGCTTGCTGCTGGTGGTGCTGGTCACCGCCGCGAGCGTCCAGGACCGGGATGCCGCGATGCCGCTGCTGCAGCAGCCGCGCGAACTCCACCGCAGGGTCACCCTGGTGTGGGCCGACGGCGGATACGCCGACTCGTCGACTGGGCCCGCACCCGGCTCCGCCTCGCGCTCACCATCGGGCCGCCCACGCGCACGCGTAACCCGCGCTGTTGATGGCGCAGTGCAGCGCCATCGGTGGGATCAGGCTCCCCGACCGGCGTCTCAACTCGCAGAACACCACACCCGCGAGCGCGGTGCCGACGACCGCAGCGGTCACCGACAGTGCGACTCCGGTCGGGCCCGTACCGAAGACCGCTCCGGCCGCGGCGTTCGAGCTCGTGAGGCCACGGGACGGCTGATTGTGCCACAGTCCGAAGAGGGCCGAGGAGACGGTGGTGGCCCATGCTGTTCCCCATCGCCGCCGCATCATGGCCCACAGGACACCGCGGAACGCGATCTCCTCCAGCAGCACCGTCCCGAACGGCACCCTCACCAGCGCACGGAACACCAGTTGCCCGGCCGACAGACCGGCGGCGCGCTCGTCCTGGAACGCCTCCCTGGTGAACGGCACGGCCAGCGCCACCAGACAGACCACGAGAACGGCCCCGGCCAGGACGATCCCCCACCGCAGACCTCGCCGTGCCGAAGCCCGGCCGAGCCCCAGCTCGTCCAAAGTGAGCCCGGACAGCAGGGCGATCAGCACGAGCGCGGCAGCCGCGGTGATACAGACCGGCACGTACAGCTCGGGCTCGAGGTGGTTGACGAGCGCATTGGCGGCCGCGAGCACGGCCACGGCCAGGAGGAGCATCCCCATGGGCACAGCAGGATGTCCGAACCCGCCCGCCCGGCCCCACCCAACGCGCCGCTCAGCCGGAATACGAAGGAAGTAGTGTCCGCCGCGGCCCGGGTTGTGGACCACGGGCCCAGACCGTGCGCCGGCGCTGGACGGTGCCCTCGACTCCGGGGAGGGCCGGCGATCGTGCCTGCTGACGACCTACGACGGGTCCTCGCCGACGCGCCCCACGACGATCTCGCCCAATGTTGCATGCAGGTCCGGCCGTCGAGGCTTCGTGCTCGCTGGCGATGAGACCCCGCCCCTGTGTCACCGAACTTGGTCGGTCATCGCAACGGCAGGTCTCACTTGGCATCGATGCCGCAACTGCGCGTGGAAGAACGGCGGCGGTAGTACGAGACCGTGACGGCGGCGAGAAGAGGGCCCCACAGGAGCAGCGGCTGGTACAGGATGCCGACCGCGAGGTCTCCGGTGTCAGTCATGTCATCGTGCGGGTACGTCCACCACCGGGCAACGTCGGCCCACAGCACGGTCAGTGCCAGCGCGCCGAGTGCGGCCGGGACGACGGCGGCCATCGGACGGACGACGCGCCCGCCGATCAGCGGTATCCAGCGCGGCACGACCTCGCCCCACGGCCGCACCAGACCGATCGTCAGGAAGGCCAGGAGTTCGCAGACCACACTGAGCGTCAGCATCCAGACTTTGGCGCCAAGCGACTCGAAGTCCGAGAAGCCCTCGTCGGTGTAGCCGGCCGGGTATCCGAGGACCAAAGCTATTCTCCATAGGCCGCTCGGCAGGACAACCAGCGTGGTGAGATGCGCCGCCCAGACCGCCCATCGCGGCGGTCGAGTTGTGCCATGTGCGGTTTCGGTGATCACGGGAATGCTCATACGACGCATCCTGTCGCGCCGCTCACCGCATTCCGTCACCCTGCAATCCTGACCCGGACGGTCCGGAGGATGACAACTGAGCGGCGTGCTCGGCCGCACGGCGGAACCCTCTTCGACTTCCGAGACGATGTACTCAGACCCCCGTGGCCTCACTGAATGATCGGCTTTCGAAGTCCCTCCGGGGCTGACCACGGAGCTGAGACCGTGCCTGTCGCCTTGTCAGATGTCAGTGGTGGCAAGGTGAGTCCGTAGAAGCAGCCGAGGTTTCCTCTGCATCAGTCGCGAGTAACCCAGCGATGATCACCCTCATGCCACTGCGGTGTCAGAGCTGGGTATTACGCTCGCCGCATGTCTGACGCGCCTGTGTTGCTGAGCAGCGAAATACCTTCCTCGTCCGTGATCACCGATCTTGCGGTGGTCGAGGTGGGCGGCGGTCCGCTGGTGGTCTGCGCCGACCGCGACGGTGCCGTGTGGACCTGGGACCCTCAGCGGGACCTGTGGCAGCCGCGGCCCTTGGCATACGCGTTTGCTGAAGATCCGCTCGCCGTCGAGTACCCCGACGCCGAGAACGAGCTGAACTCGCTGGCCGCGGCCGTTTCCGGCAGCCGGGTGCTGCTGGCAGCTGGTGGCCATGAACAGGGCTCCGCCCTCTGGGATCTGGAGAGCGGCGAACTGCTCCGGGGGGCAAGGTACGGCGAGCCTTACGTCGGGTCCATGGCCACCGTGAAGGGGGAGGGACCACCGCGGTTCGTGACGGGTTCGGATGCCGGGGTCCTGGTGTGGGGACTGACCGCAGGGGAGCCCCCGGCGGAGCTACCGGACAGCGACATCCACGGCATCTGCGCTGTCGCCACCGCACGGGTCAACGGCCGCTCGCTGGTCGTGGCGGGCGGTGGCGACGTGGGTGTGTGGGACCTGGCGCGGGACGAGCAACTGACGTCCTTTTACCCGGATGACGGCAGTGTCGAAGCGGTCGCTGTGTCCCAGCTCGCCGATCGTCCGATCGTGGTCGCGGCGGCGGATCCGGGACAGGTGTACGTATGGGGACTGTCAGGGGATGAGGGTGATGAGCCGATCTACGATCCCATCGTCGGTCACGAGGGCAGCGTCTCCGCCCTGGACACCGCCACGGTCGGCAACCGGCCCCTCGCGGTAACCGGGGGTGCGGACGCGACCGTACGCATCTGGGACCTGGCCGAGGGCGCGGGAGTCGGTGCCCCGCTGACCGGCCATCGGGGCGGCGTCACGATAGTGCGGACCTCAATGCTCGGCGGCCGCGAAGTCGCCCTGAGCGCGGGCGTGGACGGCGTGATCCGCGCCTGGGACCTGGCCGCCTTGGTGTGGTAGTGGTCGGCTTCGGAGGTCCTTCGGCAGTCGATCAGCGAACTCCGAATGACCGTCAGCCGGTTTGACGCCGTCTGGAACCAACCGTCTCCGCCGTACGACTCGGACTGAGGTCAAAGAACAAGATCAGCCAACGCACACTCAGCCGTCGGCATCTGGTTGCCCGTACTCCGCCCGGAACCCACCGATGCGGTCCGCCACCAGCGCGAGCCAGGCACCCGGCGTGTAGGACGTAGGCGGGTCAACCTCCATCCCCAACTCGGATACGGCGAGCGCGTAATCGGGCTCCTCAAGACCGAGAGCGAACAGCTCGTGCAGCTCGCCGACGAGGCGGGCCACGAGCGTGCGGTCAACCGTGTTGCCGTAGTCGCGTACGGCGGCGTCGTGGTCGGCGAATTCGTCGGGCATGTCCTGCGAGAACCAGCCGCCGAGGAATTGGCCGAGCTCGGGGAAGCGGGCGTGCCACTCCCAGTGCGTCTCGGGCAGCGCCGCCGGGGGCGGGACCTCGCCCTCCTCGATGCTGCGCCGGATGAGGTCAGCGAGCAGGACCAGCCACTGCTGGATCTCGGCCTCGGGCAGGCCGATGTCCGGCACCGGGTAGAACTCGCCGAGGCGGAGACGGAGTCGGCCGGGGGGATTCTGGGCGTAGGTGCGGAGCTGCTGCTCCGCGACCGACAGGGCCCACGGGCGGGTGTGCCAGGTCTGGCGCAGATAGGCGGTGAGGGCCTGGCCGGGGCGTTCGGGGGTGTCGTCGGCAGGCTGGCCGACGTATGCGCTGATCACCTGGTCGAGTTCGCCGTAACGGCGGTCGAACTCCAGCGGCTTCATGGACATGGGCCTGCCTCTACACGTAGATCGGGAACGTGGTGTGCACGACGAACCCGAGCGGACTCGCCGACTCACGCCGGAGCACCACCCGGGCGGCCCGCACATCCACGGGTCCGCGTCCCGCGAGAGCCATGCCCTGGAGCAGGACGCGGCCGACCGGCTCAGGGCGCGAGGGCCAGGCGGCCTCGATGGTGAGGCGAGGGCGGGTGCCCTGGGCAAGCCAGCGGTGGATGGCCTGCTCGTTGCGGGTGACGACCTCCTGGGCGGCCCACTGGGCGGTTTCCCGGTCGGGATAGGTGGCGGATCGGATGAGCACGGTGGAATCCTTATACGGCTGGGGTCAGAGGGACTCGAAGGTCCAGAGGTCACGTCGCGGACGTCCTGAACCGGGCCAGCGGTGAAGTCGTCCGCTGCCTTCGAGCTCCGCCCGGTCACCGTGTGCGGCCCGGTCAGGGCCCTGGTTCGGCATTGTTTTCTGGGTTCAGCTGGGCGGGTCAGATGGACTGGAAGTTCCAGAACAAGGCGACTTCAGCGTCGTTCACGGCGATCAGACCCGCGTCCCAGCCGTAGTGGCTGAACGGGTCAAGACCCGTGACGGGCTGTTCGTAGAAATCAGGACGTTCGCCCTTCCAGCCGATGTTGGAATAGAAGCGGGTATCTTCGGGGAAGCGCGACATGATCACTTCGGCGCGGCGTTCCATGTCCGGCCTGCGCTCGTCCCAGTTCCAAGTCTTGGCCACGTCCAGGCCGAGAACTCCGAGCAGGACGATCAGCGACCGCACCGAGGAGCGCGGGAGTTCCGTCACCCGTGCTCGGAAGCCCTCGGCGTCCTCGGGTGTCGAGGGGGGCCCCAGCCAGGGGAACAGCGGATCGTCCCGCCTCTCGTCCTCCCCCTCGTGAGGATCGATGGATTCCCAGCCCCGCGGGTCCGGGGTCTCGAGACGCATGATCGCCGCGACGTCGAACCACCACTCGTCGTGCTCGCGCGGAGCGACGCCTACGAACGTACAGATGCGCTCGTACAGCCTGAGCGCGTCCGACCAGGTCTCCGCGCTGAGATCGTTCATCACTCGCTCCATTATTCAGGCGCCGAGGTGTAGATGACGAAGGGCGGGTCGAGGCTGGCGTCGTACCTGAGGCGCGTGGTCACCCCGTGGGAGTCCTCGGCTGGCATGATCTGGTCGTTCACGATGCGCGAGGTACGTCCGGTCACGGTCGGTCCTGCGAGCGGGCCTTCGTTCGGCACAGACGGCACGGTGAAAGCCTTCGAAGGCGGCTGCGGCGGCGGATTCTTCAGCCAGTCCTGGATCTCCGAGGTTTTCTGGCGGATGCAGTACTGGGTGTACTTCTGCGCCGACTCCAGGTCGGCGAAGGTCGAGGCGGCGAGAACTTTTGCCTTGCCGCCTGCAGTCTTCTCGTCCTCGAGGCGCTGGATCAGCTGTTCATCGGTCTTGCCGACGTGCTTGTCGAGGGTGTGCCCGTCCCCGAGCCCCTCATTCGTCGCGAGGTCCAGCGAGTACATGTACGGGAAGGGGCTCTCGCCGCCGCGCTGCCAGCTGTGCTGCTTCTTGAACTCATTGAGCGAGCGCGCGCCGAAGCCCTGGGCCCGGGCGATCTCCGCCTGGTAGGTCGGAGCGCTGAGGATGGCCAGATCCAGCTCCGCGAGGAGGGCGTGGAGTTTGCCGGCCGCCTCATTGAACTCACGGTGGTAGTCCTCGACCACCGCATCCACGCCCTCCTTGTCCATGTGGGACCGGAAGATGAGCACGATTGTGCCGACGACCCCGCCGACCACTCTCTTGGTTATCTCCTTCCAATCGAAGCTCGGCAACAGGTCGTTGGCCGTGGCCTTCGTGGCGTTGATGGCCGCTTGTGTGGTGAACTCTCTGGTCTTCTTCCCGACGTCGGACACGTGTTCCAGGATGTCGGCGACCGCGTCCGCGGTCTTCTTCAGCACGTCGATGATGGGCCGCCGACCGGACGGCGGGAGGTCCTTGGTGGTTCGCCATTCGCGGCCGCCGGTCTGGCTCCGCTGGCCGTCCTCCCCGCGCTGCCGCCCCCAAGCCGTGGTGCCCCAGATGGTCTGGCCGAAGGCCCGCATGGCCGCCTGCCACTCGCCCCTGTCCTTCGGGTTGGTGATCGTGGCGATGGCGTCGTTGAACTCCTCCGAGGACTTCACGGCCTCGGAGCCGATCTTCCGCCACGCCTTGGCCATGTCCCGGACCTCGTCGTCCCTGATGCCCGGAGTGATCTCGTGGACCTTGCCGAGGCGCAGGCCGTGCTCGATGGCCGGCCGGATGACGTCCGCGAGGAAGTCGGGGAAGTCGCCGAGCACGCCGGAGATCCACCACGAGTCGACGTCCTCGCCAGTGCCCGTCCATTTGATGGGGTTGACCGGCCCGTAGGGCGGCGTCTTGTTGATGACGACCGGCTCCGGGCGGCTCGTCGGCTGCGGGCCCTTACGGCCGCCGGCCTCCCATTCGGCCAAGACGTAGTGGTTGGCGGTGAGCGTGAGTCCGACGGCGGCGCCGCCGACGCTGACCACGCCCCGGCCCCAGGCCTCCAAGAACTTGGCGGCGACCTGCTGGTATGCCTCGGCGAAGTTGTCGGCGCCCCAGCCGGTCCCGGCTGACTGATTGTACTTGTTCAGTACGTCGACCAGGGCGAAGCCCCGCTCGGAGTGCTTGTACTGCCCCTCCTTGACCAGGTCTGAGGCGTGGTAGACATGCACGGGCTGGATGTCGAAGCCCCCGTTCTGCGCGGGGGACGGCGGCGCTCCCGCCATCAAGCGGCCCCCCAGCCGCGCAACACGGCCTGGTGCGTGGAGGCGTAGGTGACGTGGCCCTTGACCACCATCTCGTGCAGCCAGGCCTGGGCCGCTTCCAGATCCTGCGCGGACAGATCCCATTTGTCGAGCTCGTCAACAAACGCCTGGCGCGCCTCACCATCCCAGGTGAGAACGACCTTCTCCACTCGCGGATAGAGCAGGTCCAGTTTCTCGTTGAGCTTCTTGAGGATGTCCTCGAGATCGGCAGCGAGCCTCCGCAGCGTCGCGAAGTCGACTGCTATGTGGTCGTCGTCCGACGACATGTGTCCCCCCTGATGTCACAAGCCGGCGATGTGGCTCTGCGGAGCGGGCACCGCGGCGTCCGGGTTCGACGTGGAGAGTTCATTTGCCTCGGCTGCCACATCGACCGAGCTCTGGATCTGCCGGAAGCGGTCCATGATGTCCAACTCCTGCTCAGTGAAGCCGTCCCGACTCAGACGCACGGCCTGTTCGAGCGTCTTCATGACCTCACGGAGGCGTACGGCGTCCTCCGCGACCCCCCGGTGGAGAGCCCGATAGACCTTCGCCGCGGGACCGCGCCAGCCGGCCTCGATCACGTCGACAATCTCGTCCATGCGCTTGACCTGTTTGTTCAGGTAATTCTGCATATCGTCGAGGTCATTGGCGAGGACGGTCAATTTGTCACTGGATGCCCGGAGGTCGGATTCATCCACGGACTGCTCCCCTCGTCTCTTGCACATCAACACGGGTGATACACAACGGTGTTGAACAGGTGTCTTGACCAACTCTATCGGCACGTTACAGACGGTCAGACGGTGAAGGGGAAGAAGTGGCGCGTCTCTGACCTCCGCCACCGCGCGTCCGTACCCGCCTTCGGAGCTCACCGAGTATGCCGACCCCGCTCTCCTCCCACCCGCGGGCTCGCCGCCGCACCGTGACAGCCGCCCGTCCGGGTGCCCCCGGCGCTGAGAAGGTCGAAGCGGTCGCCCCACGTGCACATGCCCGATGACGTGGCGTGACGAGATCCCAACCGCTGGCGGCAGCGTGCTTCCCGCCGGGCGCGGGGAGCGGACCTGCCGCCATTGCGTAAGCCGCTCCTCTGGGTATCCGTTGTGCCGAGTACCCAGCTCGAGGGATCCCCCGGGAGGGCTGGCGACGCCACAGCGACTCGCGCTTCGCGCATGTCTCCGCGGTCAGGCGGAGCTGCTGCCCTGCCGTCGCGCTTGGCCGGATCAGGCCCCGTCCACGACCGTCAAGTGATGCCGCAGCTCGTCGGCGACACGGGCCTGATCTCCTTCGGCCGGCAGACGCCAGTCCGAATCGATACCCCGCTCCACCGCATACCCGCTGCTGAAGCGAATGAGGTCGGGGGAAGGTAGGCATGTGTCCCGGAACCAGGCGAGGAAGCGTCCGGCGTCGCCTGCGGTGGCGTCCACGAGTGTGATGCAGTCCCGCCCGTGGGCCGTGGCGGTGCCTTCGCATTCGACGCCGTCGCCGGTGGCCACCCAGAAGGAGAGGTACGGCTCACCATGCCGTGTGGCGTCCTGACGGATCTTGTAGCGGACTTCCGTGTATGCCTCGCGCATGGCTTGGCCCAGCCGCGACAGGTCCAAGGCCCAGGCTCGTGGCGCCTTCTGCGGAGCGTAGAAGAGGAAGGTGACCGGGTCGTCGTCTTCGGGTGTCATCCGGGGTGCGCCCTTGCCGGGTCGGAGGTTGATGAACGTACCGAGCACTGCCTGGTACCTGCTAGAGCGCCACAAGTATCTGCCGGTATGAGCGGTCCCCTGAGCTGCCGCCCGCCGTGTGGCCATGCCGTCACTCTAGGTTCGTTTACATCGCCAACGGACCGCATATCGTCGGAGATCGAAGCATCCGTGTACCGTGGCCGCATGAAGGACGACGAGCGCCCCACCACCACTGAGACCCTCGTCACCGCAGCCGAGATCGCCCGGCTCGCGGGGGTCACGCGAGCCGCCGTTTCCAACTGGCGCCGACGGCATGACGACTTTCCGTCTCCCAAAACCGGGAGCACCAGTAGCCCCCTCTTCTCTCTGCACGAGGCCCGAGCCTGGCTGGACAAACAGCGCAAGGGTCAGGAGATGTCGCCAGAAGTACGCCTGTGGGAACAATTGCGCACCCTTCACGGCGACAACATGATCCGGGGGCTCACGATGGTCGCCGAGGTGCTCGCAGGCGCGCACGATCAGACGGCTGCACCGAATCTCAAGGCTCTGGTCGATGAGCTCACTGCCGACCACTCGCCCGCAGAGTTGCTTGGCAACTTGGCCACACGCTACGCCGTTTCGTCAGGCAGAGCGGGTGTTGACGGGATCACTTCGCCCCAACTTGTCAAAGCCATACGCCACTTCACCGATCGGCAGAGTGAGACGATCTTTGATCCTGCGTGCGGCATCGGCTCATTGCTGCTGTCCTTTGACGATCAGGCACACACGCTGATCGGTCAGGACATCGACGCCACCAGCACACGCTACGCTCAGTTGCGCGCGAGTCTGACGGGGGTCCGCGACGTCACCATCAGCACTGGGGACTCCCTGCGCCGCGATCTGCACCCAGAAACCAAGGCGGATCTTGTGGTGTGCGAGCCTCCTGCCGGGGTCGCAGACTGGGGACGAGAGGATCTGCTCCTGGATCCGCGCTGGGAGTTCGGCGTACCTTCCCGGGCCGAGAGCGAGCTGGCGTGGCTCCAGCATTGCTACCATCACACCGCCCCGGGCGGCCAAGTGGTCATGGTGATGCCCGCATCCGTCGCCTACCGCAAGGCCGGTCGAAGAATCCGAGCAGAGATCGTACGCCGGGGTCTCCTCACCCAGATCGTGGCCCTCCCGCCAGGGTTGGCCGCATCCCACTCCCTTTCCGTGCAGCTCTGGATACTCAGACGTCCTGACGGTCGGGACACGACAGTTGACTTCGTTCGGATGACAGATCTCACCGGCAGCGCCCCCGAGGGGCCGTTCGAGCCGGAAGCCGACCAGACCGCCGATATTCCACGCATCGACCTTCTCGGTGACACTGTCGATCTGACACCTGCCACCCATATCTCAGCCAAGCACACCGACTTCACTGCCGAATACGCAGCAATCCAGGCTGCGATCGGAGAGCAACTCGCGCTGCTACTGGACCTGTTGCCTGCCCTCACCACCGGCGCACCGGGCAGCCTGCACGAAGGTGCCACAGTCAGCCTTGCTGACCTCACCCGCGCCGGACTGATCGAAGTGTCTGACGACTCAGCCGTCTCGACGAGTGACCAACTGGACACCGACTACCTGAACGGCTTCTTGCGCAGCGCGTCCAATACCAAACGCTCGACCAGCACCAGCGGCACATTCCGCACAGACACACGCGGTTCACGCATCCCACAGATGGCCATCAGCCGACAACGGCGCTACGGAGCTGCTTTCCGCGCTCTCGCCGAATTTGAGCAGCGGGTCAAGAAGTTGACGGAACTCAGCGGGCAGGCCACGAACTTGGCTCGTGACGGGCTCACCAGCGGAGCACTCACCCCGCCGCGATCCGATCGCGCCTGAGAACCTGGCCAGCAGGGCGAATCGTTACGGCACCACGGGAAGGAAGGGGCTACGGACACCGCTCCACGAAACATGGAGGGCCTCACGCGCGCGGGTGCATGCGACAAACAGCACGCATCGTTCGCGCAACATGTCTGACTCGTGCTGAGTCCGGTCCACCTCGGCTGGTGTGATCTCACGTGCGAACGGAATCGCACCGGCCGTGACGCCGACGACGGCGACGCACCGGAACTCCAGGCCCTTCATCGCGTGCATGGTCGCCAGTCGCACACCGCCGGCCTCTGCGCCTGGATTGCCCTTCACCCGGACCGTGGGCACGCCTACCGCCTCGAGTCGGTCCCGGACCTTGTCAAGCAGCACATTGAACCTGGTGCACACAGCGATCTCCGCCGGCTGGATCCCCTGTGTGATCCACCCCTGCAAGCGCTGTACCAGTGCCGTCACCTCGGCCTGCTCTGAGGTGTGTCCGTCGACGTGCGGCGTTCTGCCGTGCAGGAGGGAGCGGTAGCCGGCCAAACTGTCGCCGCCGTCGCCGGCCAGGTCCTCGACCGGCACGTCCTCGAGGATGCCCGTGGACCACACCAGGATCTCTTCGGTGCTGCGGTAGTTGATCCGCAGGCGGTTGGAGCGGCCTGTCACGGATATGCCGAGAGACGTGAGCGACACGTGTGCGTCGTAGATCCGCTGGTGCGGGTCGCCCGTGATGAAGAGATCGTCGGGTCCCGGCTGCACGGCCGCCCTCAGCACTCGCCACTGGGCCGGGTGAAGGTCCTGCGCCTCGTCCACGACCACGTGGGCGTAGCCCAGCGCCGAGCGGTCGGATGCGTTCAGCAATCGGGCTGCTTCGTCGCACACTTGGAGGTGCGTGCTGACGCCTTTGGAACGCAGCACGGTCTGGAACGCCTCGACCGCGCGCCAGAACTGAGCCCGCTTCAGGGGGCCGAGTGCAGTCCCCCTGCCGCGCCGGGTGGCGGCCAGGTAGTCCTCGGCCGAACGCAGGTCCTGGGCAAGGACGACATGCCGGTATTCCTGCGCCAAGAACTGCTCGGTCCACACCAGGCCCAGCTGATTACCCACCTTCTGCCAGATCCGTCGCTCTTCCTGGTCCCCGATCGGTGAGGGCGTCCGCCCGCCCAGTTCACGCACAACGCGGTGGGCGTAGGAGTTGACAGTGGTCACCTCCACGCGGGACAGCTGGGCTTCGTCGTCGAGGAGCAGGGCGAGGTTCTCGCGTAGGGCCGCAGCCAGAGCGTTCGTATACGTGGTGAGCAGCACTCGAGCATCGGGAGAACGCGACAGCAGGTGCTTGACCCGGTGCAGAGCCACGACGGTCTTGCCAGTGCCGGGTCCGCCGGAGACCTGGGCGGGACCGTTGTATGAGACCCGATACGCGAGCCGCCGCTGCGACGGGTGAAGGAAGACCCGCCAGGCCGCGAACGGCTTCTCCAGGATATCGGCGAGTTCGTCGGGCTCGGTGATCAGGGTGATACGACTGCTGGTGTTGGCGATGGCGGCAGCAAGATCCTCGGCCGGCTCGGGGGCCGCGTGGACCGGCCGCCGCACCGCGACGATGTCCCGGTAGACCTCATCGGGTTTGAAGCCCTCGGCGAGAAACGTCAGCACCTCGAACTGGTCCTCGGGCAGCAGTGTCCCGAAGGCATCCAGCTGGGACCGGTCGATGACGGTTCGTACGGCTTTCAGGACCTGGTCATCGATGCCCAGCTCCCGAAGAACAGTGTCCGAGTACGAGGCGAAAAGCAGACTCGGAGCCGAGCTCGCCGCCTTCTCGAGCGCGGGCGTGAGCTGCTCGATGGCGACGACATTGCGCACCTCGAGCGCGCGGGTGGCCGTGTTGACCGTGTAGAGGCGCTTGGCGGCCCAGGTGTAGGCGTCGTCGTGCGGAACGACGTTCAGAAGCAAAAAGGTGTCGCTGCCGTCGTCAGGTGCCAGGACGACGCCCCGCCAGAAGTCGTTGATGCGGATGGTCCGCATACGCGGGTCGCGTGCCTTGTCGACGGACTCCAGGTGGAGACCCTTGTCCGCGTGAAGTTCGGCGACGGTGAGCTGCTGGAACTTGGCCATTGCCTTGCGTACGCCTGCTTTGACCGGCTTCTCCAGGGCGTCGAAGCTCTCCCAGAAGGTGTTCGCGAAGGCGAGCTGAGGCACTGGGAGGCTCCTTACTCCGATCGGGCCAGCCTGTTGATCATACGGGTCTCCCCCGAGGCAAGCCGCTCCGCGAGGTCCTGTACGTCGGCGAGCAGCGCGCGGGGCGGCTGGTCCAGATCCAGGGCGTGCTGGTGGATGGTGATGCTGGCATTGCGGATCCGGTGTGCCGCGTGCGGAGCGTTGCCCTTCGCGTAGACGAGATGGCCGTCGGGAAGGCCGAGCGCGGTGCAGTAGGCAAGCATCTGGTACAGGTCGGCATCCGGGAAGCCTTCCCGCTTCTCGGCCTTGTACTTGGCGTCGACGACGGCGCGCGGACGGCCTTCGTCTGCATACCAGACGAAGTCGGGACGCATCCTGACGGTGTCGTCCCGGTCCAGATGGATGCCCCTGGCTTGCAGCTCGGTGCAGCCGCCGTGCGGGACGAGTGCCTCGCGCAGCGCAGTGCACACGAAGTCTTCGAAGAGCCTGTTCATGTCGAAGACGAAGCCGTCGATGTGCAGCGGCCCCTCGTTGTGTTCTGCCGAGGCTCCGCGCAGGACCGTCTCCGCGAGGCGGAGCACCGCGTGGCAGCGAGCATTGAGACGAGTGGGCCGCCACACCGGCAGAGCGTGCCCGCGTACGAGCGAGGTCACATCGGCAAGCCGCGAACGGTGATGTGCCAGTCGGCGGCGCACGTCGCCGGGGACCCCGGGCAGGCGCAGGAGGCGTTCGACGGCGGCGCGCAGGATGCGGTTCTCTGCTATGTCGGTCGTGTACTCGTCGTACACGATCTCGACGGGCAGGGCGGCGTTGTAGTGGCGCCGTATCTGATCGGCCTCGCGAATGCGGCCGCGTACGACGACGGCACTCTCCTCTGTCGTCCGGTAGCCCTGGACGAGCCCCTGCGCGAGGGCCCTCGCCAGTTGCCGTTCAAAGGCATCGGCGAAGGCGGGCAGCACTTCGGTGTGTTCGGCGACGTCGACGTTCTCGTCGCACGGGGCAGTGTGCGGGGACAGTGCGTAGCCGAGGAGGAAGAACAGTCGGGCGATGGGCACCTTCGGGGTGATGCGCAGGGTAACGGTGCCCGTACCGGGCACATCGAACGCGACGGCCCCGACCTTGCTGCCCGCACGCAGTCGCCAATGCCCGGGCAGATACGGATCCGGGACGGCGTCCACCATGCCGGAGGCGGCGAGGGCTCGCCCGACTGCGTCCGGGAGGGCATGCACGTCGGGCCGGGCATGCTCGACGAGCTGGATGGTGGTCACGAGGCGTCGTCGGTGCCGGACGGATCGTTCCACACGAGATCGCCGGGCTGGACGACGAACCGCTCTCGACGGGCGGCCACGAGCTTTCCGAGAGTGGTGAGACCGTACCGGGCCTGGACGTCGATGCCGTCTCCGTAGTGGTGTTCCTCCAGCAGCGGGAGGATCTTGGTGCGCCAGGTGCGCTCCAGGCCGCCCTCACGGTATACGCCGTCCTTCATCAGGTAGGAGGGCCCGATGCGGAAGTCGGGTTCCTCGATACGTGAGTTGAGTGCGTCGAGGAGGTCGGCCGGCTCGGGGTCCCGCTCCTTCTCCGCGAGCCAACGGCGCAGCAGTCCGCTGGTCGGCTCCGTGCGCGGTGAGAGTTCGACGAAGGCGAAGCGCCGGCGCATCGCCGCGTCGACGAGGGCGATGGACCGGTCTGCGGTGTTCATGGTGCCGATCACGAAGAGGTTCGGCGGGAGCGCGAAGTCGTCGCCGGAGTAGGTGAGGCGTACGGACTTGTTGCGGTATTCGAGGAGGAAGTACAGCTCGCCGAAGACCTTCGCCAGGTTGGCTCGGTTGATCTCGTCGATGATCAGGAAATGCGGTATGTGACGGTTGCCCTCCCGGGAGGCCAGATCGGCCAGCTCGCGCAACGGCCCTGCGGTGAGCCGGAAGGCGACCTCACCGGTCTTGGGGTCCTCCCGGGGCCGGAAGCCCTCGAAGAAGTCCTCATAGGAGTAGGAGGGATGGAACTGCACGAGCTTGACCTGCTCGGGGCCCCCGCCGAGGAAGGTGGCGAGCTCGAGAGCCAGGAAGGTCTTGCCGGTGCCGGGCGGCCCGTACAGGACAATCTGCCGTTCGTCCCACAGCAGGTCCCGCAGCTCACGAAGCCACGCCACGTCGTGTATGAGCAGGTCGGCAGCCAGTTCGGGGCCTGGCTCAGGTAGTTCGAGCTCCCGGCGGCGTTCGGTGATCGCTGCGATCTCCGCGCTTGCATCACCTTCGAGCGTTGCTTCGGCTTCCGCGGCGAGTTCCGCGTCGGACAGACCCAGACCGTCGAGCAGAGGCTTCACGACGGTCAGGTCCACCATGTCGTGCTGTACGGAGAGCTTCTGCTGAAGTTCCTCGGGGAGCTCGTCGTAGGGATATCCCTCGGCGTGCCACTCGACGGGCCGGCGCAGGTTGGACCGTCCGCCGTCCGACGCGGTCTGCTCGGCGGAGCCTGTGACCTCTCCGACGTACAGCCGTCCGCCGGAGATGGTGCACACGGTGTCGCCGGGCTTCATCCGGGACAGGAACGCATGCAGCGCCTCGACCAGCTCCAGCTTCTGGTTGTAGGTGGCCGCCGACTCATAGTCTTCCTCGATCAGGGACCGCAGCTGATCCTTGGTCACGCCCTGCTCCACCCCCGGACGCAGCCTGGACGCGGCGAGTGACACGCGCTGCTCGGGAAGCCACATCCGCTGGACGAGATCGAGGCCGGAAACGTTGGAGCCCCGTACGAGCCATGCACGATTGGGACCCCACCCCACGTGGTTCAGAAAGTCGGCGAGCGGGTGCCCGTCGGCGGTCTTCCACTCCACCCATCCGTTGGCGCTGCGCCCCACCAGGATTTCGGCCGCGGCCGACGGTGAATTGCACTCGATGTCCCGGGCCGTCTCCAGCCAGCCCGGCCAGGTCTTGGACTCGCGGATCGCCCCTTCCTCGATCAGCTGCTGCCGCAAGCGATGGGACGACGGCATGCGGAGGGGAAACGAGGGGACCACGTCGGGTCGGGCCGGGGACTGAGCCCGTACGAGGAACTTCTGGCTCCCGTTCGTGCCCTTCTCCGCCAGAAGCCGCCCCCTGGCCGAGGGACCGCCGCTCGGCAGACGCAGCAGGAACTCCGGGTACTCCACTGGCTCGGGATGTGCCCCGTGCTCCTCGCTCACACGCACTCCTCGGCCTTGTGTCCTGCGGCTGATTCTTCTCTGGGACCCTACCCGCGGAGTCCACCAGCCGGGCAGCGGCTGTGCGGCCCCATCGGGCACGGATGTCGGCGGTGGCGGGGGCCCTGGCCTGGCGACCCACGATGCAGGCGGCCGCCTGGCCGAGCGGTCACAGCCTGGCGACAGGCAGAAGGTTCACCAGCTCGGTCACGTCCTGGTGCCAGGCCCGTACCTCAGCCGGTGTGGGCGGCAGTTCGTAGGTGTGGTGGTGGCATGCGGCACTGAGGGACGACCAGACGGTGTACCACTGCCGGGCGACGGACGGCCTGACGTACCACTGCAGACTGAGCATTCTGGTGCGTCCGTTACGAGTCATGTTCGGGCTGATGCTGTGCCAGAAACCGTCCAAGGTCTCCTCCAGGGCCAGCCGGAGCAGGACGGCGGAAGCACGGGCACGCAGACCAGGAGTGAGGGTGTGGGTCACATCCAGCGGCGAGCTGAGCAGTCGATCGGCGGCGGCAAGGAGGCCGCTGGTGGGGAGGGTCATCGTGCCTGCACCGCCTTCGCCAGCCGCTCGGTGAGCCGGACCAGTTCCTTGCGGTCGCCGACGTGCACGGGTGCCCGATGGGAGGCTTCGTTGCACTGCCTGATCAAGTCCTTCGCCCAGGGACCGTGGTCGCGAGCGATGGCGTCGAGAACCGCGGTGCGCTCCACCGAGAGAGCAAGTGCCGCAAGCCCGGTAAGAGGCCCGGCCTTCGCGATCTTCTCCTCGGCAGCGCGCTGACCGAACCCGGACTTGCGAAGTGCGCTGCGGGCGGCATCCAGATAAGCCGCCTCCAGAGCCACCCGGCACATGGCGGGAAGCACTCTGTCCGCGACGTCCTGCGGCAGGTTTCCGTCCAGGGCGATGGCCCGCGCCTCTTCCAGCGCCTGACTCACCGGGTCGCTGACCGGCACGAGCTGGACCACCGAGTCGGTCTGCCGGGAGACCCGCTGGATAGTGGCGCTGATACCGAGACGACGGATGGCTTCCTCGAGCCGGGTGTCGTGGGTGAAGACGACGACCTGCCGGTCGCGGGCGTACAGGTCGAGCACCTTGGCCAGGCCCTCGACCTTCTCGGGGTCCATGGACTGCACCGGGTCGTCGATGACCAGGAAGTTGAATGGGCTGGACCGGTGAGTGGCTCGCGGCATGAACAGGGAGAGCGCCAGCGAGTGCAGCTCGCCCTGGCTCATGACGCCGAACGCGGGTGCGTCGATGGCATCCACCGCGACGTCGAGAACGACCCTGCGCTGATTCGCCGCCCCGGCAAGGCTGATCGAGCCGAGAGACACACTGCTGCGCTCGCACAGCAGGTTCCACACGGTCTGCGACTGGTCGGCGAAGGGCTTGAGCCGCGTATCTCTCAGCTCGTCCGTGATCTTCCTGAGCCACGCACGAACGGCCTTGACCAGCTTGATACGGGCCTGCGCGGACTCGGCGGACTCCGCGTGCCGCAGCCACTCGGTGATGCGTGCCGCCACGGCCTGCCAGCGTCCGTCCTGCTCTGCGAGCCGCTGCGCGGCATCCTCGCGCAGCTGGAGGCAGGCGTCCCCGAGAACGGCTTCGGCCCGCTCGACCCTGTCCGCCAGTTCCCGGGGGTCCCCGACCGCGCGGCAGGCGGCCCAGTCACGCCAGAGGGCAGCCAGCGACGGTTCATCGGCCTGGAGCCAGGCGGGGACCGGCTGCACCACGTCGTGGACGTCCCGCACGGCGGCGCTCAACTCCTTATGCGCCGCCTGCGCTTCGGCGGCCTCGTTCTGGAGCCGCTCGACCTGCTCCCGGGCGCTCGCTGCCCAGGCCTGGTCAAGGCGGTCCGCTGCGCCGCACACAGGGCAGCCGGCATCCTCGGGGTGACGGCGACGGTGTCCGAGCGCCCCTTCCAGCAGCCCGATCAGTCTCCGCGCATCCTCGGCAGAGCTGTATCGCGCATCCTCGGCCACGGCAGCTGCCGTACGGAGACGAGTGACGGCGGCCGTCACAGCCGGGCGATCGGGAGCCTCCAGACCGGCCAGTCGACGCAGGCGGCCGAGCGCGATGTCGTCGGCGACGGCACCGTCCTTGAGCAGCGCCCGCACACGCTCGAGGTCGGGGTGGCGTCCATCGAGTGCCGCTATGGCTTCGGCGGCACGTGGGTCGTTCTGCTCGGACAGTTCCTGGGCAACGGAGGCCGTGAGATCGGTCGACGCCTTGACCATGTCGGTCAGGGACTTGGCGAGGATCCGCGCCTTGGCGTCGGTGTCGCTGAGCAGTTCGAGACCAAGAATTTCGGAGAGCGCGTCGTGCAATGCACTGAGCGGCCCGTTGATCATCGCTCCGAGTTCACTGTAGGGCAGGAACGGCCGGTAGAGCGACAGCTCTTCGGAGTCGACAACTTCGTGCAGCTCGGTCACGGAGGCGCCGGGCCCCTCCACCACCGTTCGTGAGTCGGCCAGCTGATCGCCGTGCCAGGACCGGCGGACGGTGACCGGGTCACTTCCGTCGTCGAAGGTGAGCCCTACCGAGATCTCCGGACCCACGCCATGGTGCAGGTTGCGCCACCCCTGCCTCCAGATCTGGGTACGTCCCTGCCAGCGGAAGTTGTCGCCCGTCAGGGCCATCTCGGCGGCTTCCGCGAAGCTTGACTTCCCGGATCCGTTCCGGCCCGCGACGACCGTCAGGCCGGGCTGGGGCCGCAGTTCGAGGGTTGCGGCAGGACCGATGCCGCGCCATCCAGTAGCCGTGATGGACCGGAGGTACACCAGCCCGGCGCGGCCGCTGCTCCGCACCTGAACATCGGGCAGGAGCTCGCGGAGCAGATCCTGTGCCTCAGAGGTCAGGCCGGAATCAGGCAGACGACTGAGCAGCAGTCCTCGCAGGGAGGTTGGGACGGGCCGGACTTCGTCGGACATCGCGCGTGCTCCTTGTGGTGGGCGCGGCAAGTGAGGACAACGCGAGCGACTCGCCGCATCGTTGCCAGATTGAGCATGACTCAGATCCGTTAGCATCGTCAACACACTTTGATAACTCGATCAGTTCGAGCATGTGTACTTCGGGCGCTTGAATGTCCGACGGCTGCGAAGGTCGCATCACCCGCTTCAACAACCGGGAGGAGAATGAGCGCCAGGCTCTACGGAACCCGATCGCCGGCACACTGGCTTGGCCGTCCCGACCGCGGGTGAGGCGGGCGGTGTCGTACCCCCATGGCAGAGTGCCCGGCATGCACATCGATCAGTTCTGGAACGTCATCGAATCCGCGAGAACGGCCGCCGCCGGCGCGGGCCAGCCCTTCGACGGGGCTCTGGTGGACCGGCTCGCCACGTGCCCGAAACAGGACATCCTCGAGTACCAGGAGCACTTCGACGATGTACACCACGCCGTGTACCGCTGGGACGTATGGGCAGCGGCCTATCTCATCGGCGGCGGCTGCTCGGACGACAGCTTCATGGACTTCCGCGCCGGGCTGATCTCGCTGGGGCGTGATTGGTACGAGCGGGCAGCGGCCTGCCCGGACCGACTCGCCGACCATCCGGCGGTCGTCGAAGCCGCATCGTCGCACCGGGACGAGGCTCTGTTCTACGAAGAGGTCAACTATGCGGCGAGCGAGGCCTTCGAGCGCATCACGGCCGATGGAGAGGACTTCTACGAAGCTTGGGCCGGTTACCGGGCAACGAAGGTCGAAAACAAGGAGCGCGACCACGACATGGGCGAAGACTTCGACTTCGATGACGCCGAGGAAATGTACGCCCGGTTGCCGCGTCTGGCCGCGCTGTACCTCGGCGGACGTGCGGCCTGAAGGTAGTCGCCATTGACGAGTCTCCGGGCACCATACGCAGCAGGGACCCCACACCGTCGGGTACGGGACATCGCCTCGAGCTCATTGTGCTCACGACGGCGGCTTCCCGCTTCCCCGCAGCGACGACAGAACCAGTCGTCCGTATGGCGTGGTCAGCACACCGGCGGTCGCGGCTACAGACAGCCCCAGGGCAACCAGAAGATGCGTCAGGGACTCATCGCCGAGCACCTGGAGTATGCCCAGCGCGGTCCCGAGAGGTAGGCCCAGAATAGTGAGCGTGCCCAGCGCGCCGCTGATCTGCTGGCTCTCCTGGGTCTGTACAAGCCGGCTGTAGTCCGCGGCCTCCGCGAGAATCTCGCCGAATCGCGCGGGCAGCCTGTGCTGATTCTGGAAGGCGAGCAGCAGTTCATTGGCCGGGCCGTGCGCAGTCAGATGCTGACGCCAGTAGGTGCTGCGGAAGAGGGCGATGTTCCTCTCCAGTGTCGCGACCCGGCGTGCCAGCCGTGAGGAGTCGAAGACCTCCGAGAGTTCGTCGGTGAGCTCATCGATGTGGTCCCGCTGGATTGACCCGAGAAGCAAGGCGTCGAGATAGACGGTGCGCGAGTGCAACGCGCCGAACTCGAAGAAATCGCCCTCACCTCCGTCGGCACGATGACCGAGGAAGGCGGCGCCCTGCCGCAGAACCAGGGCACTCCAGTCTGCCGAGATGCGGACCACGGAACCGAGCTGCTCCGTCGCAGTTTCCGGTGCCAGCGGGAAGTCGGCCGGTGTAGAACGTGAGGCCAGTTGCCACAGCCAGCGGTCGGCGGTCGGGGGCAGCGCTCCTTCGAACCCTGCACGCAGCGCCGGAGCGTGATCGGCTTCCGGGGTCATGAACGCGACGGTGTATGGACGCGCAATGGCGAAGGGTTCGGTCCCGTCACGCACTTCGGCGAGTCCGGCAAGCAGGCCGGGGGGCGCCAACGGTCCCGTGAGTGGCAGGGCGTCAGCGGTCCGCCGACCGCCTATCGCGCGCAGCACAGGGAGTAGTGGCCGCTCCACGCTGAAGTGGAGGACCGCGAGTGCGTGACCAGGATGACGAGCCGTGGCGGTACGGAGCAGCTCCATGCCGATGAGATGCAGTCCGTCGTGGCTGATGGACAGCGGTCGGTGCCAGCGGCGGGGCCGGCCAGGCGCCCCGTACAGGACTCGGGCAGAGGCCGGCGCGAAATAGGTCGCACGGGTTGCGGCATCGGTACGGCGACTGCCCAGCTCGAAGGGGAACGGACCCTCGGCCCAGTCGGGCGTGCGCAGCAGCCGCACGGGCAGGACAACGGTCAGTTCCTGGCGCGCGCCGGCGACGACTTCGAGTGAGGGGGAGGCATTGGTCATCGGTAGTACTCGGACGGGTCGGGCTGGTCGAGGCGGATGACGAACTCCGCCCGATCCGGTCGTTCCACCGACACATGGAAGCGAACCCGTTCACCGGTGCGGATGGTCCGAAACCCTTCGGTCACGATCTGTCGGTAGTCGAAGCCGTAGTAACGCTGGTCCTCGTCGTCCTGGACGATGTAGGAACCGACAGCACCGTTCACTCCCCCGCCGCTCGGTCGCCTGTCGACGATGGTTCCGTGGCGTGGCTCGCCGCTCATGCCGCCGTCTCCTCTGTGCCCGCGATGTCCTCCACGCAACGGAAGCCGACGACGTTGCTTCCACCTCGCTTCCGGTAGAGGCCCTTGCTGCTCGCCTGTACCGCGCGCATCGGGTTGTCGTAACTGCCGCCACAGATGACGGCCTCACCCGGGTCGCCAAGGCTGGTGGACGTCCACTCCCAGCAGTTGCCGACCATGTCGACCATCCCGAACGGGGAGCGGTTGCCGGGTCGTTCGTCGACGGGCGTCACCCATGCCCTGCGTATGGCGTCTTCTGCGAAGTCCCGATACCACGCCTGGTAGGTCACGACCGGACGCCCGACCCACGCGTCGGCACAGTTCACGAGCGCCTCGTCGGGCTCGTCGCCCCAAGGGAACAGTCGGCCGTCCGTGCCGCGCGCCGCAGCTTCCCACTCCAGAGAGGTGGGCAGCCGCTTGCCTTCGAAGGCGGCGAAAGCGTACGCGCTCCACCAGCTGACACAGACCGCCGGGTACGAGTCGTAGCGGGGATCGGCATAGTAGTCGGGCTTCCGCAGCCGGTCGGTCCACGGCTGGTGAGTCACGTTCGCCGGCTGCTCGAGGTGGTCCCAGGGCGAGGTGCCGTCAGAGTTGAGCGCTTCGAGGAAGCGGCGGTAGCGGGCGACGGTGACTGCGTGCCGGTCGAAGCGTACGGGGCCGGGGACGCGCCGGAGCAGCAGCCGTTCCGCCGGCCCGACCAGGTACGTGTCTGCGGGCAGCACACAGTCGTCGGTTGCGGAAGCGCTGGGAACACCTGCAAGGAAGGCCCGAACCTGCTCGGTGAGGAAGGCTTCTCCAGCTGTCCCCGCTGCCCGGTCCCGGTTTCCGGGCTCTGCCAGATAACGCGCTGCCAGGAGTTCCTGGTACGCCGTGTGCACGAAGGCGACGCGATCGGGCCCGGCGGGGCGCAACAGAGAGGCGAGTACACAGGCTTCGACATCGAGACGACCGTCTGTGAACGCGCCGGAGCCGAGCTCCCGGTGGAGGTCGAGGACGGAGAACACGGTCCGATCAGCGAGGAATGCCTGTCCGAAGGCAGAAGGCAGCCGCTGCTCGATGTCCGCCGGCCCACGGGCGGTGACCGTGCGCGTGATGTGGGTGCCGAGGATGGCGGCGAAAGGCCGCCCGGGTGGCAGTTCGAGCTCCGCAGTGAGTCGCTTCTCAAGCGGTGTGGCGTCCGGTTCGGCGAGGCGTACGAGGTGGAAGTGCGGGACCTTGGCCGGGTCGACTCCGTTGGCGTACATCTGCTCGACCAGCTGTTCGGAGCGGCCGGCACCGCTGTCCAGGAGTTGGCGGACCTGGGGCGAGTCGGCAAGGAAGGACACCCGGGAGCTCATGACCACCGCGGACTCGGCTGACAGCACGGCCGCGAGGTCTGTGAACAGGTGGAGGAATCCCGAGGGACTGGGCTCAGGGACTCCTTCGTCCACAGCATCGAGCACGCACAGGGCGGTGCCGGAGCGGATCAGATAGAGGAAGAGGTCGTAGGCGCGTGAGCGGTCCGATGCCATGGACGGCGCAAGGAGCCGGGCGGCGTACTCGGAGAAGGGTTCGTCCTTGGGCTTGAGGCCGAGGTCGAAGTAGAAGCGGAACCGGCGCGTCTCTGCACTGACGGCCAGTGAGCGGAGAAGCGTGCTCTTGCCGCTTCCTGGACGACCGGTGACCAGTACGTTCGCGCTACCGCCGACGAGGCGGGTCAGCAACCCCGCGGCGTCCTCGAACTCTGCCATCCCCGGCTCGCCGGTGCGTGGATCCGTGGACAGCGCGGCGGCGCTGATCGCCGCACGAGGTTCGGCCGGTACGGCAGCGGATGCGACAGCAGCGAGGTGGGCGTCGAAATTGACGAGCGTGTCGACGAAGCCGTCGTAGGGGACGATGCGGAGGTCCTGCCCGAGCAGCTGGTGGAGAGCGCTGGACGACGCGCTGTCGTTGTCGTCCTCCAGGACGACGAACCGAGTGAGCTTGGGCAGACGGGTGCGCAGCAACTCACCGCCGCTGGAGGCGAGCACGGTGCTCAGGTCGTCGGCGTCCTGGGAGAGCATCAGTTCGACGTATTCCAGCCGCATACCCGACTCGCGGCAGAACAGCTGATACACGGTGTCGGGGCTGAGGACGAAGCGCTTGGCCTGCCGGTAGCCGAGAGTGACGTACAGGCCTGCCAGGAACTCGCAGCGACGGGCGACCTCGGGCGCCATGTCCGGCTCGCCACCGAGGAGAGCGGCGCTCCCGGTGTTCGTGAACCAGACCAGCACGTCGACAAGTCGGCGTACCACCAGCAGACCGTCCTCGTCGCTGATGTCGTAGCCGTCGTGCGCGGACCGGTTACGGAGGCGGCGGATGTCTTCGAGGGCATCCATCACCGTGCTGCTGCGGATGTGCGGGCGGCAGCGTTTCACGAGATCGTTCAGGGCCTTGGTCGCCGGATCGCCCTCGATGTTGTGGTGGCGCCATAGCTCCTTGAGCAGCTTCTCGGTCAGCTTGCCGACGAGGGCGACGGCGTTCTCAGGATAGCCGTCATTGAGGGAACGTAACGGGCGCTCAAGGTCGAGACCCAAGTGGTCGGCGATACGCGAGTGATCGTCGAGCTCGGTCCGCAGGCGCCGCAGCCGTTCGTCGACCACGGTGCTCACGCGTCCCCACCTTGCCGATCGCCGACCGCTGTGCGCTCTCCGAGGATGAAGGCGAAGCGGTCAGGAAATACGAGAACCGGCTCCGGATGCGCGGCGCGCATCTCCTCGATCCCCTTCTCGATCTCGCTGTCGCTGAACGTGGACAGCAGTGACATGTACCGGGCCTGCACCATGGCGAGGTACTTGTCCCGGTCGATACGGAGCTCGTGCTCGACATGGGTGAGGCCGGCCTCCAGCCCTGCCGCGCGCAGGTGACTCACGATGTCGGCCGGGTCGGGCTGGAGCTCCTCGAAGCGGGCGAGGGCGGCTTCGAACAGCGGGTACTGGATCGCGGCCGGCAGCATCACCACCAGCAGCCTGCCTCCGGGAGCCAGCCGTGCGGCCAGCCCGTGGAGCGTGCGGGCCTGGTCGGGCAGATGGTGCACCGACTCTTTCAGCCACATCGCGTCGAGCTGTTCGTACGGGAGCGAGATACGCTCCTCGGCGATGTCCTCGGCAGAAGCGACGATCGGATGCAGCGCCGGAGGAGGTGGCGTACCGATCTGGCGCAGCATGGCCTCGGACGGGTCGACGCACAGGATCGGCTGCCGGAGCTTGAGCGAGGCCGCGACTTCACGCGCGAACAGGCCGGTGCCGGAGCCAATGTCGGCGATGCGGTCGGTGGCGGTGAGCCGAAGCGCTTCGGCGATACGGGCGGACATCCAGGGGATGTAGTCCGGCCCGTACACCCAATGCTCGTCGTACTCGGCAGCGAGCTCCTCGTAGTGCCCCCGCACATCGCGCCGCTCCACGATCCCCCTCGCACGTCACTGGTCGGTTGTGCCGTTCAGGACAGGCTATCGCGGGGCGCCGGACCGACAACAGCGCGTAAGGCGCTGCCCGTTGCTTTGACCGTTTGCCCGTCGCGCGAACACCGCAAGCGGTACGTTCTGTCCGCCCGGCGCACATCAACGGGCATACCCCAGCAGATACGGAGGTGGAGCCCAGATCATGCAGCTCCTGGACGAACTCACGCTCGAGCGCCGCGGGACGGCCCGTCACTCGAAGTCGGGCACCACCTGCGGTGGAATACCTGCGACCGGGACCGCGACGGAGTGGGAACTGCGCCTGCCGGGCCGCCCGTCGCTCACCGTCCACGACACCCGTTGGCACAACGGCGAGCGGGACCTCGTCCTGTACAAGCCCGTGGTGGTCCCCGAAATCCCCGCCGCGTTGTCCAACCTGCACAACCGGCTGCGCAGCGGGATCACCGCCGGTGGCCGAGCGGGACGGCTGCGCATCATGGCTTGGGTGACCTGGGTGGATCGCGAGCGTCCCCGTATCAAGAAGACATTCACCACGGCGGATCTCGCGGCGAAGTACGACATCGACAGGCTGCGGGAGCTCATCGCTCGTGAAGGAGTGTCACTGGAGCCACGGGACGACCGCCCCGATCTGCCCGTCGTGGACCTCGACGATCCGCAGGATGAGCTCTCCTTCGAGCACGCTGTGTTCTTCCCCGCCGAGGATCACGTGACGCCCGTCGAAGCGTTCGTCCATCTCAAGGTACTTCCGGTCTTGCGCCACGTGGGGTGGATGCCCCGACAGACCGCCTGAGAGCCGGATCCGTCTCCACGCCGGATCAGCAAACGCAGCCCATTCCTCGGCCGCAGATGACGTGTCGACATCATGAGCGCCGCTCGCGGCGCCCCTGACCGAACGGACGAGTATGACGAACCTTCCCCACCTGACGGCAACCGGTACGTGCTGGTGCGGCTGCGGCACAGGAACCGGCTGCTTCTTCGCGCCGGGACACGACAAGATCGCCGAAGCAGCGCTGCTCGCGGCCGAGTACGGTGCCTCCGTGCCGCAGTTGCTGCACAACCACGGCTACGGTCCCGGCCACTCCGTCACCGCGAGAGCGGTTACCGCCGGCGTCTGGGAGCGCTGCCCGTCGTGCGACTACGTCGGGGCGCCCGCGAGCATCCGCAACCACCGCAAGAAGGCGCACAGCGCCGAGTAGTGAGGACGTCACCCGTGAGCGAACCCCGCCCCAGCCAGCACACCAGCTTGCAGACGGCAGTCCGCACGTATCGCGGGCTCTGGGACACCCAGCGTGCCCTGACCGCACTTCGCGATGCGGGGCACGATCCCGAGGAGAAGTACACCCGGCAGATACTCCGTGATCTCGCGAGCGCCGGGCTCCTGGTTAAGGTGCAGGACCGGCCCGTCCTGTACCGCGCCGAGGTCGTTGAACCAGGCCGGTAACCGGCTACGAGGGGCTCCGGCAAACGCAAGGGCGACGAGGGCAGGATTCGAACCTGCGTCCACCCGGGATCAGAGCCGGGCGCTCCTCCGCAGAGCTTCCTCGTCGCCACCTTGATCCTGGCCGGTGCCGTCGCGCCTGGTCAACTGGTTTGTGAGGGCGCGCGGAGCGGAATGGTGAGTGGCCACGGCGCACTCACAGCCACTCCTGGGCGGCAGCGTGTTTGCCTTTCCCCGAGAAGACCCCTGCCGAGCGGAGTGCGCTGGCCATGAGGGGATCAGCGACGGCGACCCCGTGCACGAGCTCGGGCGTGCGACGGAAGGCGACGGCCTCCGCGGCCCGTCTCGGTCGGGTCCATCCATCGGCCGCGGCGTCCACGCCGTGGCGGGCGCAGACCGCCTCGACCAGCGAGCGGGGGCACCCCTTCTCGCCTCTGAGGACTTCCCAAGGCAGCGGCAGTTCCGCCCAGATGTAGGTGTCCGGGTGCAGCCCGCCACCACTCATGCGATGCCAGTACGCCACGTCAGCCGCCATCAGGCGGGGCACCTTCCCGAGGCAGATCCGGTCGAGGACGTCCTCCTCGCCGAGCTCGGTCAGGAGCGCGAACCAGTGCACCCGCGCCGTGTTCCACGCCTGTGCGGCCTGGTTCCACGTGGACGAGTCGTTGCCACGGCGCACGATCATCGTGTCGCGCTCCAGAGGACGCCGATTCCAGGCGTCCTCAAGCAGCTCGGCCACCTCGCGCAGGAAGCGGTTCCAACGCACCAGCAGCCGGGTGAGCTCCTCGTCGGACACCCTCTCGAGCACCTCGGCCGTGGGGTGCGCATGCGCGATCGCATACCAGCGCGTCCGTTCGGGGTTCACCCGCAGCCGCTGAAACAGGGCGTCGGCGACCTCGTCGTACACCTGCCTCTGCCGGCCGTTGGTGAAGATGCTCCGCATGTAGCCACGTGCGGTGACGTAAGCGATGAACGCGGCGGTATCCGTGTCGGCGGCGAACTCCTCGTACGGCAAGGCGTGGGCGAACGCTCCTTTGCCGGTGATGGTGACCTCGCGACGGCGCTGCTCGTGGACCAGTCTCGACAGCTTGGCCTCCATCCGGCGCAGCAGTCGGAAGCGCTTGTTGTACTGGCGCTTGGACATGTCGCCCAACCCTGCGTCGGCGCGCCCGGCTCGGTCGAGCCGATCCATGCCGAAGTCGTTCTGCCCGAGAGCACGGTAGATCTCTTCACCCACCCGACGGATGACCGCCTCGATCTGAGCGGGATCATCACCGGCGTCGTTCAGGATCTCGGGCACGCTCGTGAACAGGCTTGCCGCTCGTGCCAGCTGGCGCTGCGCGCCGACGGGGCGCGCGAAGTCCTCCAGCATGGACGTGTAGCCGTGCCACTGATTGCGCAGCGAGTGCTCGCCGGCCTTCGCGAGGGCTGAGTCGGTGGCAGGGTCGAGGTCGATGTGCTCGGCGGCGTACAGGTCGCGGATGAGGTGAGCCACATCCTCGGGACGCTTGCGCAGGCTGAGAGAGGCGTGCAATTCACGAAGCAGTCGTTCGACCGCGGGCGACGGCATGCGTCGCAGGCTTTCATCACTCCCAGAAGACCTCCACTGGTTATTCGCTCACACCGGGTTGCAGATCCAGCTCCGCCCACACGGTCTTTGTCGAAGGCGGCTCCGACCGCTGGTCCACGCCCCAGCGGTCGGCAAGAGCGGCGACAATCACCAAGCCACGGCCCGACTCGCCGTCCGCCGCTGTCTCGAAGTTCGTCGAGAGCTGAGGCAGGTGGTCGCCACGGGCGTCGGTGACGGCGATGCGGAGGGCGCCGGCGCCGGTCGTGGCATCCAGGGTGAGGGTGAGCCGGAAGTCACGTCCTCGAACGCGGCCGTGTAGCGCGGCCTTGGCGGCGAGTTCGGCGACGATCTGCTCGGCGCGATCGGCTACGCCGGGTGACACCTGCCAGGCGGTGAGGCGTTCCACGGCGAGGAGCCGGGCCAGGCGTGCCCCGCGGCGAGTGGAGGACAGGCGCTGCGCGAACGTGCTCACGGTGGCCGAAGGTTGGGGTGTGATCGTGTCCATGGGTCCACCGTGGCGGGCGCGCGTGGGCAGGTTCCAGCAGTGCGGCCCGTACGGTACGTCAGCGTACGAGCACATATCGTGGACAGTACGCGTCCCTGTTCGTCACCCTGGATGCCGTCGAGTGTGGCGGCGATGGGCAGCGCGTGTACAGAACCGGAGGTGGCCGCGGATGACGAGCGGCATCGACATCGAGAGCGGCGACGAGGGCTACGGCCGTGAGGACGACGACGGCGCGGCGGCGGGCGAGTCCGATCGCGAGCCCGGCCCCTCAGACAGCCTGCGGACCTTCGGGGCCGTCACACAGGCGCTGCGCGAGCACGCGGGGTACAGCAGGGCCGAGTTCGCAGACCTGGTGCGCTTCTCCAAGCACACCGTGGAGTCGGTGGAGCTGGGGCGGCGGATGCCCGACGAGTCGTTCGTGGCGCGGGCGGACGAGCTGCTGGGGAATACCGGGGCGTTGCGGAGGTCGTCTCAGTTCGTGACGCGGGGGCGCGGTGACGTGGGGCTGGCGGTCTGGTTCCGGCAGTGGGCTCGGCTGGAGCGGGTCGCGGTGAGTCTGTGTACGTACGAGTGCCGGCTGGTCCCCGGCTTGTTGCAGTCGGAGGCCTACGCGCGGTCGGTGTTCGAGGGGACCGTTCCGGTGGCGCCGGACGACCAGATGGAGAGCTTCATGGCCAGGCGGATGGAGCGGCAGCGGATGCTGTCCGAGCGGCCGACCACGCCGTTCAGCTTCATCGTTGAGGAGCACGTCTTCCGGCGCCGGTTCGGGGATGTGGAGCAGATGCGGGAGATGTTCGACCACGTGCTGGAGCTGAGCGCGCCGCGCAACGTGACGCTTCAGATCGTGCCGTTGGAGGCCGGCCTGCACGCCTGCCTGGATGGCCCCGTACGGCTCCTGGAGACCCCGAAGGGGCAGCGGCTCGCGTACTCCGAAGGGCAGCAGAACGGCCGCCTGATCTCCGACCCGAAAGAGGTGAGCCTCCTTTACCAGCGCTATGACACACTGCGCTCGCAGGCCCTGAACGCCAAGGACTCGCGGGGTCTGTTGGAGCGACTCCGAGGAGAACTATGAGTGCGACGGAACTGGCCTGGTTCAAGTCCAGCTACAGCGGCAGCCAGGGTGACGACTGCGTCGAGGTCGCCGTCACCGAACAGGCCGTCTGCGTACGGGACTCCAAGGACGTGACGCTGACTCACTTCGCCGTCGGGCGTCAGGGCTGGTCGCGGTTCGTAGGGTTCGTGACGGAGGCCTGAGGGGCACGGGTCCCGGCGGTCGCGTGATCACGTTCACCGCCAGGACACCGGGTCAGTGGAGGTCGGGTCCACCCGCCTCGACTATCTCGTCGAGCAGACTGATCTCCTCGTCGGCGTCGTCCGGGACGTCCGGGTCGGCATCGGGAAACGGTCCGGATGACTCATCGTCAGCGAGATGCGGGTACTTCTCCAGGAGGAACCGCCGCCGGTACGCCATCTCAGCAGCGTCGACGATCCCCTCCAGAGTGGTCCAGTTGAGGGTGCCTCCGACGACGATCCCGAATGCGGGTACGGCCTTGCCGAGTCCCTTCTTGGTGAGGCGAAAGCCGAACGCCTTCGCGAACTGCTGGGAGACCTTGGCGACAACGCGCTCGTTCAGGACCTCCCACGTCTTGCCGCGGAAGAGTGCCTGGGTGAGCCGCGAGATGTCGGCCATCGCGGCGTTCTTCGCGGTGGCCGAACTCGCCGTCCCGGCGTTTACGACCGACATCACGAAGAGCTTCTCGGCAGGCTCTTCGGGGTCGTAGCCGTAGAACAGCGAGACCTGCCCGACGGCGCGGGACGCGAGTCCGAGGACCGCTGCGGAATCGGCAACAAAGGCGCCGGCGATCGCACCTCCCGAAGGCGCTGCCGCGGCGCCGGCGGAGGCGGCGATGGCGAGCTGCCCTCCGGAGATCACAAGTCCCGCACCCGCTCCCGAGAGCGCCGCGGCGGCCGGGTAGTACCAGCTCGCCGCTCGTCCACGGACAGCGTCGATCTGCTCGAGGTCGAGGCGGCGCAGGTCGAGCAGCGACGCGACGTCGTGCCCGCGCTTCTTGTGGAGCGCCACCACGCGTTTGGAGGAGAGGCCCGCTCGCGAGGCCCGCCCAACCGTCTGCCGTATGGACTGAACGGCAGTGCCGCTCCAGTCCGGCAGGGCGTCGGCGGCTCCGCGCGCCCCGGCGCCGACCTTGTGAGCGCCCTTGGCGACGATTTCCTGTCCACGGGACAGCGCCGACTTGGCCCTTGGGTGGTTCTCCAGTTGCTTCGTGGCACGCTTGCCGAGTTCTGCGACGCCGTTGGCCACTTGCTCGCCAGCGTTTCTCATGGCTCGTGACAGTGGGCGGCCCTTGAACTGCTGGATGGCCTGCCATGCCGCGAGCTCGTAGTCAGAGGGGAGAGGATTGGGCTGCTGCGGGTACTGCGGGTTGCTCATGGTCCCCCCTGGGGTGTGGTGGTGATTTACGAGTGTGTGACTCGTCAGGTCGGGTCGTTGAGAGCTGTCAGGCGGGGTGGCGGGGGCCGTGGCCCGGGGGCGGGGTGAGGGTGGAGGTGTAGTTCTCGCCGTCCACGAGGGGGTGGTCGAGGGTGAGGCCGGCGCCGGTCATGCGGTCGTACTCGGCGAGGATCAGGTCTTTGGTGCGGTAGGCGCCGTACACCTTCATGTCGTTGTCGCGAACGACGTTGAACGTGTCGAGGATGTACGACGTGTCGTCGCGGGACACGCCGTACAGGTGGAAGAAGAAGGCATCCAGCTCGGCTCGGATCGTCGCTCGGCGGTCTGGAGCCCAGTGGAAGGGGGCGCCGGTGTCACCGAGGTTGTGGGCGAAGCCCTTCATGTCCTGTGCGGTGTATACCAGCTCAAGCACTCGCTCAACGATGAAGCTGATGTGTCCTTCAAGGGAAACCGGGGTCAGGGTCGGAAGCTGCCTCCAGGTGAAGTACTTCATGCTCGTGCCGCCTAGCTTCTGACGACTCGCATAGTCGAAGATCACGGAGGATTGCATGGCTACCAAAGCGGCAGCGCTGAGGCCGCCCCGCTCTGGCAGCATGATGAGGAACTTGTCACCAACACCGGCGCGCGGAAGCAGCGCGGGTATCGAGGTGCGCACGTCGGCCGCCCGGCAAATGTCCCGCCACCCCAGGAGCCAGCCCTGATCCCAGCCCTTGGCAGCAAGCCGCGACCGGACACCCGCCAGCTTGATCTCCTGGCCGTCCTTGTCGAACTCGCCCGTGGGCACGTCCTGCTCAGGTACCCAGTAGCGTGGCATCGGCACAGCCGCGGCATCCTGATGCTGCTCCACGGTGAGTCGCGGCAACGTGCCCTTGTTGAGCTGTTTCTCGGTGGCGCCCTCGTATGTGGAGAAGCGATGGTCGTAGTGGTGGAGCATCTTGGCCTCATACAGGGGCAGCAGGCGCTCGTTCCCCCGTACCAGAACGTTGCCCTCCAGGCCCCAGCCGTCCTTGAGGAGGTCCTCGAAGGTCTCCCCGTTCTGCGCGTCGGGGCGGAACAGGTGGGAGTCGTTCGCCATGTGGAACATGGTCATGAACGACACCCCCCACGGGTTGCCGTCCTTGCGTGACTCGTCAATGAGCACTGGAACCCGGCGGTAGATGCCCAGCGTGATCTCGGCATCGCGGCGGGTGCTGAAGACCGGACACGTACCCGTGTTGGGATTCATCCGGAGGATGTCGTCCGCTGTCAGCCGGTACCGCCGCTCCGGAATCTGGTCGGCTTGGCGCACCTTGAACACCATCTGTGCCGGCTCGCTCAGTTCGCCGGTTCCCCGTAGCGTAAGCAGGCAGAATCGCATCTGGTTGTGGACGCCAGGAAAGACCTTGTCCTCGTTCTCGAAGTCGTAGAGGGCAGTCAGCTGTCCCTCGGTGACCAATTCCTTGAAGAAGTGCTGCGTCGTCGCATCCGTCGCGATACCCGTCGGGACGATGACCCCCGTGCATCCACGTGGGCCGGTCAGGGCGCGGTCGGTCTCCGCGAAGACGGCATAGGTATTGATGTCGCCGCGGCCGGTGAGCGGGTAGCGGCCGCTGACGCGGAGGAGGTGGCTTTCGCCTTCGGAGCGGCGCTTGGCTGCTTCGAACTCCTTGTAAATGGGCTGTCCGTCGGGATCCTCCCTTAGGTCGGCGATCATACGCTTGCGAGCGGCCGCGTTCTTCGCGTTGGCGATCTCCGGGCTGCGCTCGGCGAAGAACTCCTGTTCCTGGAGCTTGACCCGCTCCCACGGCGGGTTTCCCACTACCGCGTCGAAGCCTCCTGCCCAGCCCATCTTCGGCTGGACGCCGTCACGCGACTCGGACACGGAGAAGACCTCGGGGAACTCCAGGTGCCAGTGGAAGAACGTGTACTGGTGGGCGAGCTGGACGATCTCATCCTGCGTGGAGGCTGGTATCCCGCCGCTCGGGCTCTGGAGGTCGCGGAAGACGCCGTGTGTGACGGGGGTCGCCACGCCGTGCCCCTTGGGCCAGACGAAAGCGGCGCACCAGGCGTCGGCGACGTTGCGAGCGTGGAGGTAGTCCGCCGACTGTTCCAGTTCGCGGAAGCGGCTGGACTGGAGGCGGACGTCGCTCAGGGTGTCGGAGGGGGCGGCTGTGATGTCACGGAGGCTCGCTGCGAACGAGGAGTTGGAGAACCAGATGCGCTCCTCAGTGGTGAAGCTGAGCTGCCCGCCGCGCTCCTGGGCGTTCCGCCTCCTCACAGCCGACGCGATCTTGTTGTCGTCGCCCTCGATCGGCCTAAACGCATCGTCGGGGATACCCCCGGCCAGCAGCGCCGGCGTCGCACCCAGCAGTGCGTTCCCATGCTTGATGTGCGCGTCGAGGAAGCCCAGCGGCTTGCCCGGCTCCAGCGCCTCCAGCCACAACGACACCTTGGCGAGCTCGACCGCCATCGGGTTGAGGTCCACGCCGTAGATGCACTTCGCGACCACCTCGTGCAGGGCATGCCGTACCGCGTCGATCGTCGGCTCGGGGTTCTGCTCCCGCACCGCGGCGACCCGCTTAGCGATGCGACGTGCCGCCGCAACCAGGAAGTGGCCAGACCCACAGGCCGGGTCGCAGACCGTTAGACCGAGCAGTTCCTCCACGATGGCTTCACGCGCGTCCGGCTGGCCAGACCGCGTGGCCCGGACCTCGCCGCGCTTCACCGCATCATCAATCACCGGGTCAAGCGCGGAGTCGAGCAGGCAGTCGATCAGAGAGGAAGGTGTGTAGTACGAACCCGTCGTCTTGCGGGCATTGCCTGCCAACTCAACGAGTTCGAAGGAGCGCTCGGTGGCATTGTGCTTGGGGACGAGCTCCAGCAGGGACTCATAGATAGAGCCGAGTTCCTCGGCGTCCAGGTGTCGGTAGTCGACCACGCGGTTCCGCCGGGAGTGGGTGTCGCGGACACTCGAGAGCGCGCGGACGGCGTGGAGCAGGGGCTCGTTGGACAGGGCGAGGCCGTGCAGGAGCTTGTCGGCTTCGGTTTCGTCGAAGATGCCGCCGAGGGCGGGCAGGCCAAGCTCCGGGCGGCCGTCGTCGTTCCCAAGACCCGAGAGGACGAAGCGCAGCGCCTGGTACAGGTCACCGTGCGCGGTGCCCCGGCGCCGCTGGGCATGGCGGCGCAGCCGGGTCGACGAGAAGTACGTGGCGTAGCGCTCCTTGGCTGCAGCATCCGCGTTCGGCGCCAGTAGCACGTCCCGGTCTTCAGCGACGAAGAGGAAGAGCAGCCGGTAGACCATGCGCAGCAGCGCGTAGTGGAAGGTCTTGACGTCCAGCGCCTCGCGCAGCTCGCGGTTGTCGGGGTGCTTCAAGAACCCCGTGCCGAGCGTCGTGATCGCGGTCTGGACGCCCTTGCGGAGCTGGTCCAGCGCACGGGTGCCAGAGGCGATGGCCTCGGTGCGCCACTTCTCCAGCCAGCACCCGGACGGCGGGGCCTCCTCCCCCACCTCGAAGCGGGAGACGTGCAGCAGCCGGTACAGCAGCACGAACTCGCTGAACAGTTCGCCGTCGAAGATCGCCTCGAGGTCGAACTCGACGTACGAGGCGGTCGCCAGGGCGCTGGAGTCCCGGAGCAGCCGCACCTGGCGGCCGTTGGTGAGGACGCCCCACAGGTGGGCTTCCGTGCGGTTCAGGCACTCCTGGAGCATGGACTGCGGCGGGACCGTGCCCGCGCCGCCCGGCCGGCGGTCGAGGTCGGCGTTCCAGGCGGTCTGATGGATGAGCACGTGCCGCCAGCGGTGGGTGACCGAGAAGGTCTTGTCGGGGTCGGAGTCGGCCGCGATGCCGGACGTCCCCATGGGCGTGAGCCGGCCGAAGCCGAGTTCGCGCCATAGCGGGGCGAGCCAGTCGCTGCCTGCGATGCCGGTCGGATCGCTCGCGGGCGCACCGCTCCCCACGTCCTCCGGCAGGCGCTTGCGCACGTCGCGCCAGAGCGGCTTGAGGTACTCCCAGCTGCGTTCGGCCTCGTCCCGGACCGAGAGGGACGAGGGCAGGCCGTAGTCGGCGGGCTTGGAGCCGGGGACGTCCTTGCCCTCGCTGATGCGGACGAGCATGTCGACGGGCAGCAGCGCGCCGACCGTGTGGGCGGCGGAGAAGACCTGGTTGCGGGTGGTGGCAGACATCAGGCAGCCTCTCCGGACGCGTCGGCGGGCAGGTAGACGTAGGCGCCGAGGATGTCGGCGGGCTTCTGGGCGGTGACGCGAAGTCCTCGGACGATCTCGTCGGCGGCCTTGCGCACGCGGCGGTGGGACTCGTCGAGGCCGGCGGCGAGCTCGTCGCCGTACGACTCCAGGTAGCCAGTGATCGCGGGCAGTTGGCCGAGAATGCGGGTCATCGTCTGTTCCCCGGCAAGCGGGTGGGTGTTGGCGGTGGCGGTCGCGTCAAGCAGCGCGACGGCCTCCTCCTGAGCCAGCCACTCAGCGCTCTTCGGGGAACCGCGGAACGCCAGCAGTCGGGCGTCCTCCGCCACGAGCTGCTTCTCGCCGCTCCGCGACGGCAGCGTCAGGTGGAAGCGGTAGCGCACCAGCAGCAGCGTCGTGCGCTTGACGACCGCGTCCGTCGTGATCACGCCGCAGCGCCGGGCCGGGCGTACGCCGTCGGACTGGATGTCCAGCGCCGCATTCAGGACGTGGCCGGCCAGGGCGCCGACGACCGGGTCGGTGCGGACCAGGGCGGCTTCGCCGCGGGCAACGGCCGGGTCGGCGCGGAACGGGATCGGGCGGTCCTTCTCGATGACCTCCGCGCCGACGACCGGGGCGAGCGCGTCGCGCAGGCCGGCGGGCGTGCCGCTCACCTGCGCGGTGAAGTCCGCTCCCGACTCGCGCAGCACGCCTCCGAGCGCTGCCAGGGACTCGCGTACGAACGTGGCGATCTCCCCCGCGCTGCCGAGCGCTTCGCGCACGGAGGCGACCTCGCGGGCGACGTCCTCGGGGTGGATGGAGCGCTGGGCGAACCGCGAGCGGGACGTCTTCTCCCGCTCGGCGGCCGAGTTCCAGTCCTTCTCAAGGTCCGCGAAGCTCTGCTGGAAGGAGTCCGAGCCGAACAGTGCCTGCTGCTCGCCCTCACGGCCGCGCAGGAGCAGCCATTCGACGATGGCGTCCGTGACGCCCGTGGACATCTCGTCGGGTACGGAGACGGAGATGCCCAGGTCCTTCTTGATCTGGCGGTGCTTCTTGATGAGGACTTCGAGGACCTTACCGTCGATGCCGTTGTCGTCGCCGTAGAGGGTGATGACGCGGACCTGGTCCTTCTTCTGTCCGTACCGGTCGACGCGGCCTTCGCGCTGGTCGTGACGGGTCGGGTTCCAGGCGAGGTCGTAGTGGAGGACGGCGTCGAAGTGGTGCTGGAGGTTGACGCCTTCGGAGAGGCAGTCGGTGGCGATGAGGACGCGGCGGGCGGCGGCGTCCTCGCCCGCCTCGGTCGCCAGCTCCTCGATCCGCTGGATGCGCTGCTGCGGGGAGAGGGTGCCGGTGACGGCCTTGACGACGGTCTTCGCGCCGAGCGGGCCGCGCCTTTTCGTCTCCGGGTCGTTCGCCAGCTGGTCGGCGAGGTATTCGGCGGTCGGGATGTAGCGGCAGAACACGATGGGGTTGTGGCCGTCGGCGAGCAGCGCCTTGAGGTGCTTGATGACGGCCTTCAGCTTCAGATCCTGCTCGGGTCCTTCGAGCTGGGCTGCGCGCTCCGCGAGTTCGGCGAGCCGCGTGCCCGCGTGCTCCTCGGTCTCGGCGCCGGGAGCCACGTCCATGCCCTCGAGCGCGTCGCTGTCCGCCGAGTCACTGGTCAGCGGGGCGCCCAGCCGGTCGGCCTCCTCCGCGGACGCGGCGACCGCGGCGGCAGAGCGGGTGCGCAGGGTCTGCGCTGCGGCGCGGGGCGAGGAGACCAGGGAGCGCAGCAGCGCGATCGCGGACCACCAGGCGATGCGGGCTTCGCGCTTGCCCTGCGAGTCGGCGGCCTGGACGCGCTCGCTGGCGTAGGCGATGGCATCGTCGAGGAGGGCTCGGTAGGCGGGGGCGAGCTTGTACGTCTCGTCCTTGAAGTAGCGGTCCGAGGGGAACGCGGTCTTCTCGGCGAGACTGTCATCGCTGAGCCCGTCGCTCTTGGTGAGGTACTGGCGTACGTCGGCCCGCTTGCGCGCCACGAAGTGCTGCGCGAGGAGCTTACGGCCGGCGTCCGAGTCGAGGTTCACCTTCGCCAGCTCCGGCTTGACCAGGCCGAGCAGGTTGCGGAACGCGGACTCCTTGCCGGAGTGGGGCGTTGCCGTGACGAGGATCAGGTGGCGGTACATGTCCGCCGAGACGCGCTTGAGGAGCTCGTAGCGCAGCTGATTCTGGGCGTTCGCGGAGGTGTCGTCGGCCGCGACGCAGGAGTGCGCTTCGTCGACGATCACCAGGTCGGGGCAGTGGCGCACGAAGTCGTCTCGGTGACGGGTGGACTTGATGAAGTCCGTGGAGACGATGACGTGCGGGTACTTGTCGAAGAGGGACTGGCCCAGGTCCAGTCCGCGCTCGAGCCGTGACACCGTGGAGGCGAGGACGAGTTCGGCGTCGATGCCGAACTTGGTGCGCAGCTCGGCCTGCCACTGTTCGGCGAGGGCGGGCGAGCAGAGGACGGCGAGGCCGGTGGCCTCGCCCTGGGCGAGCAGTTCGCTGGCTATGAGGCCCGCTTCGACGGTCTTGCCGATGCCGACGTCGTCGGAGATGAGGATGCGTACGGTCTGCTGGCGCAGTGCCATGAGCAGCGGGACGAGCTGGTACGCGCGGGGTTCGACCGCGATGCCGGCGAGGGAGCGGAAGGGGCCGGCGCCCGACCGGAAGCCGATGCGCAGGGCGGTGCGCAGCAGACCGGCCGCACGCTGGTCGCCGAGGTCGGAGGGTTCGGGCGCGGCGAACTCGGCGCCCTGCACCTCCTCGAAGGCGGGGAAGACGGCGGCGATGTCGTCGTCGGAGCCGCCGAGGGGGCGGAGCACCAGCATGTCGGGGGCGCTCTCGGGGAGCACCACCCATTCGCGGCCGCGTGCCGTCACCAGGGATCCCGCGGAGTACGTGAGTGCCATGAACGTCGTCAAGTCCTCGTGTAAGGGAGTGAGGTGTAGGAGGTCAGAGCGCGGCGTTGCCGAAGTAGTGGGTGTGGGCGGTGGCGATCGCGTCCCAGTCGGCGCCGTGCGGGAAGCGCACGAGTTGCCAGCCCGCGTCGAGCAGCCGTTCCTCGGCGTCCTCGTCGCGGGTGGCGTCGAGGTCGGTGTCAGGGCCGTCGACGAAGACGGCGACCTTCACGCCGGGCTGCCGGTAGATGTAGTCGGGAAGGGCGTTCGCCTCGGTGAGGAACGTGCCCGCCTCGTCGGGGAGTCGCAGACCGCGCTCCTTGAGCCAGGTGATGAGGGTGCCTTCGAGCTCGGTCGTGTCCGTCGCGACGAGCAGCCGCTTGAACTGCTCCGTCCGGGACTCGCCGCGCCCTTCCCGTTCGGCCGTCGCCGAGGCGATCCGCAGCAGGAGCTCCCGCACGGTGTGCCGGTCGATGTGGGCGTGGTTGAGCTGGTTGCCGTACGTGAGCAGGCACTCGTAGCAGCCGCGGGCGCAGGCCCGGCCGGGCCGGTGCTCTTCGCCGCCCCAGTCCTCGCCGGCCGGGCCGAAGTGGCAGATCTCGAGTGCCTTGCGCGCCGCCTTCGCCAGTGCGTCCTTCTCCGACTGGAGGCGGCGCAGCACGCCCGCGCCGCCTTCGGCGGCCTCGGTGAACAGGATGCGGTCCCGAGGGCCGTCGTCCGGCGGGAGGAGTTCGCTGCTGAGCTCGGAGTCCTCCAGCTCGAACTCGGCCTCGATGCCGCGTTCCAGCGCGTACATCAGCGAGAGGGCGATCGGCTCGGGCAGCGGCTCGTCGAGCGTGACGACGAGGATGTTGCGGCGGTCCTCGACGTACGGGATAACGCGCTTCTTGCGCCGACGCTCGTTGCCGTCGGCGTCGATGACCGGCATCTCGCTGGAGTCGCCGGAGGCTTCGGCGGCGTCGCGGTCGTTCATCCAGCGGCCGTCGGCGAGGTCGAGCCAGTAACCGGCGGGCTCGTCCTTCTTGGCCCGTACGCGGCCGGTGTTGGTGATGCGGACCGTGGCCGAGTCGCCGTAGGCCACCACGGCGATCTGCTCGCCGGCCGCGTTGGACACCTTGGCGTCCTGACGGCCCTTGCGGGTGCCGTGGTCCTGGAAGCGGTACGAGGTCTCCAGGCGGTAGCCGGCACGGCGGCGTTCTTCCTCGTCCGAGGAGATCCGCTCACGGCGCGTGGTGTACACGGTGTGCAGGTGCAGTAGCCCGTACGTGGCCGAACCCAGCGGCTCGTTGCACATCTCGCAGCGGTCGGCGCGCTGCTTCGGGTCGTGGTGGTAGCCGCAGTGGGCACAGCGGCGGGCCTCGGTGGTGGCGAGATCGCCGGAGGCGTCCGGTGGGAGCTGGATGCGGGTGACCTGGTAGCGGGCGCCCTCGTGGTAGATGAGCGCGCCGGGGCCGAACTCGCGGATGGCGAGGAAGCGGGGGCGCTGGAGGTAGTCGCCCTCGCCGCGGCGGCGGCCGACGGTCGGGATGTACGCGGCGAGCGGCAGGCGGGGGAACGAGTAGCCGGGCAGGAAGCCTTCGGAGGCGAGGTAGCGGTAGGGGTTGAAGTCGGAGAGGACCGACTTGCTGTCGGCGCTCTCGTTCATCAGCAGGTTCAGCTGGGTCTCGGCCTCGCGGCGGCGCGCGTTGGCGCGGTTGCGGTCGCCTTCGGTCAGGCTGTAGTCGAGGCGGCGCTTGTTCTGGATGTACTGGTCGTCGAGGGCGGCCGTGAACAGGTCGCGCCAGCGGTCGAAGGCCCGGTCGAACCGCTCGGGCACGGTCTTCACCCGGTCCTGGATCCAGTCGTCGTACCACCACGTCGTCTCGGCGAACCTCGGCAGCAGCGGGGCGAGAACCCGCAGCGCGGAGTCGACCGTGCGGCGCTGCGCCTCGGCGTCGAGGGAGGCGGCGAGGATCTCCGGCAGGAGCTTCAGCTCGGGCTGGGGCCGCTCGCCGGTCTCCGGGTGGGAGACGTCGAGAACCTCGGGTATCGCGCGGCCCAGCTTCAGGCCGGCCTCCGCGATCCAGATGCCCTGGAGGTGGGAGAGGACCAGGTCCTCGTTGGCGAGGTCCAGGCGCGGGGGTGCGACGGCACCGGCGACCATGCGCTCGGAGCGGCGGAAGTAGTACTGGTCGTGGCTGTTACCGGTGGCGCAGTACGTGGTCACCAGGGCGGGCTGGCCGCTACGGCCCGCGCGTCCGCTGCGCTGGGCGTAGTTGGCGGGCGTGGGCGGGACGTTGCGCATCATCACCGCGTTGAGCGAGGAGATGTCGACGCCCAGCTCCATCGTCGGCGAGCAGTAGAGCAGCTTCAGCTCGGCCTTGCGGAAGGCGTCCTCACGCTTCTCGCGCTCCTCCGGGGCCACCTGCGCGGTGTGCTCCCGGGCGAACATTCCGGCCAGCTCTCCGGCCGCGTCCTGGTACAGATTGCGGAAGAAGTCGTTGACGCGCGGGCCGTCGCCGCTCGGGTAGGTACGCGTCAGCGGGTCGTGGGCTCCCGTCTCGCCCTTGCCCGCACGCCAGATCAGGGATTGGGCGGCGACCCGGTAGCCGGTCACAGCAGGGCCCGTCGGCCTGCGGTAGCGGCCTGCACGCTGCGGGGCCTCGGAGACCTCCTTCACCAGGCCGGCCTTGGTGAGGACCTTCAGCAGATCCTCGATGACAAGCTGCAGGTCGTCGTTGTCGAGCTCGTTGAACGCCGTCTTGTCCGTGCGACGCAGATATTTGCCGAACTTGCCGCGCGCCGACAGGAACAGGCTCGCGCGGTCCAGGCCGGGGCGGGAGGGGTGCGGGTACGCGGTGCCGACACTCGGCTTGTCGGATGCGGACAGCACCCACGGGTCGATGAGGCGTTCCTCGCTCGCGCGCTGGAGCGAGTCGAAGTCGTCCCGGAAGTAGGAGACGTCGATGGCAAGGGCGCGCCGCATCTCGTTGAGCAGGGCCTTCATGACCTCGGCACGCAGGGCGGGGTCGGCGTTGCGCAGCTTCTCGTGGGTGGCAGCCCAGCGGTCCTCCTTGCCCGCGAGCCAGGTCAGGTCCTCGTAGTCGATCTCCAGGAGTCCGGTCTGCTCCAGGTTGGGCATGGTGATGCGCCAGCCGCGTTCCAGGTCCAGGTAAAGCCGGAAGGCGATGACGTCGCGGAAGGTCTTGGCCGCATTGCGGGCGAGCGAGGGCGGCAAGTCGCTCTCGCCGGTGTAGTCGAGGGGTTCGAGGGCGATCGCGTTCGTGACGGCGGAGGCGAGTTCCTCGTGGTGGAGGCCGTCCTCACCGGCGTCCAGGGCCGCTCGGTAGAGGGCCCCGCGCAGCTGTGTGATCTGCACGAAGTCGTTGAAGTGACCGGCCTGGAGCGAGGCGTCCTGACGGTTGTCGACGAAGGTGAGGAGCTTGCGCGCTTCCTTGTCCAGGGCTTCCTCGGGCACCGACTTCAGCGAGCGGACCACGGAGGCGGATATGAGGGAGGTCGCCGAGGAGCGTCCCTCCTGGTCGAGCGTGGCCAGCTTCGCGAAGTCCTTGCCGCGGGTCTGCTCGTACGCCACAGCGCAGTGCAGGCAGAACAGGAACGGTGACGGAATGAACGCCGCCTCCAGCGCGCCGCGCCCCTCGTAGCCCAACGGGTCGACGATGACATGGCGGGGCACCCGGTCGCGGAAGGACTTCTTGACGACCTCCTGCCCCTTGTCGTCCAGCTCCAGCCAGGACTCGGGAAGGCGGCGGTCGTCGACGGCGTACTGCGGGTTGGACGGCCACGGCCGGTCGTGGTCGATGTACAGGTAGCCGTCGCCCTGGCGGCCGCCGGTGGCGGCGGTGTCACGGCGCGCCTCGTAGCGCACCTCACCGTCCTTCTCGTTGCGCCAGGCCGTCACGTACTCCTGTCCGCACTCGCGGCAGAAGGCGAGCGGCATCAGCAGCTTGCCGCCGCTGCCGGGCTGTTCGAGCTGGTAGGAGCGGGTGTGGTGACGGGCCGGCTTGTCCTCCAGGGTGACGTACACGGTGTCGCCCTTGGACAGGAACTGGTGAAGGCGGAAGGCGAACAGGGGGCGCTCGGTGACCGGGTGCCGGGCCTCGGAGCCCGCTTCCAGAGTGGTGCGTATCGCGGCGACGCAGATCTCCACGTCGACACCCGACTGCTCGGCGAGCTCCTGGGCGGCGACCTCGATCTGCGCGGGCCGCTGGCGGATGAGGCGGCCCGTCACCTCGTCGGTGGCGAGGCCGAAGCGGGTCTCGATCCATCGGGCGAGTGGGTCGCGGACCAGGTCCGCGTACGCGCGCGGGGCGGCGGCGGACTTGAGGCGATCGGCGGAGACGGTGTCCGGGGCCGCGTCCGTGGCGCGGACCAGGGTCTCCCCGATGACGTGCTGGGGATGGACCTTGGTGCCGAAGAGAGTGGTGGCGACGTCGGCGACGACCTTCTTCTGATCGTCAAGAGCGCCCTCGGTGGACATGGTGGCCGAGGTGCCGATGCACTGGAGGTCGGCTGCATGACAGGCCTCCCGGACCCGGCGGATGAGCAGGGCGACGTCGGCGCCCTGACGGCCGCGGTAGGTGTGGAGCTCGTCGAAGACGAGGAATTCGAGGCCGCGAGCCATCTTGATGAGGCTGGCGCGGTCCGCGGGACGCGTCAGCATCAGTTCGAGCATCACGTAGTTGGTGAGGAGGATGTCCGGCGGGTTGTCGCGGATCTCCTTACGGGCCTCGTCGTTCTCCTGGCCGGTGTAGCGAGCGAAGGTGACGGGCTCGCGACCGGCTCCGTAGCCGTCGCGAAGGTACTTCTCCAGCTCCTTGAGCTGGCTGTTGGCCAGCGCGTTCATCGGATAGACGATGATGGCGCGCACACGCTTGGCGGCCTTGGGGCCCTCCGCGTCACGTTCCTTGAGGACCTTGTCGACGATCGGGACGATGTACGAGAGCGACTTGCCGGAGCCGGTGCCGGTGGTCAGGACGTAGGAGGCACCGGCCTGGGCTGCCTCGATCGCCTCGCGCTGGTGCTGGTGAAGGGTCAGCGGGCGGCCGTCGGGGACCGTGCCGCCCTCTGTCTTCTTCGCCTGGAAGATCCGGGCGCACTCGTCGTGCAGGACCTTCTGGCCGGCGAGCTCCAGGACCGTACCGCCGCCCGCGAAGAAGGGGTTGAGCGACAGCCAGGGGTCCGGCCACTGCGACTTGTTGTCGAGGTCGTTCTCCACGAACGCCCTGATGCGCTCGTCGCGGATGACGGTGCCACCCTCGGTGAAGGAGCGGTAGTCCTTGATGAGAGTGCCGTGGACACCGAAGACGTCCATGCCGGGCGCGGCCGTGCGGTGGCTCTCGTCGGTGGACTTCACGGAGTTGGGCTCTGCGACCTGAGGTGTGGCCGACTGCGCGGTGCGCAGTTGCGCCAGGCCTCGTACGGGGTCGAAGGCGGCCCAGGTCGGGAGAGCTGCGTCATCGCCGCCGGCCTCGGCCAGCGGCAGAAGGGCGTCACGGACGGCGACTGCGTCGGCCGGGCGGTTCGCCGGGTCCTTGGCCAGGAGCCGGTCGACGAGCCGGGCCAGATCCTTCGGCACTTCCTGACGGATGAGCCGGAGGGGGGTCGGCGCCTCATTGACGTGCTTCTCGGCGAGCTCGTAAGCCCCTTCGCCGGTGAAGGGCGGGACGCCGGTGAGCATCTCGTACAGCACGCAGCCCAGCGCGTAGAGGTCCGCTGCCTGTGTGACTTGGCCGGCCTTGAACTGCTCCGGTGCCATGTAGCGGGCCGTGCCGACGGCCACACCGGTGCTGGTCAGGCGGGCGTCCTCCGGGTCGTCGGCGATGCGGCCCATGCCGAAGTCGAGGACCTTGACGACGCCGCCGCGGGTGAGCATGACGTTGCGCGGCTTGAGGTCGCGGTGGATGACGCCGGCGCTGTGCGCGTGGGACAAGCCGTCCGCGATCTGGGCGACGATGGCGGCAGCCCAGGAGATGGGGAGCTGTGACTCCTCGTCAATGAGGTCGCCGAGGGTGTCGCCGTCGAGGAGCTCCATCGCCAGGTAGGGCAGACCGCCGTCCTGGGTGGCGTCCACTCCGCCGTCGACTATGCGCGTGAGGTTCGCGTGCTCAAGTCGGCGCATGATCCGCACCTCGCGGGCAAAGCGCTCCACGGCCTTGGCATCGGCGCGTGTATCGACGATGGCGCCGGACCGGTGACGCAGGATCAGCTTGACCGCGACCCGGCGGTCGGTGGTGCCGTCAGGAGCCTGAAGGTCCTCGGCCCGGTGAGCCTCTCCCATGTTCCCGGAATCGATCGGCCCTTGAAGCCGAAACCGCCCCGCGACCGTCCCCAGTTGCACTTGAACCCCTCCTGCGCACTTCCTGCGCAGCCCCACCAAGGCAACGCACGGTCCCCACCGCCGAGTTGAGTCTCCTCCCCATGTCGCCATGGAGGCCAACTCGACTTTCGGAAGCGTACACGAAGGGTCACCTCTAGCCAATGGAGTTGACTGTTTACATCGTCAACGGACTGGGCGTGGATTCGCCTATCAGGCGGGCCATAGTGCTCCGGCATCACACACCACCGTCTCGCCGCACGAAAGTTGGACGGACAAGAGCACCAGGGCCTCGCTCGCAGTCCTGTACCGGAACCTCCCACGGGCCGCGAGCCACGGTGTCGTGCCGCGCGTCGCCTTCGAACCGGAAGCGGCGCAATTTGGACTGGATGACGGCGCAAGAGCGCGACTGATCTCGGAGCTGTCTCGGCTGGGACCACGGCTGGAACCATCACTTGTTCATCCCTCAACCACAGAAGACACCCTAGACGTGAACAAGGTTGCACGGCTACACACGGGAGACACACAAGCGGAACAATCCCCGCCGATGCAGTCGCCTGGTATCTGCGGCGGCTTGTAGCCCGATCCATGGGCGAGCGCCCGGAAGACTCAGCCGTCGTTCGCGACCCACGCAGCCAGTTCGGCACGCGCCGACTGAAGCGCGTCCGACGAGGGGTCCGTAGCGCCGTTGGTTACCAGAGCGAAGTGAAGGCCACTCGAGGCGGACGAAGTGAGCAGCAGGCGGCGGCTCGCCGTACCGCCCCGCTCAGTGGCGGCAGATACAGGCGTACCGCGCTCATATTGCGGCAGCCCGTGCAGCGCCCCCAGGTCCGAGACGACCGTCGTCCGCTCCGGCGCGAAGGATGCCGGCAGGTGCAGTTCCGTCGGGGCCGCCGAGCCGTCCGAGCGCCACAGCAGCAGCCCGTACTGACCCGAACCCACCAGCTCGCGGACGTGCGGCAGTGAGGCCGGGACCGGGTTCCACGTCAGGGTGGTCGAGCCGTCGCGGGAGCGGTCCTCGTAGGTGAAGGCCAGCACGCGGCCCGCGGTCGCGCTCGGGTAGAGGCGGTCCAGGAGGCGGGCGTCCTGGCGGAGGGCCGGGGTGCCCGTGTCGTCGAGGCGGACCGCGGACAGATCCTCGTCGTTCCAGGCGTCGCCTGCCTCAAGGACCTTGTCCGGGTTGCCGTTCATGAGTTCGTGGTGGCGGCCGTTGTAGATGTCCCACTGCCACTGGGTGCCGGACAGGACGGGTCCCGAGTCCTGGGGGCTTGACCACCAACTCGCGCCCGGAAGGCGGGAGTCGAGGGCCTGGTACATGGCCTTCATGACCGTGGGCGCCTTGTCGGAGACCGTGCCGGTGAGGGGGTGGCCGAACTCGCTGACGATCGCCGCCGTCCCGGCGCCCGCCGCGCGGTCGCGGACCGTACCGAAGTCACGGGCGTACTGGCCGTCCTTCGCCTTGCCCCACATGAAGATGCCGGAGATGGCCTTCTGATCGTAGAAGTGGGTGTTGAAGACATAGCGCGGGCCGAGGGCCGATCCGGCGTCGAGGAGGCCGCCCTCCTGCTTCTGGAAGTCGAGGTTGGCGTTCCAGAAGAGGTTCGGCTCGACGAAGGCGGGCTTGTCGTGCCACCCGGCCGCGTCCATCCGGGCGCGGAACCTCTCGTAGAACGGCCAGAGCAGGTCCCGTTCCCAGGCGCGGCTGCTCTGGCCGGAGTCGTACGTCCCCGCGTGCGGTTCGTTGTACGGGTCGAAGCCGACGACCCCCGCGAACTCTGTGGGCGTGAGGTGTTCGGCCAGATACGCCATCGTGGTCTGGGCCGTGGCCAGGAAGGCGTCCTGGATGCCGCCCCTGTTGTGCCAGAAGTCGTGTGTCGCCCGCGTCACGGCCTGGTTCTGGGTGATGTTCTGGCCCCAGAAGAAGCAGATCCCGCACGACTCCCGCGGGTAACCGCCCGCCTCGACGACCCACTTGGGCGCCCCGTCGCCCGTGTACCAGCTTCCCTCGTGGAAGAGGTGCCGGGAGAAGAGGTCCTGGTGGAAGTCGGGGTACACGCGGATGCCCACGCGAAGGAAGGCACGCATCTGCGCCGTGACGGCGGCGAGGTAGGCGTGGTCGGTCTGGCCGCGTTCGGGTTCGGCATGGGCCCAGGAGAGAAGGAAGCGAGCGGCGTTTCCGCCGCCGAGGGAGCGCAGCGCAGCCGCGGATTTCTCGGCGTCGGCGACGGATGCGAAGGGCAGGCCGCCGTTCTCCTCGAGTTTGGTCTCGCCGGAGACGTTGTAGCCGCGCAGGACGACTTCGCGGCCGAGACCGTCGACGAAGCGGCCGTCCTCGACGGTGAACGAGGCCGCGGCCCGGTCGTCGAACCAGAGTCGGCCGGGCGGCGGTTCGGCGGCGGACGACAAGCCCCCGCCCGCCGCAGACGCAGCCAGCGACGCGGTCACGAGGATGAGGACACCGAGCAGTCGCACGGGCAGCTTTGCCATGCGCCTCACGTTCACTGACTGACCGTCAGGTGTCAATGTGCGCTTCGGTACCACCTGACGTGATCAAGCCAGTGTGCCTGCGGTCAGCCTCCCGCGCGCCGCCTCTGGGAAGGGGTGGCGGTATTGGTACCGGAGGGGTGGGGACAGGGAAGACCGCAGACCACGCAGCAGTTGGCGGTGCGGAAAGCGGCCATGGTCGTGGTGTCACCGGCGCCGAGCCCGGCCTGACGGTCGAATTCCGCTGTCAGGGCTGGACGTCGGTACCCGGAGTCCGCCTTTCTGGGTGGCGGTGACGAGGGCATCCCCCATCACGGTGGCGAAGAGTGCGCGACGGGCGCCGTCAGGCGGTGAGCGCGCCGGTGGCGCTCACGGCCCGCCGGTCGGTCGGCCTCACGGCGAGCCCGGTGCATGTCTGAGCTCACAGCCCGGCCGACAGGCTACTGCGGTATGTCCGAGGCAGTTTGATAGGAGCTGGTGCGGTAACGGCTGCGGAATTCGGCCAGGAGCTCGTCGGTCGCCTTGGCACCGGCGCTCACGGCGTCGTGGACGTCGCGGAAGTAGTTTTCGTAGCCGGCGGGAGTGTAGAGGCACAGGGCGCGTGTGGGGACCGCGCCCGCGTTGCGGAAGCCGTGCGGGGTGCCGCGGGTGGCGGCGAGCAGATGCCCGGGGCCGACCGTCACCTCGCCGTCTCCGGTGTGGAGTGTCAGTTCGCCCTCGAGGACGTAGAAGTACTCGTCGTGACCTTCGTGCACATGCGGCCTGGCACCGATGGTGCCGGGGGCGAGGCTGAACTCCTCGAAGGCGAAGTGCCCGTCTGTGTGCTCGGCGGTGAGCCGGAAAAAATGCTCGACACCGGCGACGTCGATGAGTTCCCCGTCCTGGGGGCGGCGAAGGAGCGGGCGTACATGGGTTCGGACCTGATCAGTCATGGATGCATTGTGGCCCAGCCGTCCTCGGCCGACGCGGGTAATTCCCCCGCACCAGGCCGGTGAGCCTTCCGGGTCACAGCACTTGAGGTGGCCGGTGACCTCGCCGCAGGACCGCGCCTCATCGGAGGGGGTGTCGCCGTAGCCTCACGTCCGGTGGCTCGAACGTCAGGCCGTTCTCGTCGAGGGCGTTGTACACAGTGACCCGCCCCTGGGGGAAGACGAAGCTGACATCGACCGCTCCTTGAGCCATGTCATTCCCGGTCCGCTCGAGGAGTTCGACGCTCTCGAGTGTCTGCCCTTGCAAGTGCCTCAGCTCGGTGAGCGGGTTCTCGCGCCACTGCAGCTCGAAGTCGGGCCGGCGGACGGCCGCGTGGGGATCGATCGCGTTCCAGGTGATCGAGACATCATCGAACTTCCAGTGGTTGATCTCGATCTGTTCACCGGCGAAGTCCAGCAGCACGGGACAGTCGCAGAACCACTCGTCGTCCGTGAGGTCCCACACCAGCCAGGTGCGGGTGAGTGTGCGGCCGACGAGGCCACGCAGCCGGTCGGCGTGGGCAGCCGTGACGGCCTTGTGGCCGCTCAGCCACTGCGGACGGAAGTCGGCGATGCCGAAATCGAACATGGGTGGATTCTGCCAAGTGCAGCCCGGATGAACTCACGGCGCCGTGCACAGCGTCGGCGGTCACCGTCCGACATCGGCGTTTTCCGGTCTCTCGTCGTCAGTTGAGAGCCGACCGGGCAGGCTCGCGGTCGCTGAGAGCTCTTCCGGGCCCCGCGGGCCGGGGGTCAGACGACGACCGTGACGGAATCCGGCTTGGGGAACGGCATCATGTCCCAGCCGAGTGGCCAGCCGCCTTCACATCGGTCGTCGTACTCGGCTTCGAGGATCCGGGGAACGCGCCAGGTCCACCACCGGCCTGACTCATCGTCGCGGCCGGGCCAGGGAATGGTGGCCGCGCGGAACCGGTCGTCCAGGCCACTGAGCTCCGGCCGCCGGATCTCCCGCACGCGCGGAGGGAGGAGCGTCCAGACCCGGGCCAGTGCGCTGCGACACCAGATGTCGTTGCTGAGCTCGGGCGCGCACCACGAGTAGCCCTCTTCCACCTCCTCCACCACGGCCCTCCACTGCCTGAGCAGCGCGTTGAGCGTGGGTGGTTCGCCGTCGGCCCAGTCGCGCGCGCCGTCGGCGACAGCGGCGCGGACTGCCTCGTACTCCGCCGGAGTCAGGGTCGTCTCGTCGCCGTGCGCATGCGTTCCATCCATGCGCCGACCATGCCAAGGAATCCGAAGCAGTGGGATTGCCCTGTCCGGCCGGGAACCAAGGGCACGGCGTGCACAAGGGGGAGGTCGTGCTCGGGCATGCCGTCGACAGCCTGCGCCCTGGCTCGGCACAGCGGCCAGGAACGTGCAGACCAGCGCCGGCGGCTGCGTACCCGTTCAGTTCACGGCGCCGTGAACAGCGTCGGGAACCGGGGAGCCAGCCAGGGCTTGCGCCCCCATGCCAGCACCCGACCCCGGGCGATCGCGCCCCACTGCTCGCAGCGGCCCAGTGCCATCAGCAGGAACGTGACCGGTTCGATCAGGATCGTGCAGTCGGGGCGGCTCGGGGCCTCGCTGCTCACGACGACGGCACCGTCCGTGAACGTGGCGCCGAAGCCGGTGCCGCCCCGCATGCGGACCCGGTAGCGGGCGTTCAGGCCGGCCGTGGCGGCGGGGTTCGTCACCCGGGGCATGGCCGTGATCATGAAGGGCAGGGTGAGCTCCACGCGGGCGGCGTCGATCATGTGCGGGCGGCCCGCCGCGCGTGCGAGGTCGTAGCCGTGACCGAGCATGTGCGTCAGCAGGTACGAGCCCAGCTCCACCCGGCTCATCGCACCCAGCGGGGTGTGCACGGTTCCGTCTGCCGCGCGCTGGTCCATCGCGGTGAGGTACGCCTCCGCCTGCGCCACGATCATCTCGGCCAGCGGTTCGGCCCCGCGCTCCGCGAACTCGGCGAGGGCGCGCTCATTGGCCTCGGCCAGGCTCTGCGGCGTGCCGTCGCCGTGGCTGCGCTCGCTGCCGGCCGCGATGTCGGCCATCAGCTCGTTGGCCTGCGCCAGATGCGCCGCCGCCTCCCCGATGGTCCACTCCGACCGGGGTACCGGCGCCCCTGTGTCGGCGACCCCGCGCAGCAGCGCGGCGATGTCCTCGGCGGTGTTGCGTATCGCGTCCGCGAGTCCGTCGGGCAGGGTGCCTCGTACGTCCTGGCCGGTCACTGATTCCACGCTGCTCCCCATCACCCTCGGCCACGCGGAACGCGTGCAACTCGTCGGCCGGACCTTCGTCGGCTGCCGCGTACACAAGACCAGGTCACGGGGCTGGTGACAAGAGTGTCAGCGACGAAATCCCGGCAGGCGGAGCGGAGCATCCACCGACGGGGCGAGGCGTGGCCGTGCAAGGAAGCAACCGCTCCGCACAGTGACCCCGAGACGCAAAAGACCCCAGGTCAGGGGGCACGACAAGTGTGCGACGTCGGTGATCGTGACGTTGTCACCGGACACAGTGCCAATGCTTTCCGCACGCCGGGGAGCCCGAGGAAATCCACGGCGGTCGACGCCGCCGGATCCACCGAGCCGTGTGGCATCCTCGGGGGAATCGCCCGGGCCCCTGCCCGGAGCCCCCGACCCGGCACAGGCTGGTACACGCACGACAAGGCGGCTGGTTCGTGCACACACGTATGACAAAGGCGGCAGAAGGCGGTACCCGTGGCGTCCGGTGAGGTCGTGTTCTTCGCGGCGGTGATCGCCGTGTCGCCGTTCACCCTTATCCCCGCTCTCTTCATGCAGTTCACCCCCCGCCCCCGAGCGGCCAGCAGTGCCTTCCTGGCCGGCTGGGTCATCGGGATCGTCGTGCCCGCGGGCGCGTGCGCCGTGCTGGCTTCCGTCGTCCAGCGTCCCGCGGAGGGGCCCGCTTGGGTCGCCTGGGCCAGAGTCGTGCTGGGGTCGCTTCTGATCCTCTTCGGGCTCCGGCAATGGCTGACCAGACACGGCAGGGCGGCGCCGGGCTGGATGCGGCTTCTCGCCGATGCGAGCCCGTCCAGGGCGTTCCGGCTCGGGCTGCTGCTGTCGGTGGCGAACCCGAAGATTCTCCTTCTCTCCGCTGCCGCCGGCCTTGCGGTCGGGGCGGCCGAGCCCCCGACCACGAACGCCGTGGTGGCCTTCGCGGTGTTCACCGTCTGCGCCGCCAGCACCGTAGCCCTGCCCGTCGTGCTCCATGTGCTGCTGGGCGAACGGGTCCTCGCCCCCCTGGGCAGGGTCAGACGCTGGTTGGAGAAGCGGGCCGCCGGAGTGATGGCCGTGGTGATCGCCGCCATCGGAGTTCTCGTGCTCTGCGAAGGAGTCGTCAGGCTCTGAGCGACAGTGCTCCCGTCCCTCGGTCGTCCCTGCCCGCACGGTCCGCCTCCGGCCCGTCCGCGACTGCGTCCACCACCGGTGCGAATCCGAGGAGCAGGCAGCCGCGGTACACCCCAGGACGGTCACCTGCTGGGTTGATGGATCCGGCAGGCCGACGCTGCGACCTGAGGCCGATCCGCTCCCGCCCCGGCCCCTCCACGAGCCGGCCTGCGCCCGAACGCATCGCCTACCGTCCGACAGCGGGCGACGGTAGGCGATGCGGGTCCTGGTGTCAGTCGCCTCCGCCGCCTCCGGTACGACGAGATGGAGGCACGGTGACGCCCCGCGTGGCATGTTGATCCACTCCAGCCCGTGGCCTTGACTCGGTGCCGGCCCAGCGTCGCCGTCCTGCTGCGCCGAACGCACGGACCGGCTTGGGGGTCGTTCACAGTGCCCTTTGTCATCAACGGAACGTCCGGCAGCCCACATTCTCTCGGTGCCGCGCTCGACCACGCGTCGATGTCACGTCTGCATGTGAGGTTCTGGCTGCTGGCCGGACTCGGCATTCTGCTCGACGGGTTCGACTTCTTCATCATCGGTGTGGCAAATCCGCTGATCGCCAAGGAATTCGGCGCAGGTTCGGCCGCGCAGGGGCTGCTCTCGGCCGCGGCGATCATCGGAGCCGCCCTCGGCGCCGCCCTCCTGGGCCCCCTCGGCGACCGGATCGGACGCGGCCGGATCTTCCGGGTCGACCTGTGGCTGTTCGTCATCTTCTCGCTGGCATGCGCAGGCGCCTGGGACATCTGGTCCCTGATCGTGTTCCGACTGCTGCTCGGTGTGGCCGTGGGGCTGGACTATCCCATCGCGGCCAGCTACCTGGCGGAGATTCTGCCCGCCCGCAACCGCGGGCGCTGGCTGGTCGGTGCGTTCAGTCTGCAGGCGGCCGGCATTCTGCTGGGAGCGGCCGTGGGCGTGGTGATCCTGCTCCTCCTGCCGGACATCGATTCGTGGCGCATCATGCTCGGATTCGGTGCCCTGCCCGCCCTGCTGATCATCGTGCTACGGCGGAAGATGCCCGAGAGTCCGCGCTGGCTCGCCCGCAACGGCCATGAACAGGAGGCATGCGAGGTGGGGCAGGCGATGACCGGGCAGCCGATTCGCCTGACACGGACGGACCGTGAGCGCCATGTACCGCCGCCGGAGGGGCTTCGGGCCTTCATCCAGCCGCAACTGTTCTCGCGCCCGCTGGTGCGGCGTACGGTCTTCACGGCCGTCCCCTGGTTCCTTATGGACATCGCGACCTACGGCGTGGGCATCTTCACCCCCACGCTGCTCGCCGGTCTCGCGCTGGGCGGCACGAACGCCACGTTCATCGCCGACGACATCGTCTCCACCGAGGGCACGGCCGCGCTGGACGTCTTCCTCGTGATCGGGTTCCTGCTGGCGATCCTGCTGGTGGACCGTGTGGGGCGCGTCCCGCTCCAGCTCGCCGGGTTTGCGGGGATGGCCGGTGCACTGTGCCTGCTGGCCGTGTCCGACCAGCTCTCCGGTGGCGCCTCGTCCCACCTTGCCCTGGTCTTCGTCGGCTTTGCCCTGTTCAACGTCCTCATGAACATGGGCCCCAACGCGACGACGTTCGCCCTGCCCGCAGAAGTCTTCCCCGCCGACGTGCGCGCCGCGGGCCACGGCTTCGCGGCCGGCTGCGGCAAGCTCGGCGCCGCACTGGGCACCTTCTTCTTCCCCGTGCTGCTGGCGGACGTCGGCGAGAGCGCGCTGCTGTACGGCATCGCAGGAACCAGTGCGCTGGCCTTCGTCGTCACCCTCATCTTCCGCGTCGAACCGGCCGGCCGCTCCATCGACGACCTCACCGGTGAGGCAGCGACAGCACTCTCACCGCGCGTAACCCCGCCGTGAGATGACCAGGTTGACGTCGGGCGCCTCACCGGTCGAATGCGCAACCGAGGCTGATGCGGACGTGACCCTGGTATGCACCCTCACAACGCAGACACAGCGGGCCACGGGACGCATCCCCGAGCGGACGGTTCCGAAGCGGGCGCCGGCCCGGACGCGGCGGCAACGGACGGACGGCGACGGAAGCCGTGGGCCGGCGCGGGGGAAGCGGAGCTCGGCCTCGGAGCAGCAGGCGCTGCACGGGGCCGCCGACGTGCTGATCGCCGAGCCTGATGTGCTCGACGTCGTACGCAGCCATGCGCGGGCGGGCGTAAGCAC
>NZ_JBEXSW010000029.1:0-117434 GCF_040613775.1 Streptomyces sp. NPDC006208 | reverse complement strand
GCGGCGGGCGGCGGGCGGCGGGCGGCGGGCGGCGGGCGGCGGGCGGCGCGAACAGCCGCTTCCCCGTTGGGGGTTGCGGGACCGGACCACACCGCGCGCCCGACTCGCGGCGTCCGACTTTGAAGGCCGCACGCCCGTCCGGGCGCGGCAGGCCGAAACGCCCGGCGGCTCCACCGCGACCGGCCCTCACCCAGATCGTCCCGTGATCGGTAGCCGAAAACGATAGAAATGTTCTATGCAGGAATTTTTTGGGCGAATCAGGCGTGGATCGCCGAAGTCGCCCGGGAGTGATCATGCGCCCGGCCGGCCGGACCGTCCGGGACACGGCCGTCAGGAGCAGCAGGACCCGGAGCCCGGCGTGCCGCCCGGCCGGCGGAGCGCGCGACGGTGGCTGCGGCGCCTGCGTTCGCTGCTGAGCGTGCGCAGCCTCGCCGGCCAGGTGTTCCTCCTGCAACTGACGGTCGTGGTGCTGGTCGTCGCCGCCGCGCTGGTGGCCCTCGTCGTACAGGCGCGCCGCGACAGCATGGCGGAGGCCCGGCACCGGACGCTCACCGCGGCCCAGACGTTCGCGAAATCACCAGGGCTCCTGGCGGCATTGGAGAGTACCGACCCCTCCGCGGCGCTGCAGCCGAGCGCCGAGGCGGTCCGCAGGGCCGCCGGCGTCGACGCCATCATCGTCTACCGGCAGGACGGGATCGCCCTCACCCACAGCGACCCGAACCAGATCGGGAAGCACGTCATCGGCCCCTACGCGGAAGCGGCAGCGGGAAAGTCGTTCACCAGAACCTTCCATGGGGCCCTGGGGCTTTCCGTGATCTCGGCCGTCCCCGTCAAGGACACCGGCGGTTCGGTCGTCGCCATCGTCTCCTCCGTCGTCACGGTGGGAAAGGTGCAAGACAGGGTGAACCAGCAACTGCCGGTGCTTTTCGGGGTTGCGGCCGGGTCACTCGCCCTCGCCGCGGGCGGGTCGGCACTGGTGAGCCGTCGCCTCCAGAGGCAGACCCACGGCCTGGGCCCGGCCGAGATGACCCGGATGTACGAGCACCACGACGCGGTCCTCCACGCCGTACGGGAGGGAGTTCTGATCATCGGGGGCGACGGCCGGCTGCTGCTGGCCAACGACGAGGCCCGCCGCCTGCTGGACCTGCCGAAGGACGCGGAACACCGCCACGTGAGCGCGCTGGGGCAGAACGCCGACCTCGCCGATCTGCTCACATCCGATCGCCCGGCCACCGACGAGGTGCACCTGGCGGCTGACCGGCTCCTCGCCGTCAACAAGCGGTTCACCGCTTCCCAGGGACCGGCGAGCAGGGTGGTGACGCTGCGGGACACCACCGAGCTGCAGGCCCTCTCCGGCCGGGCCGAGACCGCCCGCCAGCGGCTGCAACTGCTCTACGACGCCGGAGTGCGGATCGGGACCACCCTGGATGTCACGCGCACCGCCCAGGAACTCGCGGAGGTCGCGGTCCCCCGCTTCGCCGACGTCGTCACCGTCGAGCTCCTGGACCCGGTCCTGCACGGCGAGGAGCCCTCCGGCGTGAGCACCGAGATGCGCCGCACCGCCGTCGTCGGCCTGGAGGGGGACCACCTCCTCTACCCGGCCGGCAAGCTGATCCGCTTCGTCGCCGCCCACCCCATGGCCGCGGGCGCGGCCGACGGCCGAGCGGTCCTGGTGGAGGACCTGAGCGCCTCCGAGGGCTGGCGGGCCCAGGACCCCGACCGCGCCCGCCGGGTCCTGGACCACGGCATCCACTCCCTGATCGTGGTCCCGCTGCGCGCCCGGGGAGTGGTGCTCGGAACGGCCCACTACTGGCGGGCGAACGCCTCCCCGCCGTTCGAGGAGGAGGACGTGTCCTTCGCCGAGGAGCTGGGCGCCCGGGCGGCGGTGTGCATCGACAACGCCCGCCGCTACACCCGCGAGCACACCATGGCCGTCACGCTGCAGCGCAGTCTGCTGCCCAGCCGGGTGCCCGAGCAGACGGCCCTGGATGTGGCCTACCGCTATCTTCCCGCCCGGGCCGGGGTGGGCGGCGACTGGTTCGACATCATCCCGCTGTCCGGTGCCCGGGTCGCGCTGGTCGTCGGTGACGTCGTGGGTCACGGCCTGCACGCGGCCGCCACCATGGGCCGACTGCGCACCGCCGTGCACAACTTCTCCGTCCTGGACATCCCGCCGGAGGAACTGCTGGGCCGGGTTGACGATCTGGTGGCCCAGATCGACAACGACGAGGGCGCCGCCGACGGGGAAGGTCAGGGGATCACCGGCGCGACCTGCCTGTACGCCGTCTACGATCCCGCCTCCGGGCAGCTGGCGGTCGCCACCGCCGGCCATCCCGGACCGGCGGTGGTCCACCCCGACGGGACCGTGGACTTCCCCCAGCTGCCGATCTCCCCGCCGCTGGGCCTCGGGGCCGGACTGCCCAGCGAGAGCGCCGAGCTGACCGTGCCCGAGGGGTCCCGGCTGGTCCTCTACACCGACGGGCTGATCGAGGACCGGGACCGCGACCTGGACGTCGGCCTGGCGGCCCTGCGCGACGCGCTGGCCGGGCCCGGCCGCTCCCCGGAGGCCACCTGCGCCGCGGTCGTCGAGGCCATGATGCCCGACCGGCCCCGGGACGACATCGCACTGCTGGTCGCCCGCACGCACCGGCTCGACCTCACCCGGATCGCCGAATGGCAGGTGCCCCGCGACCCGGCGGCGGTCGCCCCGGTCCGCGCCGCCTGCGTCCGCCGGCTCCACCAATGGGGCCTCGGGCAGGTCGACTTCGCCGCCGAACTCGTCCTCAGCGAGCTGATCACCAACGCCATCCACTACGGCACCGATCCCATCACCGTCCGGCTCCTCCGCGACCGGGCGCTGATCTGCGAGGTCTCCGACGGCAGCAGCACCTCGCCACGACTGCGGCGGGCCAAGGTCACCGACGAGGGTGGCCGCGGACTCTTCCTGGTGGCCCGGTTCACCGATCGCTGGGGCACCCGCTACACGCCCACCGGCAAGGTCATCTGGGCCGAACTGCCCCTCCACGGCGGCGCCGGCCCGTCGGTGGAAGGACTCGCCGAGATCCTGCTCGACGAGGAGGAACCGCTTTCCGGCGAGGGCCGGGAGCAGGACGGCGGGGCACGGTGAGGGGCATCGCGAAGTCGCCGTACGAACACTCGCCCGGCACGCCCCACAGGTCCGGTCACGGTTTCCGGCCCACCGCCGCTCCCCCGGCCGGGGCGGTCGGCTCCCGACCTTGCTCGTTCCTGACCCCCTGTGTCCTGGAGCAATAGTGACTGCACCTCGTGTCCGAACAGCGGCCGTCGCAGGCTGCCTCACCCTCCTGCTCCTGAGCGGCTGCACCGAGACGCCGAAGGCCACGCCCGTGAAGCCGGCGGTCGCCACCTCCGCAGAGGACGCGGGGGGCATGGGCGTGCTGATCGCCGCGGCGAAGAACGAGGGTGCGCTCAACGCGATCGCGCTTCCCCGCGACTGGGCCAACTACGGCGGTCTGATCGACGGCTTCGAGAAGAAGTACGGGATCGAGGTCACGGTCGACGATCCCCAGGGCTCCAGCCAGGACGAGATCGACGCCATCAAGAAGAGCGGTAGAAGCGCCAACGCCCCCGACGTCATCGACGTGGGGGACACATTCGCGCGGACAGCGGCCCGGCAGAACCTGCTGGCGCCGTACCGGGTCGCCGCGTACGACTCGATCCCGGACAACCAGAAGGACGGCAAGGCCCGCTGGTACAACAACTACGGCGGCTACATCTCCATCGGCTGCGACGCCGGCCGCGTCACGCCCTGCCCCCGGACCTTCGCCGATCTGCTGGACCCCCGGTACAAGGGGAAGGTCTCGCTCGACGGCGACCCCACCCGTTCCAGCACCGCCTTCGCCGGCGTCTACGCGGCCGCCCTCGCGAACGGGGGGTCGTTCGACGACATCCGCCCCGGTCTCGACTTCTTCGCCGAGCTCAACGACCGAGGCAACTTCAATCCCGTCGAGTCCACCTCGACCGCGGTCGAGACCGGCAGGACCCCCATCAGCATCGACTGGGACTACGTCAACCTCGACTACGCCGAACGGTTCCGCACCAAGGGCGTGGACTGGCGGGTCGCGATCCCCTTCGACGGCAGCTTCGCCCAGTACTACGCCCTGGCCGTCAACAGGAACGCCCCGCACCCGGCGGCTGCCCGCCTGTGGCAGGAGTACCTCTTCAGCGCGGCGGGCCAGAACCTCCGGCTCAAGGGCTTCGCCCGTCCGGTGCTGATGGAGACCATGCGCGAGGACGGCACCCTCGACGAGACCGCCGCGGCAAGACTGCCGACGGTCGAGGGCGAGCCCCAGTTCCCCACGGACGCGCAACTGGAGAAGGCGAGGGCGACGGTCGACCGGGGCTGGGCGAAGGCCGTGGGAGGCTGAACACGTCGCGCCCGATGCTCTGCATGGTGAAGGTGCGCCACCCGTCTCCCGCGACCGGCAGCACCACATGGTCGCGCCCGAACCACCTGAGAAGGTGCCCGGGCCACCGCGGAGTTGCTGCACACGGGGCCGTGCAAGGATCCTGCCGTGGAAGGCGGAGACGTGTGGAGTACCGGACCGGTGGGCGAGGCGGCGACGGGAGACAGCTGCCTGGTATCGCTGCTGAGCCGGGGCGGCGTCGGGGAGCCGGACGGGCAGATCGTGACCGTGCCCATCGTGTGCCGGTACTGCGATTGGGATCAGTTCGAAGTGGCCGCGGGCGAGTGCCACTGCGTGGGCTGCTGCCTGCCGCTCGGCGTGCAGGACGGAGATGTGTACCCCGGTGCCTCCATGTGGGAGCTCGTGCCGTCCGGCACTCCGTTCCCAGGCTCGGCCGGGGGCCTGCTCACGCCGGCGGACATGGTCGGGTGTCCTGCGGGACACGACGTGTTTCAGGTGGCCGTCGCGTACACGCTTGCCGCGGACGGCCGGGTCCGCCGCCTGTCGGTCGGCCTGCGGTGTCCGGTGGACGGTGCGCTGCGCCTGTACATCGACAACGCGCGCGTGCAGCCGAGGACGGTCTGACAGCCGATTCCGAACCCCTTGTCCTGGCCCGGCCGTCCGGAACGCAGATCACCCGGCGCACTCGATCGAGGTGTCCCGGACGAGCCTGAAGGTGGCGTTCGCACAACGGCCACGGAGACCGTTGCGCGAACGCCGCCGGCCGGTCTCATCTCAAGGCGACCAGCCCTGAACTCCACGAAGACCCCGGCCCGGAGCGGCACAGGCCGGGACAAGCACCCCTGGGCGGTTCTGGACCGGGCCTACGGAGCGACCGCGAACGCCTCGATCTCCAGCAGCAGGTCGGGCCGGAACAGCCCGGCGACCTGCACGGCGCTGCTGGCCGGCGGGCGGGAGGTGTCCACGAACTCGTCGCGCACCTTACGGACTGCGGGCAGATGCGCGATGTCGGTGAGGAAGTACGTGAGCTTGATGACCTCGTCGAAGCCGACGCCCGCCGCAGCGAGGCAGCGCCGCAGGTTCTCGAAGATCTGCCGGGCCTGCGCCTCGGGGTCCCCCTCGCCCACGAGCTTGCCGTCGCTGTCGAGGGCGATCTGCCCGGCGACCGCGACCAGCCTGCCGGTGCCGGTCACGACGTTGGTGTAGCCGTTGCCGGGAACGACGCCCTCGGGCTCGGGGATGTGGGTGATCTCTGCTTTCTCGTTCATGCCCGCCATCCTCATCTGCCTCCACCCATCGCACCAGCGCATGTCTCGCAGAGGACCCATGCGTGGCACGCATAGGCCAACTAGGCCCTGTCCGGGCGATCTTGTCGGGCCCGCGACGACAGCTGCGGCACTTCGCCGTGTTGTCGCAGTCGCCCAAGTACGTCCAGTACGAAGGCGATCTCCCCCGGCCTCCGGCCGGGCGGTACCCCAAACGCCTTGCGATGCGTCCCCTCGACCCTGGCGGCCTGGGGAGACCCCACACCTCGGCCCGGCGGGCCTGGGGAGACCCCACACCTCGACCCTGGCGGGCCCGGGGAGGCCCCATGCCTCGACCCTGGCGGGCCCGGGGAGGCCCCATGCCTCGGCCCGGCGGGCCTGGGGAGACCCCACACCTCGACCCTGGCGGGCCCGCGGAGACCCCACACCTCGACCCTGGCGGGCCCGCGGAGACCCCACACCTCGACCCTGGCGGGCCCGGGGAGACCTCACGCATCTGACGCCGCAGACTGATCCTCGAAGATCGCCCCGGACAGAGCCTAGGCTGCCGGGCATGGACGTCACCGCGCTCCGCTCGTTCTCCGAGGTGTGCCGCCGGGGCTCGATCAGCTCCGCGGCCCAGGCGCTGGGGTACACGCAGTCCGCGCTCTCCCGCCAGATCGCCTCTCTGGAGACGCACTTGCGCTCCTCCCTCCTCCACCGCCACGCGCGCGGCGTACGCCCCACACCCGCGGGCGCCGCGCTGCTGGAGCACGCGACGGCGATCCTCGCCCAGTTCGACCGCGCGGAGCGGGAGGTCACGGCGGTCGCCCGGTACGGCACGGCGGCGGCCCGTATCCGCGTCGGCGCCGTGCCCTCGGCCTCGGCGGCGCTGCTCCCCGAGGCCCTGGCCGCCTTCGCGGCCGAACGCCCTGCCGTACGCGTCGAGTTCACCGAGGACGTCTCCCCGCGTCTGCTGCCCCGCCTCCTCGACGGCGAACTCGACGTCGCCGTCCTCACCGACTACCCGCCGGGCCTGCCGGCGCGCGAGGGCCTGCACGCGACCCACCTACTGGACGACGAGCTGCTGTGCGCGCTGCCGAGCAGCCACCGCCTGGCGAACCCGGACCCGGACGCCGGGGACCTCGACCTCGCCGAACTGGCCGACGAGGCCTGGGTCGAGGACTACGCGGGCTCCGCCTCCGCCCTCGCCGCAGCCTGCGCCCGCGCCGGGTTCACGCCACGCATCGACATCCAGTGCGGCGGCTGGCTCGGCAAACAGGCATTCGTGGCCGCCGGCCTCGGCGTCCTCCTGGCCCCCGCTCTCCTCCTCCCGGCCCTCCGCCCCGACCTGGCCGTCCGCCGCCTGCGTGAACCCCCGTACCGCAGCGTCTACGCGGTGGTCCAGGAGCGCCACTCGGCACCTTCCGAGGCCTCCGCCGCCTTCGTCGAGGCCCTTGCCCGCACCGAAACGGTGCGGAAATGTCCACCCGCCGCTTCCACGACGCACCAGGGAATGAAGGAGAAGCTGCTCCACCGAGGGCATGGTGATGAGGGCCAGGAGCTGCGCGGATAGCGGCGGGTGACCGTTCGATATGCGCGTTCGCGGCGACACTGCTTCGCTGATGGGGCCCGCTCTCCCCCGATCCCAAGGAGTGATCATGAGCGTTGCAGGTGAATCCGGCGGCCGTGCCCAGCAGATGCGCGCGAAGGCGCAGGAACTGAAGGAAGCGGCGGAGCGTGCCACCGACCCGCAGGAGCGCCAGAAGCTGCAGGAGAAGGCGCGCCGCATGCAGGAGCAGAGCGAGCAGGAGATCCGCAAGGGTGGCCAGGGACTGGACCCCATGAAGTAGCGGGCCCGCTGAACCCGGCCGGCAGCCCCTCGTCCCAGGACGGGAAGGCTGCCGGCCGGACCTCTGCGGAACACGAGCATGCCGGGAACCCACTAGTGCCGATTTAGCCCATTTGGAGGGTTTAGGGCGTTATTTCGGGCGCCGGTGCCGTCTCATGGGTTTGACCACTACTGCGTTCGGAGGTGCCCGATGTACCGCATGCGCGCCGAACCCCTGGCGGCGAAGGCCGGCCTTGGAGTGGTGTGGCACGCTCTCGACCGCGGCGGTAATGCCCTGTGCGGCCGAGGCATGAGCTCCTGCACGTACTCCATCTCCATGAACGCCGTTGCCACGACAGCTGCCGCATCCTCCCGGGGCGAGAGGTCCACGTGAGTCGCCCTGGCACCTCGCGGCAGCACACCCGGGTCAGGCCGCGGATCGTCGAGCGATGGCGCGAGTCGGCGGACCGGAACCTTACCCCCACGAAACGGTCGCTGATCGTCACGTGGATCTCCTTCGGCACGACATGGGGCGTGGTGCGGCTGATCACGCACGGCATCCGGGGCGGGTGGCTGCCGTGGGGGAACATCTCGGCCGGCGGCCAACACCTGCACCACTACAACCTCGGCATCGCCACCCTCGCCGGCATCGGCCTGGTCGCCGTACGCGGCGACGAACGGGCCATCGGGCACCCCGCGGTCGCGGCCGCCTACGGCGCCGGAACAGCTCTGATCACGGATGAGTTCGCCCTGCTGCTGGACCTGAGCGACGTCTACTGGGACAAGCAGGGGCGGCTCAGCGTGGACGTCTCCCTGGGCTTCCTGTCCGTACTCGGCGCGTATCTGACCGCCAAGCCGTTCTGGGACGAGGTCGCCCGTGTCACCCGCCACCACGTGGCCTCCGCGGCCAGGCGAGGCGTCTCGGCGGCCGTATGACGGGGTTCACCGCGGCCTCGGCCCTCCCGCGGGTAGCCGGGAGGTGCGGCTGCCCCCGCCCGGGACTCGTAGCGTCCGCGGGAGGGGCGCGAACAGCATGCCGGTTCAGCGACCGGCACTCGTGGTCAAAACCGCACGGGCAGCGCGACCAGTCCGCGGGCACGCATCGACGGCCGCCACCTCAACTCGTCGCGAGGCACGTCCAACGCCAGAGCGGGGAACCGCTGCAGCAGCGTACTCACGGCAATATGCGTTTCCAGCCGTGCCAGAGGGGCGCCGACGCAGTAGTGGATGCCGTGACCGAGGGCCAGGTGCCCACCGTCCCGCCTGTCCACATCGAGACGGCCGGGATCGGGAAACCGGTCGGGATCACGGTTGGCGGAGGCCAGCGACAGCATCACCGTCTCCCCGGCCGGGATCGTGACCCCGTCGATCTCCACGTCTTCGACGGGGAAACGGCGGATGGCAAGGAGCGCCGGACCGTCGTAACGGGCGAACTCCTCCACTGCGCCTTCGACCTTGGCCGGGTCGTCGCGGAGCGCGGCCAGTTGCTCCGGGTGGTCCAGAAGCGCCAGCACAGCGGTGCCGATGAGTTGCACCGTGTTCTCGTAGCCGGCGAACAGCATGAGGAACGCGAGTGACGTCAGCTCGTCCTCGCTGAGCTTGTCACCCTCGTCGCGCACGTTGATCAGATCCGTCAACAGGTCGTTGCCCGGCGTGCGCCGTTTCTCGGCAATGAGTTGGGTGAAGTACGCCAGCATCGCGGGCACGGCCTGCTTTGCCGCGCCGGGGTTCTCAGGATCCGGGGCGACCAACGCATCGGTCCAGGCCCGGAAGTCCCGGCGGGAGTCATGCGGCACGCCCAGCAGGTCGCAGATGACGGCGATGGGCAGCGGCGCAGCGAACTCCGCGACAAGGTCGGCGCGCCCCCGGCCGGCTACGCCCTCCAACAACTGGTCGGCCAAGGTCTGCACGCCCGGACGCATCCGCTCCACCCGGCCGGGCGTAAAGGCTTTGCTGACAAGGCGCCTGATCCGGGTGTGGTCCGGCGGGTCCATGTTCAGCAGGTTGCGGTCGAGGGCCGGGGGTAGCGAGAAGCCTCGGTAGTTGCCGGGAAGCCGGTACACCTTGTCCAGGGAAAGCCGCGGGTCGGCCAGGAGTTGCCGCACGTCGGAGTAGCGGGTGACGATCCATACCGGCAGCCCGTCCGGCCCGGTGACCCGGTGCACCGGCCCGGCCTCGCGAAGTCGGGCGTACGCCGCGTGAGGGTCAGCGACCAGGGCGGGCGGATCAGGAAGAGTGGTGGCCATGGCGGGCAGCCTAGGACGATCATCCGGGGCCGCGCGCCCTACCCCTCCGTCAACTGACGGTCCACCAGGAGCGTCAATGACCACCAGAGCGTCCACGTGGTCGCTGACCTGGGCCTTTGTGTGACCTTGTGGCCGCACCTTCGACAGTGGCAGCAGCGGCTCGGTGATCTCCCACATCCCGTCCGGAACCTCCCTCGACCGTCAGCCCCAGCACGTAGGGGCAGGTACGGGCCGAGGAACGGGCCTCCATCACGTCCCGCTCCTCCCTGCACACCTTCGACCAGTACAAATGACCGAAACGCGGCTCGCGCGGCCGCCCATCGGTGTGGTGGTCTGTCAACGTGGAGGGGATCATCGCCGGCGCCTTGGCCGTCATAGGCACCTTGCTCGGCTCTGTGACAGCACACCGTTTCCAGGAAAAAGCCACCAGCCGAGCCGAGGGACGCGCCCACACCTATCTCCAGCACGAGCGGCTGTTTGACACCTGCGCCAATTTCATCGGCCTCGCCGAGGATTACCGCCGCGCCCAGTTCGACCGCTGGTCACGCCATGACGAAGACCCTGACGGAGAAGCAGCCGCTGTCGCCCGAGCTGAGTCCTACCGGCTCTATGTCGAGACCCGCAGCAGCGCCTGCCGCCTCAGGCTCGCCAGCAGCCGGGCAGATGTGCAACAGCTCGCCGATCAGGCCAATACGGTCCTTGAACTGACCAGTGCGATCGTACGCACCTCCGACAGAGTCGACATGCTCAAACGCGGTGAGACCGCCCAGCATGCCTGCGACGCCTTCGTCGTCGAGGCCAACGCCGTACTGCACCCCAGTAGCTGACCGGGCTGCAGAACAACCGCCAACGCTCCCCAGCCGGTTCACCGCCATGAACTGTCCGATACCGAGTGGGAACTCGTGCAGCCGCTGCTGCCCCTGCCTGTACTGCGGCGGCCCACGGCAACCCCTAGCCGGCCAGGGCAGCGTCAAGCATCCGGCGGGCGACCGCAGTGAGTTCCGCCAGGTCTGGCGCGGGCCGGGTTCGGGCCATCGCGCCGGCGAGGCGGTCGAAGAGCAGGCCTTCGGTCCAGGCGACCAGCAGCTCGGCGGCCTCCCGGGGCCGGGCGGCGCCCAGCGCCGCGAGAACGGCGGCCACACGGGCGCGGGCCGCCAGGCCCGCCCGATGGAGAGCCGACGCCAACTCCGGCGTGCGCGCAGCCTCAAGGCTGAGCTCGTAGCGGGCGAGTTGGCGCTCACGGCCCGTGGTCAGCCAGCGGTGCAGCAGCGCCCCGAGCGAGGCCGCGGCCTCCTCCCGCGAGACCGGCTGCCTCAACTCGATCTCGTCCAGGTCCAGTTCGGCGATGCGCCCATAGCATGCGCCGATCAGCGCCGTACGCGTGCGGAAGTAGTACGACGTACTGCCCGCGGGCAGCCCCGCCGCTGTGTCGATCGCGCGGTGCGTGAGCCCCCGCAGGCCGGCCGCGGCCACGGTGGCAATCGCGGTGTCCGCGATGAGGGTGCGGCGGTCAGGGCTGGACATGCCCTCACTCTACAGCTGTAGAGTGAGGGCTCTACAGCTGTAGAGGATGCCTGAACCGAATGGAGAGGTGTTCCATGCCGAAGCGTCACGCGGTGGTGGTCGGGGCCGGCATAGGCGGCCTCACGGCCGCCATCGCACTGCACCGCCGCGGCTGGCACGTCACCGTCTGCGAACGCGCCCCCGAACCCCCCACCACCGGCGCCGGCATCGGCCTCGCCCCCAACGCCCTGCGCGCACTCGGCACCATCGACGTCGACGCCGCCCACGCCGTCGGCAGCGCCGTACCCACAACGATGGGCCTACGCCGCTCCGACGGCCAGTGGCTCACCCGGACCGACACCGCCGACATGGCCGCCCGCTGCGGCATGCCCCCGATCGCCGTCCCGCGCCCGGCCCTCACCGCCGCCCTGGCTGCCGCCCTCCCGCCGGAGGCCCTCCGTTACGGCACCCCCGTGACCGCCGTCGACGACGCCGCGGGCCGTCCGACCATCCGTACGGCAGTCGGCCCGGACCTTTCCGCCGATCTGGTCGTCGCCGCCGACGGCATCCACAGCCCGCTGCGCCGCGCGTATTTCCCCGCGCACCCCGGCCTGCACTACATCGGCGAGACCGCCTGGCGGACGATCGTGGACGCCCCGGACCTCCGGATACCGGCCATGAGCGAGACCTGGGGACGGGGCGAGCGGTTCGGCGTGACCCCGCTCTCCGACGGCCGGTTGTACCTCTACGCCACCGCGGTCGTCCCGGCCGGCACCCGGTCAGCCGACCACCGCGCCGAACTCCGCCATCGCTTCGGCTCGTGGCACGACCCGATTCCGGCCCTGCTGGACCGCGTCGGTCGCCTCGAACCCGCCGACGTCCTCCGGAACGACCTCTACGATCTGGCGGCCCCGCTCCCACGTCTGCACCACGGCCGGATCGCCTGGCTTGGCGACGCAGCCCACGCCATGGCCCCCAACCTCGCGCAGGGCGGCTGCCAAGCCATCGAGGACGCGGTGGTCCTCGCCCACCTGCTGCCCGCCGGAGACAGTGGTGACAGCGGTGACAGCTCAGACTCCACCCCGGCCGCCCTCGCCGCGTACACCGCCGCCCGCCGCGACCGCACCGACGCCGTGCGTGTCCGCGCCCGCCGGGTCGGCCGCCTGGGCGCCCTCCGTAACCCGCTCGCGGTGGCGGCCCGCGACCTCGCGGTCCGTGCCACCCCTGCCCGCCTGGCCCTGCGCGGCATGGACGACCTGTTCAACGGCTTCCGCCTCCCCGGGTAGCAGGGGACCCGCCAGGTTCTTTCGTCAAAGTCCCGCCTGGCGCGCGCCGCACCTCGCTTCGTCGTCGCACCGCCCAGTGACGTCCAGTACTCGACCGGACCTCTGCCTCACGATGCACGGCACCGGACGACGCGGGGCCTACCTGTGCCACTTTGACCTTCGCCGGTCCGCTGTGGCCACTTGCCGCCTTGGGCGGCGGCCGGCGCAGCGGACCCTGCCGGTTCAGGGCCGAGAATGAACCCATGAACCGCCTGCTGCACCTCGACCGCACCCTCGACGAGCTGGACCCGCCCCGCTGGACGGCCCCGGCCGTCGACGCAACCCACCTGGTCCGCAAGGTGCATGAGTTGCGGTGCGTGCCGCTGAGCGAACTCCGCCCGGCCGATCTGCGCACGCTCGTCTCGCAGCGGGTGGCCCTGCCGTACGTCCTGCCACTCGCGGTGCACTTGCTGCTCGAGAAGCCGCTGCTGGACGCATACTTCTACGAGGGGGATCTGCTGCTGGCGGCGGTCGAAGCCCCGGCCTCGGCCTGGGCCCTGCTGCCGGACCTCGCCGCGCGGCTGCGCGCCGTGATCACGACTCTGCCGGAGGCGGCAGTCGCCGAACTGCCGCGCGGCGCCGCCGAGGAACTCACCCGCTTCGTCGCGCGGCCCGGATCACCTGGCTGACCTGATCAAGATGCCGGCGAGGGGTTCGCAAGCCGGTTCTTCCCTCAATGCCGTCACGCTTCTCCGACCACGCCGCCCACCCGCAGCGTGGAGCGAAGAACGAGCGGTTGCCAGACATGACGCGAGGTCAGCCGCAGTCGACTGACGCTCAGTCGACTGCCGATGGCGGGCACGGTGAGAGCGAGGTACTCGTCAGCGCGCCAGAGGGCTCCCCAGGAGACGACGGTCCGAGTCAGGACCACCGGGGTGCCCACGGCGATTCGTAGGCTCGGGCGAGAGCCCCTACGGTGTCTGCCATGGCCTGGCGCAGTTCCGCCGGTGCGATGACCTCGACGTCGATACCGAGCCGCAGCAGCTCGCCGCAGGCGTGTTCGGTGCTCTCGGTCGGGATGACCGCCTCGAGCCATCCGTTGTCGCCGACGGCGGTCGCTGTGGATTCGACCGCCCGCACCACCTCCGGGGGGACGTTGTCGGGCAGGCGCCGGCGTCCCCGAGGGGACAGACGGATGGTGGCTGTACCGGTGTAGCGGCGTGCCTGGAAGTCGTCGAGGTAGGAGGCCCAGTAGGTGCCCAGGTCGAAGTCACCCGGCCGTTCGAACACCTCGTTGCTCAGTACCGCGTCGAGGACTTGGGCGACGCGGTAGGTCGCGATCCCCCTCTCCGTAGCGGCCACGAGGTACCAGGTACCGGATTTGAGGACAAGTCCGTAGGAGCGGAGGCGGCGGTTCACCTCCTGCGGGGCCCGCCAGCGGCGGTAGCGTACGTCCACCGCACGCCGGGTGAGCACCGCGTCGACGAACAGGGGTAGATGCGGCGTCTGTTCGGCTTCTCGATACCAGCCGGGAGCGTCCAGGTGGAAGACCGCCGCGGTCCGCGCCGCCTCTTCCCGTAGTCCTATGGGTAGCGCGGCGAGCAGCTTCAGCCGCGCTGCCGTCACCTCGGCCGCGAGCCCCAGGTCCGCGGCGGGTCCGGGCAGTCCGGCGAAGAACAGTGCCCGCGCCTCGCCCTCACTCATCCCGGTCAGCCGGGTGCGGTAGCCGTCGAGCAGCTGATAGCCGCCCCCGCGGCCCTGCTCTGCGTAGACCGGAACCCCGGCAGCCTGCAAGCGCGTCAGGTCACGGTACGCAGTCCGCACGGACACCCCCAGCTCCTCGGCGATCGCTGGCGCGGACATGCGGCCACGGGACTGGAGCAGCAGAAGCACCGACAGCAGTCGACTGGCAGACATGGATGCATTCTCCTCGGAAACCCTGACAACCCCTGTCACACGGCTCGCCTACCGTCGGTCCGCGTCCCCGCTCAGGGCGAACGAGCCGCGATCCCGTACCCGGAGAGCACCGAACAGGAGTCCTGCCGTGCCACCGACCGACCTCGTCGACCTGCCTGCCGTGATCGAGCTTCGCCAGTACACGCTGCGTCCGGGCCGGCGCGACGAGCTCATCGAGCTGTTCGACTGTGAGTTCGTCGAACCCCAGGAAGAAGTGGGGATGATCGTGCTCGGCCAGTTCCGGGACCTCGACGACCCGGACCGCTTCGTCTGGTTGCGCGGATTCCGGGACATGACGACGCGCCATCGCGGGCTCACGGACTTCTACGGTGGCCCCGTCTGGGCCGAGCACGGTCCCCAGGCGAACGACACGATGATCGACTCCGACAATGTCCTCCTCCTGCGCCCTGTGCCGACCGGGAGCGGATCCACCATCTCCTCCGCCGGGCGGCCCCCAGTCGGAGCTCCTGCGCCGGACCGGTACGTGGCCGGCACCGTGTGGTCCTTCCCTCCCGGACGACATGACGGCATCGCGCTGATCCGGGACGGACTCCTTCCCGTGCTCCTGGAGACGGGGCCCGCGCCATTCGCCTTCCTGACCACCAACCACGCGCACAATACGTTCCCCAGGCTGCCGGTCCGCTCCGGCGAGAACGTCGCCGTGATCTTCACCTCGTACCCCGACGAGAGCGCGCACCGTCGACATCTCACCGACATGCAGGCCCATCCCCTGACACGGGGCGAGCTCCTGCCGGCCATCGAGCGAGAACAGACAGCGGCACCCCGGGAACTCCGGCTGACGCCTACCGGCCGCTCGCTCATCTCCTGACTCCTCAGCTGACAACCCGGAGAGACGGACCAGGGTCACCAGGACCGACGTGTGAGGGAGGCCCGGTGCTGTCAGTTCTCGTGAACGAACCGACGCGCTTCTGGGCCAAGTGGCTCCCCAATCGGTGCCAGGCGGGCGCGCGCTCTGGACCCGATTACGAGCGAACGGCCGTTACTCGAGGAGCAATCGGTGCGACCTGCTCCAGGCGACTCTCCCCCTCTCCCTCGTGGAGGTAGCCCTGCGCGGCCCGGGTCGCCTGAGGTTCGAGACCTTGGGAGGCAGCCGGCCGACCGCCACGCGCGCGGGCTGCCGGACATGTACAGCAGAAGAAATGCCGAGCCATCGTGGACGCGTGCGCGCTCGGAGCCGGGAAGCTCCCCGACGAGCTGCGTGACCAACTCTCCGCGGCGCTGCGTACAAGCATCCGCACCATTCGGGAATGCGTTACCCGTACGGAGCCGACCCCCACGTGGGGAGGTCCATGGCGACGAGGTGTCCCGCATTCGCGTTTGACAGACCCTGTGCGCAGCGCGAACCGGCGGAGGGGACCGGGCTGCAGAGATTCGGTGGACCCGGCCCGACGAGCGTGCGAGCCGGAGTCACATGGCTGGTCGGGGCATGAGCGCCGCCGGTGTCGGTGGCCGTCGGTAGGGTCCGCGGACAGGAAGTGACCCGCCGCCGTGCGATCGGGTCGGACGGGTGGACCGGCGAGGAGCGTGTGGTGACGGTGGGGAGCGGATCTGATGAGTGCACGGTGGGGGCGGACGACCTGTCGGCGCTGTTGCGGCCCTTGGCCTTCGCGGAGGGCACCGGTCTGCCTCCGGCCTTGTGGGCGGTGCTGGCCCGCGCCCTGTCAGGTCACCCGTGGACGACTCAGGACGTGAGTGTGGTCCGGGACCGGTGGGGTGGGCGCCTGGACGAGACGGTGACGCCGACGGCCTGCGATTACCGGCTCCGAGACCCGTCGGAGGCCCAGCGGCTGCGCGACCGAGGAGATCGGGCCGGCGAGCAGGAGACGCAACGGGCAATCACTGCCGCGCTGCTGGCCGAGGTGCCCGCGGACGGCGGCACCGGGCGCCGCGACTGGTCGGCTGCCGCCCCGTACATCGTCCGGCACCTCGCCACGCACGCAGGCGCGGGCGGTGTCCTGGACGAGCTGCTGGAGGATGCCGAGTACCTGGTGCACGCCGACCCCGGCGGACTTCTGCGCGCCTGCAACGCCCCCGGCTCGGCCGAGGGGCAGATGCGGCGGAGCGTCTACCGAGCCTCGGCAGACGTCCATGCCACCGTCGGCCTGTCGGAGAGGCGGGACATCCTCGCCGTCGACGCCGCCCGCCACGGCGAGCTCGGCCTCGCCCGGGAGCTGTCCCGCTTCCGACCGTTGCGGCCACGCTGGGCCACCGGGTCGATGGTCCACCTCGCCCTGCGCCTCACCAAGGCGGGACGGGGCGTGAACACCGCCGCCTGCGCTGTCATCGGCGGACGGCCCCACGCGGTGACCGGCTGCTACGACTCGAACGTCCGCGTGTGGGACCTGGTGGACGGTACCGAACACCTCGTGATCACCGAGGACGACGGCGTCTATGCGCTGGACTGCGTCGAGATCGACGGGCGCCCCCACGTGGTGACCGGGACCTGTTCCGGCGGTGTACGGGTGTGGGACCTGAACACCGGGACCGTGCGAATGGCCCTCGGCGGACACAAGGGCTGGGTACGCGCGGTGGGCTGTACGGTGATCGACGGTCGGCCGTACGCGGTCACGGCGGGCGAGGACTGCCTCGTCCGGATGTGGGATCTGGTCGACGGTTCGGAGCATGCCCGGATGTCCGGCCATACCGACGAGGTACGGGCGGTGGCCTTCGCCGAAGTCGGCGGCCGCCCCGTGGCCGTGACGGGGGGTTATGACAACACCGTGCGGGTCTGGGACCTGGAGGACGGTGTCGAACATGCCGTGCTCACCGGCCACACGTCCGCCGTCTACTCGGTGGCCTGTACGGTGATCGACGGTGTTCCCCATGCCGTCACCGGGAGCGGCGGGGAGCTCACGGCACGGGTGTGGTGCCTCACCGACGGTTCGGAGCGCGCCCTGCTGAGCGGGCACACCTCGTGGATCTCCGCGGTGAACTGCGTCAGCCTGGACGGCCGCCCGCACGCGCTGACCACCGGTGGCGACCGCACGGTCCGGCTATGGGACCTGACCGACGACTCGCAGCGCGCGGTCCTGACCGGACACGACGGTTATGTGGACGTGCTGGCCTGCGCGGCGGTCGAGGGCCGCCCCTACGCGGTGAGCGGCGGGCATTCCTCGCGCCCCCGTGTATGGGATCTGTGTGACGCCCTCCTGCCTGTCGCGCGGAAGGGGCACACCGGAACCGTGGAGGCCGTGCAGGCGGTGACGATCGAGGGCCGCCCGCACGCCGTAACCGGCGGGGACACCACGGTGCGGGTATGGGACCTTGCCGACGGGACGGAACGACTCACCCTTCCCAACCAGCACAGGGTGGAGGTGCTGGCGTGCGCGACGGTGGACGACCGCCCTCACGCAGTGACCGGGGCCTGCTGCGGCGACGTCCGGGTGTGGGACCTTGCCGCCGGGACCGGGATACGGAGCCTGCCCGGACACAACCAGCGGGTGGAGACGTTGGCGTGGGCCGACGTCAACGGCCGTCCGCACGTGGTCACCTGCGACCAGGACCGCACGGTGCGGGTGTGGGACCTGGAGGACGACACCGGCCGTCCGTTCCTCTCCGACCGCACCCGTTCGGCGGTGCGCGGCATGGAGTCCGTCGCCATCGACGGCCGCCCCCACCTGGTCACAGGGAGCGATGACGCCGCGCTGCGGGTGTGGAGGTTCACCGCCAGGAGTCGGCGCATCATCGCCACCGTGCACACCGGGCACCACTCGATCCGCACGCTCGCACACACCGTCATCGACGGCCGCCCGCACGCCCTGACCGTAGGCGGGAACGACACCGTCGTACAGGTTTGGGATCTCGCGGACGGCACCCTGCGGGCCACCCTCCCCGGGCACGCCTCGGGGGTGCTGGCGGTGGCGTGTACCACGCGGGACGGCCGCACGGACGCCATCACCCTCGACAACGGCGGCACGGTGTACGTCTGGGAACTCGCCGAAGTCCGGCTCCGGGAGAAGGTCGAACTACCGGCGCGAGCCCAGTGCGTGGCGGCCGTCGGGCCGGACCTCGTCATAGGGATGGGCGACGACGTGGTTGTGCTCACTCGCGACAACGGCTGACCTGCACCAGCCGGGCCGGCCCTTCCACCGGTGCCGACAAGGCGTCGTTCCTCGTCGGCACTGTCTCGCAGTACGAGTGGGCCCGCGGGACACGGCCGGCCGGGCTCCGACGAACGCATCACCGACGGCACTGCCGTGCGCTGTCCCCGCCGGCCACCGTCGCACCGCCCGCTGCGACGGTGGCGGCAGGCTGCGTCGCGTCGGTCGAGGTCCGTCACGGAGCCGAGCGGAGACCCTTGCATGTGCTGTGCCACTGCTGCGCAGCACGGCGCGACGGATCGGTACCGCCTCCAGCGTGTTGCCCATCGCGGAGTGACAGCAGCGCCGCCCTCGGTCCGCGGATGCGATCCGTGCCCTCCGGGCCGTACCACGACGGACCGGGCTGCTCGGAAGAGCTTCCAGGTGGTCGCTTCCATGGCGAACGTGTCCTTGCCGCAGGTCCGTGGACCGGGGACGGACGGATTCCCGGGACCGGCAGGCGCCGCGTGCACGCGGTGGACGCGGTGGACGCGGTGGACGCGGCTGTCGAGGTGCCGAAACGCGGCCGAGTGCCGACCCCGGCTTGTCGAACTCGCGCACAACGATGACCACCCTCGTGATCCGACGATATGCCCCTGTGGGGGACCGCCCCGCGGTTCATGGACCCTGTCCGGGCGCCTGCGCGGTCAAGCCCTGCCGTGGGCCTTCTGCGAGAGGCGTGACAGCGAGTCGAGGGCCACGGCGGCGAGGAGCACACCGCCGGTGATCACGGATTGCATGGGCGTGGGGATGCCCAGAAGGACCATGCCCGACGCGATCGACTGGATGACCAGCATGCCGAGCACAACGGACCAGGTCGTGCCCCGGCCGCCGAACAGGCTGACACCGCCGATGACGGCCGCGGCGACGGCGTTGATCAGCAGGATGACGGAGCCCGAGGTCTGGCCCACCGCGGCGACGCGTGAGGCCAGGAAGAGCCCGCCGACAGCGGCCAGTGTCCCGGACATCATGAACGCGGAGATCCGCAGCCACACCACACTGATCCCGGCGCGACGGGCGGCCTCGGCGCCTCCGCCGATGGAGTAGATCTTCCGTCCGTAGAACGTCCGGCGAAGGACGAAGTCCAGGACGACGACGAACAGCAGAAAGATCAGAACGGCGAGCGGCAGACCCTCGAACCGGTTCAGCACGTAGGCGGCGGCGAACGCGACCAGCGCCACGGCGCCGGTGCGCACGGCGATGACGCTGAGCGGCCGGGACAGCACGCCGAAGGCCCTGCGGCGGCGTGTGTCCCGGTAGGACATGAGGAGGAACGCGGCCACGCTGAGTGCGGCCAGCCCGTACGCGACTGCCGGGTCGTGGAAGTAGTACGTGGTCAGTGCGTGGACCAGACCCTCCTCGTGGAGGTTGATGGTGCCGCTCGCACCCAGGATGTAGAGCATGAGGCCGTTCCAGGCCAGCAGTCCGGCCAATGTGACGACGAACGCCGGTATGCCGATCCTTGCCGAGAAGAAGCCCTGTACGGCGCCGATCGCCGCTCCGGCGAGCAGGGCGGCGACGATCGCCAGCCACTCCGGCACGCCGTTGTTCACGTTCAGCACGGCGAACACCGCCGCCGTGAACCCGCTGACCGAGGCGACCGACAGATCCACCTGGCCTATCAGCAGCACGAAGGCGATGCCGAGGGCGATCATGCCCGTGCCGACGATGTCCACGCTGAGGTTGGACAGGTTGCGGGGTGAAAGGAACTGCGGGTGAAGACCCTGGAAAATGGCCCAGAGCAGGATGACGAGGATGATGCCGGGAAGTGATCCGAGTTCGCCGCTGCGCAGTTTGGCGATGAAATCGCCGGCGTAGCTCCTGAAGCCCCTGTCACCCGCCGTCCGGTGCTGGTCGACGGCCTCGGGCGCGGCGGAGGCAGGTCCGCCACCCGCCCCGGTGGGATCGAGGTTCGCGGAGGCGCGTGTCCTTTTCACATCGCTCCCTCCCACGCGCGGGTCCTGCGATGGGCGACGGCGTTGTCGGTTGCGCCGGTGATCGAGGAGACGATCTGCTCCTGGGACGTGGTCGGCACGCTGAAGAAGCCGTTGTTGCGACCGAGATGGAGCACCGCCACCTGGTCCGCGATGGCCTTGACGTCCCCCAGGTTGTGGCTGACGAGGAGAACGCCGACCCCCCGTTCCCGCATCCGGTCGATCAGGTCGAGGAAGTGGGTGGTCTGTGTGACGCCCAGAGCAGCCGTCGGCTCGTCGAGGATGAGCATCCTGGGCTCGTTCAGCAGAGCGCGCGCGATCGCGACCGTCTGGCGCTGGCCCGCGGAGAGAGAGGCGACGGGGACGCGGACGCTGGGGATGCGTATGGAAAGGGTGTCCAGCAGTTCCATTTCACGGGCACGGCGCTCCATGGACACCTCGTCCAGGACTCCGGTCCTGCCGATCTCATGGCCGAGGAAGAGATTGCCGACGACATCGAGGGTTTCGCACAGCGCGAGGTCCTGGTAGACACCTGCGATGCCCAGGCCCTGGGCGTCGCGGGGGCGGGAGATCCGGACGGGACGGCCGTCCCACTTGATGACGCCCTCGTCGGCGGGGGCGACGCCGGTGATCACCTTGACGAGGGTGGACTTGCCCGCACCGTTGTCGCCCACCAGCGCGACGACCTCCCCGGCGTGGATCTCCAGCTCGACGTCCGTGAGCGCCCAGACGGCGCCGAACCGCTTGGAGATTCCGCGGAGTGCCAGCATGGGTGCGTTCGGCACGTGAACCACCTCCTTCGCCCGTCCCGTCCGGCCGCAGACGAAGTGGCACGGCGTTGCGGGAGGGGCGGCGTCAGGCGCCTATTCGATGAGTCCGGCATTCCGGCAAGCTGCTTCGAGCGCAGGGGTGCAGATCTGGCTGACCGTGTAGAGACCGCTCTTGACGACGGTGTCCTTGACCGTGTCGCGGGTCACCGGGACGAGGGGGCCCAGGACGGCCGGGATCTCCTTGTTCGTGTCGTTGCTGACACGGTCCTTCGCGATGGTGTCGAGCTTTTCGCCACGGCCCAGCGCGACGGCCATCTCGGCGGCGGCCGCGGCTTCTGCCTCGAAGGACTTGTAGACGGTGACGTACTGCTCGCCCTTGACGATCCGCCGCACGGCCGAGAGGTCGGCATCCTGACCGGTGACGGGGGGCAGAGGTTCGCTGCCGGCGGCTTTGAGCGCGGTGACCACGCCGCCCGCGAGCCCGTCGTTGGCCGACAGGACGCCGTCGATACGGTTCGCGCCCAGCTCGGCGATGGCGGCCGACATGTTCCTGAAGGCGTTCTCCGGAATCCACTCGGCGGTGTAGTACGACCTGGCGATCTTCACCTTGCCCTCGAGAACCGAGAGCGCGCCTTTCATCAGGTCTCTTGTGTTGGGGTCGGTGGGGTCACCGTTCATCATCACGATCTGGCCGCCACGCGCCTTGGGGCCCATCGCCTTGAGGAGCTGCTCGGCCTGGATCCTGCCGATCTCCTCCGAGTCGTAGCTGGAGTAGGCCGAGACGGGGCCCTCGGCGAGGCGGTCGTAGGAGACCACCGGGACGTCTGCGTCGCGGGCTCTGGTGATCGAGGAGCGGAGTGCCTTGTCGTCGACGGGGTCAAGGATCAGGACCTTGGCACCGTCCGCGATCATGGACTCGATCTGCTGCTGCTGAGTGGCCACGTCCGCCGAGGCGTAGGCGTGAGTCACCCTGCAATCGGGGCACAGTTCCTTGACCCTCTTCACGATGAGAGGTTTGTCCGCGGTCGCCCAGCGAGCAGTGTGGGTGTCCGGGAGCAGCAGGCCGACCGTGAAACCGTCGCTGCCGGAGGTTCCCCCGCCCGCGTCCTCGCCTGCCTCGCCGCCGCAGGCGGTAAGAACGGCGAGCGCGCATCCCGCTGCCACGGCGACGGCAGTGCGGCCCGGACACTTCTTCGTCCGAGACATCTTCCTGCCACGTCTCCGGAGACTGTCCACCGTCTGGAGCCGAACCGGCATAGACCCCAATGTATGGGAAATTCTCAAGCAGTGGCGGCCGGACGATGCGGCGGCCCTCGCGCGCCGACAGGGTGATCAAGCCCAGCACCACGGGTCCCGGCGCCGCCTGCGGCCTGCGGTGCTACCGGGATGGCTGCCGGTCACCGCACAGGGCGCCGGTCCAGCTGTATGGATCACGAGCGTTGTCGACGCGCACGGGTCTTGATCGTGGTGAAGGCCTCCGTGTGTGGTGGAGGTGTCGAATCTTCACCGCACGGAGGCCTTCGTGACCCACCGTAAAGCCCTGCTGACCGTTCGTGGCAGGCGGCTGCTCGTTGACCGCGCCGCTGACCACGGTCACTGGGCCGGCGACCAGCTCGGCGACGGCCAGCACAGTGAACGCGGCCAGGAGACCGGCCGGACCACCCCGGGCCATGCGGGAGACGGTGTTGCGGAAGCTGCTCACACCCGGGATCGCGCTCGTCTTCCTCGATGGGCAGACTCGCGTCGAGAGCCGGGTGGCCGTCAACCGTGGTCTTCCGAAAGTTGGTACCGGCGTGTCTGCGACGTACCGATCCGGTCGGGCGGTACGAGTGGCGGGCCGGGCTAGCGGTGCCGGTGTCGAAGAGACGAGAGCGGGAATTGGTTGTGGCGATGGTCGGACTGTTCTGGGTGACTCCGGACGCAGTGTACGTGGGCTCGCCGCCGGCCGCCGACGGGGGATGCGTCCGGCTGAGTGCCGACGGACTGCAAGCCCTTGACCTCGACGGTTCCCGGATGTGGGCGTGGGAAGGACTGCATTCCGCGGTCGTCGAGGACGTGCCCGCCGAGGGCCCTGCGGGCCGCGCGCCGAAATTCCTCGGGTCGATGGTCTCGGCCGCGGTCGGTGCCTTCCTCGGGGAGGGGCCGCCGGAGATGACGCTACGGCTCGAGACGGAGTACGGGCCGGAGGAGCTGAAGGTGCACGCGGCGGCGGCCGGAGGGTACGGCGCCGAGGAGGCAGCGCTCTCGCAGGACCTGCTCGCCCGCTTCGTGGCGAGAACCGCGAACCCGCGGGTTCTTGAGGCGTGGGGTCGCGAGCACGGCCTGGAGGGCACCCCGAAGCCTCATGTACGGGAAGCCTTGTTGCGGACCTGGGCGGAGGGCTGAGCCGGCCTGGCGGCGAGGCGGATTCCACCCCCTTGCGGCGCTCGCTGCCTCGGTGGCGCTGGCGCTCGGGTCGTGAGCCTCACCGAGCGGTGGAACCCCCGCCGGCACCCAGACGCAGCGGTCCCCGGTGTGGGGCATCGGCCCCCAAACCCTCGACAGTCACGAGCAGTTTGCCCGAGCCAGGAGCCGCGCATGCCGCTCCTGGCCGACCCCGAGCGAGCCCGTGGCAAGGTCGTTGGAATCACCGCGCCTCTGATCGGGATTCGCTGCTCGGTATTCATCATCACCACAGACGGCCGCCTTCACTGGAAACACGTCACCGCCGTCGGCGCCACCTACCCGCCGGCCGCCGCCCTCGACTCGCAGCTCGCCACCCTGCCGGCCTGAGCCACACGAACCCGGCCCCTCGACCCCGCATCGCCGCCAATCCGATCGCTCGTCAGCTGCGAAGTAGGGGTGAAGCAGCGGCACTTCAGCGGCGCAAAGCTGCCACCTCACCGGTCACTGGTGAGAGCTGTGTGGTCTACGTACGGCCGTACTGGCAGTGCGGAGCGCCGGTGCCTGCCACTTGCCCGGGCGCGGCGGATTCGAGGGCCCACGCGGCGCGGTACGCGAACCTGACGATGCGCTGCGGTGCGGGGGCGATGTGCCGGGCGGTGCCGAGGGACGGGAGCCGGCCGCGGGAGCTGCGGCAGACCGCAGCAAGCAGCGGAGCGCTGTCAGTGGTGGGTGGCAGCATCTGACGCATGACGGACACCACGGCATTCGACTGGCGGCCCTTCCTGCTCAAGTGGAGCGGGGAGTGGGCAGATTCCCTGCCGGACGGCGAGACGCGGGGCGAGGACGACGAGGCCGCGCGACGGGCGCGGTGGCTGGGGTTTCCACCCGCGCCGGAGGAGCGGATCGCAGCCATGGAGGAGCGCCTCGGCCGACGGATGCCCCCGTCGTACCGGGAGTTCCTCAAGGTCAGCGACGGTTGGCGGCACGCGGGTGGGTTCGTGTGGCTGCTGGCGGGGACCAAGGACGCGTGCTGGCACAACGACGGGTCGGGACTCGCGGACATGTTCGAGGAGTACCTGGACGAGGATGCCGGGGCCGAGGAGCGGCGGGAGGCGGACATCTGGCGGCGCGGGCTGCAGCTCGACGTCGAGTCCGACATCACCCACGTCCTCATGGATCCCGAGGACGTGGATGAGGACGGTGAGTGGGCCGTGTACACGTGGGCGAGCTGGCGGGCCGCGCCACCCGAGCGGCACGCGAACTTCCTCGAGTTCATGCGGGACATGTACCGAGAGTTCCACAGCCTGCGGGCGCAGCCCGGCGACAGGGCGCCCGTATTCGTCAACGACACGACGCGAAACCTGGACGCCCTGGTGGACGAGGCCCGGCTGGAGGCGCTGCGCGGCGGCTGGGAACGGGCCGGGAAGACGCTGGACGAGGCCAAGGAGTACGGCAGACCGCGGGCCGCCGGACTGGGCGACCAGATACGCCGCCTGCTCGGACAGACCTACATGGTGTACTTCGAGCACTTGGTGACGGACCCGCAGTACGCGCCCGAGTTGCTGCCGGCGTTGGTCGCCGAGCACGCGGCGCACTCGTACCGGGACGAATCCACATTGAAGTTCCATCTGCAGGGCGCCGACGACGACCTGGTGGCGCTGGCTTACGCGACGCTGGATCAGGTGAGGAACGGTACCTACCGGTACACGGCGGCCGGACCGTTCGGGGAGGCGGTCGAGCGGGCGCGGGAGCTGGCGCGGTGGGGAGACGCCGACGAGGCATGGCGGACGCTCATCAACGCTCTGCCGCTGTGGGAGCCGCTGGGACCGGACCACCTGGCGCCGCTGGGGTGGGTGGCCGACCCCCTGCTCGGGCCGCTGCTGACCCCGGGACGGGGCCGCGAGCTGCTGTCCACCCCAAGGGGCGGGCAGGTCGGCGAGGCACCGAGTCCGACGGCCGGGCTCGACCCGGGCAACCTGGCGTGGCTCGCGGAGCCGGACCCGGGCAACAACCGCACGTCCTACCGGTTCATCCTGGTGGAGGGGGTGGAGCCGGAGGAATTGCCCGGGCGTCTCGCGGACGGGGACGGCACCGTGCTGAACGAACCCATGACGTTCTGGGAGGCGCGCCACAAATCGGCGGACAGCCAAAGGGAGTTCTTGTCCTACGACGACAGGGCTCTCATGGCGGTCGGCCGGGCCGGCACCGGTTGGAGCTTCGCCTTTGACGGCGACCCCGCCCCGTTCGACCGGCGGCGGTTCGTCTCCCCAGCCGCAGCCGCCAGCGCGGGCACCCGTGCGGTGGTGGTCTGGAGCGGCCTGCGGACATGGCATGGGGAACCGTTCTTCCACCTTTCGGTGGCGCGAGACGGTGTCGAGCAGTACGCATTCACGTACGTGGACGGAGAGGTCCGGTCGAGCGGGGAGATACCACGGGCGCTCGACCCGAGCCGGTTCTTCGATGACCTGGAGGACGGCGTCGAAGTGGAACGGTCGCTGCTGGAAGGGGTGACTGGGGAGCTCGGTGCCCGTCTGCCCCGTCATGCAATCGTGAACGGGCGGCTGCACACGCTTGCCTCCCGCTCCTGGACGCGGCCGCCGAGGGACGGCGAGACGTACGCGGTGATCCGCATGCACTGGGAGGCCGCGGGCACGGCGGACGGCGAGCGGACGGGAGACGACGGGCCAGGAAGCAGGTAAAGACCGGCCAGGCCGCGCACATTCTCGATGCGGTGAAATTCGACAGCATGAAGCCCTGGGATGTCAGAGGACGAACTCCCGGGGGCCTTCGTGCTGTCGGCTGGTTCAGACCCTGAGCTCCGGCCGCGCACGAGCGGCCTGCAGTGCTCGGCCTCGGCCTCGCCGAGGACCGGGTCGCGGGCCAGGCTGTCGGGGTGAGGCAAGGTCGGACATCGGGTGAGCCTCACGCGTACAGCTTGAAGCGCCAGGCCGCGAGCGCGGCGTCGTCGCGCTTGCGCAGCGCGGTGTTGAGATCGCCGAGCGCGCGGATCACCTCGCGGTAGCCGTCGAGCTCGAGCGCGACGAAGTAGTCGATCACCACGCGGCCGCCGGGCTCAACCGCGAGCGTGGTCACCGACGCGCCGGGCAGGAACGTCTGCTGGGGCGCGGCCGGAAAGCTGGTGGGGGCGAGCGCCGCCAGCAGCGCCTCTATCCGTGTGGGATCGACCCGGCCGCGCAGGCTGCGGAGCTCGCCCTTGACCCGTTGCTGGTAGCCGAGCGTGCCGTCGGTCGTCAGGGTCAGGATCTGCCGGCCCCACGGCGCGTCGGCAGCGGTCGGGTGACCCTGCTCGAAGGTGATCGTGCGCAGCGCCGCGGTCGCACCATGCGCGGCCGGGACCTGGCCCTCGCCGAGACAGGTGGTGCAGGTGCCGTAGTCGCAGGCCGGGCACGGCAGGGCCTCGTCGTCGAAGGTGGTGCCCTCGCACATCGCGCAGCCACGGGTGCCGTGACACTCGTAGCACAGCGCGAAGCCGGGGTCGGCAGTTTCGCGCGCCGACCGAGGCGGGCCGACCGGGTGCCAGCGTCCCTGGCTTTTGCACTGGTTGCAGCGCCCGCTCCCCTTGCACGAGCGGCAGCGGCCGTCGGCCGGCGCGGCCCCCGGCAGATTGCGCGGGACGCCGGTGCCGCGGCAGGTCGCGCAGATGCCGGTGCGGTCACACGGCCGGCACGGCACCGTGCGCACCGCAGGCACTCGCATTGCGGCGACCGGGGCGTCGTCGTCACCGTCGTCGTCGGACCGGTAGGTCACGTGGCTGCGCCCGTCGGGCTGGTGGGTGACCACCTGGCACAGCCGGTCGCCGTGCCAGGAGTAGATGTCGCGCGAGGTCGGCGCGTCGGCGCCGTCGAAGTGCTCCTCGACCTGGGGCCGGCCGTCGAGATCGATCTCGGTGCGGGCGCGTGCGGTCAGGGTGCCGTCGGCGCGGTGGTAGCCGCGCTCGATCACCCGGCCGGTCGCGGTCCGGGTCGTACCCACCACCTGGTACGGGAGGGCGCCGTAACGCGCGGCGTGCCCGGCCGGCTCGACACCGTCGTAGATCACCTCGTGGATCACGCCCTCGTGGATCCGCTCGACAATCGCCCCGGCCCCGGCGTCGATCCGCCGCACGTGGTGGGGCCGGCGCGCGGCCTCGTCGGCCGTGAGCTCGCCGTCGGGCTCGCAGCTCTGATGAGCGAAGTACCGGGTAGTCATATCGGCAAGTATGGCTCCCTCGCTGGAGGGTGATCCGCGATGCGAGGCATGTGGTGAGACGCAACGGTCCTTCGCGATCGAGCAGACCGTCGCCCGAACGAGACGGCGTTGGTCACCGGTGCTGCCGTGTCTGCACGTCATGGCGGCCCATGGCCGCCGGTCCGCTCCCCGCTGGGTGGGTCGAGGGCGACGGGATGGCGGAAATCGCCGGCGTGTGAGCGGCACAATGATCCGGTGAGCGTCCCGATCGCAATCTTCAGGCTCTTCAGCTACCAGCCTTGCGGGCACGAACTGCTGCTGCGCGTTCGTCGGCCCGCTGCCTCGAACGCTGATCAAGGGGCGCTGGATGCGGCCGACGACTTCGTCGACTCGGCGACGGAGTCTCTTCGCACCTGCTGGGAGCGACGGCACTTGCAGCACGAATGTCTGCACCAACACACCTCAAGCCTGGTCGCCGAGATGCAGGAGGAACCGGTCGGAGAGGAACTGTTCCACTCGGGACCTCGGCAGTTTGGGGTATGGGTGGCGAGGACGAAGTACGGCGCACCGTGGATGGTCCTCGGGACTGCATCGACCGAAGCGGAGTTCTGGCAACAAGTCCAAGACGACTCCGACCTTCTCGATCTTGGCCCCCAGGCGCCCGCCGAACTGCACCACGTCCATTTCCTCACCGACGAGGACGGCCGATCAAGCCTCTCGCACGGCTGAAACAAACGCGCGCTGCCTTCGAGAATCAGCCGGCCGTCGCGTACACGCTTGCCGCGGACGCCTGGTCCGCCGCCTGCGGTCGGCCTGCGGTGTCCGGTCAACGGTGCACTGCGCCTGCACACGACGAGGCGCGCGCCACCGAGCTGCTCTCGATCACACTCCGGACACCCGCGCCGATCATCTCGACGACGACACAGTCGTCTTGAAGTCCCTGGCGCGCGAGAACCGGCGTGCCGACGTGGCCGCAGGCGTTCACTCGCCGGTGACCGCGCCCGGCCGCAGGTCGGGGTGCTCGTCGGTCAGCCGATCCGGCGCCGCCTGTCTCCAGGAGTCAACGAGGATGTCGCGCAGTTCGACCAGATCCTCCAACGCGATGAGCCGCACCCGGACCCAGGCTGAACTCGCCTCGTGCGGTGGCACCCAGAACTTCTGCGGCTCGGCAGCGATCAGTTCTGAGCGCTCGTGCTTCGGGCAGCGCACGGCGAACGATGTCTGATCGTCGGGGATGGTGACGTACATCTTCCCGGCCACGCGGAATGTCGGCATGTTCCATGCTTCCTTCTCCACCGTCTCCGGAAAGGACAGAGCGATACGACGGATGTCCTCGGCATCGATCATGTCCCTACGGTAGCCAGCGTCACCGACATGCTCCCGTCGCTCGGACGGACATTCGGTCTGCTCCGGGTCCACGCCGGGGTTGCCTCGCCGCACTGGACGGTCGAAACCGCAAAGCCTCTGGCAGACGGTCTGAGAGGACGTCGCACGATGGGTGCACAGGCCCGACTCGCTCATACGGCGAGCGGCTCTGTGTTGCGGGATCCTCGGCTGGGACGGCCTCCAGTCGGACGAGCACTGGCCCGCCGCCCTGCTCACACTTCAGGCGTGATCTGCTACCCGCAGACCCGCCACATGAGATGGCGTCGAGGGACCGGGGCGCGTGAGCGCCGTATGCCGACGCCTTACCCCGCCTGCGCACCGGAAGTGTGGCCTGCGCTGATCCAGAGCCAATGCTCAGCGGGCACCGACGCACGCCTGGGAGCCCAGTGCCACCGGATCCACCGAGCCGTGTGGCATCCTCGAGGAACCGCCCGGGCGCCTGCCCAGAGTTCCCGACCCCGGCACAGGCGGGCACACGCGAGACGAGGCGGCTTGCGGTGGACCGCACAGGAAGAGGCACAGCCGGGACAGCGCAATCACGCCAGTCCGGGTCACTGACCCTTTCCTGGCCGGGCAGCGAGGTGGGTGTGCGAAGCAGGCCATCATCTGCCGGTGGACAGCGAGCACCAGAGCACACCGGTCGCCCCGGCGCGCAACGGTCCTGCCCGGCAGGCCCATTGCAGGGCGACACGGCTGGCCGAGGCGCGCGGGGACGAACCGGCAAACGCTCCGAGCCATCGGGTGTCGCCCGGCTACCCGGTGCCGTCAGTACTCGGTCTGCTGGAAGCCAGGGAGAAGAAGATCCGGGAAAATGTCGCGCGGCTGCGGGAGGAGGCCGAGCGGGTCCAGGCCGCGCTACGGCCGACGCTGAACGCCCCGGCGGGCGGCGACGGGAATCCTCGGCGTCGGTGTCCGTCACCGGGGGGATGTAGGTCAGCCGTCCATGATCAGGCCGGTGCCGGCGAGGCAGCCGTCAATCAGGTCCGAGTGGTGCTGGATCTGCTTGAGCCGGTGCTTCACGGCCCAGGTGATCTGGCCGAGATCGGCTGCGGCAAGGTTGCCGATGTCGCGTTTGACCAGGGACCAGACGCCCTCCTGCGGGTTCAGGTCCGGCGCGTAGGTCGGCAACTGGAACACGGTGAGCCAGTCGGAGTTCGCCGCTGTGAACTCCCGCAGCGGCCTGGTCAGATGCAGGCGGACATTGTCCCAGACCAGCACGATCGGGCCACCTAGCTGGATCCGGGCGCGGACGATCAGGTCCCGGAAGTCCCGCCATCCGAAGCCCTTCGGCTCGCCCCTGCGGCGCCGATACTCGCGGACTCGGTATATCAGCCGGAACCGCTCACCCGTCCTGTAGCAGCTCATGCCCGCCATCGACCTCGGCCGGAACCCCGACCGCGCACGCGGACGAGCGGGGTGCGGCCGATCCGGCCCCAGGTCCTGGCGCGCGGCGGCGTCATCGACTGCCCGGCTTCGTCCCCGAAGACGATCCAACCGTTGCACGCCGCCGCGGTGCTCTTACCCGCGGCCAGGTCTCCTTCCTGCCAGGACCAACCGTGCCGTTTCCGCACCGCCGCGCGCCCTCCACGGTGTAGGGAACGCGGAACAGTCTGCCGATCAGCGTCTTCACCCGCGCCAGCGTCCACCGCTGGTCCACCCACCCATGGGCCAGCGGCCCCCGATCCAACTCCCGCTCCAGTCTGGCGATCTGGACCGGACTGAGCTTCGGCCGGCCCGGCGATCCGTTCGACTGGACGCCGACCTCTCCGCGCTCACGCCAGGCCCGGCGCCACCGCTCCACCGACCGCTCGCTCACCCGCAGCGCGGCAGCGATCTCCCGGTTCCTCTCCCGGCCCTCGAAACGTTCGACGGCTTGTAGCCGGATTCGCTCCCGCGCGGCCCTCTCGGCGTCGGTCAACCCGCCGCCTTGTGCGTACCTCACAGCTACCAGGGCTACGGAGGCAGCCAGCCGCCGTCAGGCGAACCGCTCCGACATCACCCAATCAAGTTCAGTGGGTGAGGCGGAACACGCACTTCAGCGGCTGGGGGATGCGCGTTCAACGGTGTCCGAGGCACTGGCCGAGCCGCCGTCTGAGGCTGATCCTTTGGAGTGGACACCCTGACAATGGATCTTGATGGTCCAGGGACGGATGTCCAGGTGGGATGCCAGACTCCGTATCCGGAGGATTTCAGGAAGGACACCGTCGCGCTCTATCGCGCCGCGGCCGGAAAGCGGACGTATGCGGCAGTGGCTGCGGATCTCGGTATCACCGCGGAGTCGCTTCGGACGTGGTGCGCAGGGACGAGGCGCCGACCGCGCCCGTGGGCGCGACGGCAGCGTGAGCCCGGAGGAGGAGCTGGCCCGGCTACAGGCCGAGAACGCCCGGCCGCTCAAGGCCGAGCAGGAGTGGCAGCTGGAGCGCGAGATCCTGCGCCGGGCAGCGGCCTATTGCGCCCGGGAGGTGAAGTGAGCTCCTACCGCTGGGACTTCATCTCCAACAACCGTGCCGGCTTCGGCGTGCAGCAGATCTGCCGGGTGCTCAGAGCGTCCCGCTCCGGCTACTACCGGCACCCGGCCACCGAGCAAGAACGGGCGGATCTACGGCCACGTCCGCGAGGGCGACGGGCCGGCCCTGGTCTTCCTCCACTACTGGGGTGGCTCCCACCGCACCTGGCGACCGGTCATCGAACACCTCAGCCCCACGCAGACCTTCGTCTCGTACGACCACCGCGGCTGGGGTGAGTCCACCCAGGTTCCTGGCCCCTACGGCATCGAGCAGCTCGCCGACGACGCCGAACGCGTCATCGACGAGCTCGACCACGGCGAATACGTCGTGGTGGGCCACTCAATGGGCGGAAAGGTGGCCCAAGTGCTCGCCTCTCGCCGCCCCGCCGGACTGAAGGGCGTAGTACTCGTCGCACCCGCCCCGCCGGCTCCGATCGGTGTGACACACGAGTTCCAGGAGGCGCTGGCGCACGCTGGATTCCCAGCTCATGTCGCCGATCAGGCCGATGGTCTTCATCCGTTCACGCTCTCATGCCCGCGCAACCCGATTTCCGGGAGCAGCTGATCCGTACGGACCGGCCGGCGCCGGCAGGCGCCCCCGATGCCGCTCGTCCCCCTTCTCTCCCGCTGGGCGTCTGCTCCGGACGGGTGGTTCTGTCGGTGATCTTGGTGAATTCCGGTGACCCGTCCCGAGACCCCCCGGGGGGAGCGGCGCCGGGCTGCCATTGTCTGCGGGCGATCAGCACCGCCCGCCGGTCGCTGGACCGGAAGGAGAAGGATGAGCAGAGCCAGACAGGGGGACGCATGCTGAACAACCGCAGGCAACGGCGTGCCCTCACCATCGTCAGCAGCATTCTCCTCGTGCTGCAGGCGCTTGTCTTCGTCGGACCCGCCCCCGCGTGGGCAGGTCAGGACCAAGCGCTCGAGACCGGCTTCGAGCCGCACAACGCCACGGCAAATCCCCGCAAACCATCGCAGGTCGCCGTCATGCGGGGATGCACCGTCCGTATCGACAACAACTTCGGCAAGGACGGTTTCCCGATCACGCGGACGTCGGCCCTCCCGTGCTCGGGGGACCCGTCCCTCGCCTTCGACTCACAGGGGCGCCTGTTCGTCACCCATCTCTCGACCAGCTTCAACACCACCCCCAACCGGTTCGGAGTGGGGGTCGGCCAGATCAACGACCTGACGACGACGGGGAACCAGACCTACACACCCGTCCAGGTGAGCGCGAACAGCCCGAACAACCAGGACAAGCAGTGGCTGGTGGCCGATGCCAACCCCACCAGCCCCTACCGGGACAACCTCTACGTCGTCTGGTCGGACCTCGGCACCCCGTGGGAGATCCAGTTCTCCCGCCTCGAGAGCGGCGCCACGAACTGGTCGGCGCCACAAGTCCTCTCCACGGCCGGGGACGGGAACTCCTGGCCCTCCCACGCGGCTGTCGGTCCGAATGGCGACCTCTACGTCGTCTATCACGCCAACATCTGCGACGAGGGGACCGACGGGGCGCCCGGGGCGGGCACAGTACAGCTCCTCCGCGACGGCTCTGGCGGGGCCGACTTCGCCGCCGGTACCGTTCCGCAGCGAACCTCCGCGTTCGGGCCCGGACAGGCAAGCGTCTCCTGCAACGTGCAGGACAACTCGGGGGGTGAGATCCCGGGGACCGACTTCTGGCTCCAGGGCTCCATGCAGCCGTGGGTGCTGCCCGACCCGGCCCGGCCGGGCAACGTCTACGTCGTCGCCAACGACGACCCCAACGACAACTTCGGGAACGGCGACGACGGTGACGTCCGCATCGCCCGCTCCACGGACAACGGCGTCTCCTTCGGCCCGCCCACCAGGGTCGACCACGGACCGGGCCAGACCCTTGCGGTGATGCCCACCGCGCACCTCGACCAGGACGGGAACATTGTCGTCCACTGGTACGACACCCGCAGCGGCGAGCGGAACGGGGGCACCGGGCCGAACGGGAACGACAACTTCCTGCTCGAGGTCTACGGCACGACGAGCCGGGACGGCGGACTGACCTGGTCGCAGGACTTCAGGATCAGCGACGCCCCGTTCGACCCTGACCTTAACGCCCGGTGCCGCTTCGGGCCGACCTGCCCCGCCCGGCCGGCCGACCCCGAGCAGACCCTGCGCATCGGCGAGTACAACGGTGTGTGGACGGTCGACGGCATCGGCTACGCGACCTGGACCGGTAATGCCACCCCGCCGACCGGCGGCAACCCGGCCGCCGGAAACCAGACCACGTACTACGACACGTTCTCGCTGCTCGGGGCCTTTCCCGACACGTTCGAACCGAACGAGTCCATCGACACGGCCGTCGCCGCCGCGCTCGGCTCGGACGACCGGTTCAACGGGCGCCGGCTCAGCCTGCACAGCGCGACCGACGTCGACTTCTTCCGGGTCGTACCCCGCCACACCGGGCACCTGGCCGCCGACATCGCCTTCAACGAGGTGATCTCCGGGCTCCAGGCCCGCGCGTACGACAAGTTCGGCAACAAGGTCTCGACAGGCATGGTGGCGACGATCAGGCCGGGCAGCTCGACCAGCAGGCTCGCAATCCCGGTCGTCGAGGACGAGCCGTACTTCATCGTGGTCAGCGACAGCGGCATCACCGACCCGACCAAGCCGGGTGACGCCTCGCCGACCGACCCACCGCAGGCGACGTACGACCTCTCCGTCGTCAACCGCGAGGCCCCCGAACCCTTCGGCCTCGACCTCAAGCGCGAGTCCGACTCGGGCCGGTTCGACAACGACGACGTCACCAGGACCACCGGGCCGGAGCTCTTCCTCCGGGTCGACGACGCGGACCTGCGGGCCGCGAACATCCCGCTGTCGCCGGAGAACGGCACGTCCGCCCTCGTGGACGACGCCCCCGGCTTCAAGGTGGCCGTGGAGCGCGACGGCGAGCGCGTCGGCTTCGCACAGCCCGTGAACCCGGTCACCAAGCCGGGGCTGTACGCAATCGACCTGGACCCCGTCCTGACGGAGGGGGAGAACCTGATCACCGCCGAAGTGATCATCGTCGACCCGTCCGACGACCCGGCCGTCCCCGGCACCGCCCACGTCGTCGGCTCGGGCCCGGAGAGTGCGCACCGGCTGGGGATCACGCTCGACACGACCGCACCGGCCGCAGCGGCCGCGGCCCCGGACCTGCTGTCGTCGAGCGACACCGGCGGCAACAGCATCGACAACATCACGACCATCACCGAGCCCGCCTTCCAGGGCTCGCCGGTCGAACCGAATGCGCTGGTGCGGCTGACGGCCGACCCGCCGTCCGCCACCGGGCCCACCGTGGTCGGGAAGGACACCGTCACCTCGGCCGGTGAGTACGAGGTCGTCAGCGATCCGCTCGACGACGGAACGTACGACATTGCCGTGCGGCTCGAAGACCTCGCGGGCAACGTCAGCGCCCCGTCACCGTCCCTCGCGGTGACCATCGCCAACCAGTCGCTCACGCTCACGGGCGCCACGGCCGACCTCGTCGTCGACGTCGACCAGAACACCGTGACCGGCTACCCGGGCATCCCCGGCGGCTTCGTCGGCATCCGCGGTATCCCCGTGGTAAACCTGGACGCCACCGGCCACGAGGTCGCCATCCAGGGCGGTGCGGGCGACGAGTCGCTGACGTTCACCCCGACCAGCGCCAACAGCGGGCGGCTGTCCCGGTCCAACTCCGCGCAGGCGCTCAACTTCACCGGAGTCACAGGCGACTTGGCAGTCAACCCCGGCGCCGGCGACGACGAGGTCACCATCGTCGGCACCACCGGATCCGACTCGGTCTTCGGCACCGTGGACCTGCTCACCCTGCTCCGGGTCCAGGGTCTGCTGGGCCTCGAGATCACCACCGACCAGACCGAGCGGATCGGCGTAAGCGCGCGCGGCGGCCCGGACACGGTGGACATCACCGCCATGGACACGGTCAGCGCTCTGCTGTCCGTCAACTCGGGTCCCCCGAACACGGCCGCACCACCGCAGGGTGACACTCTGATCGTCCGCGGCGGCTCGCCCAAGGACCAGTTGGCCAACGCCCCCGGCGGCCCGTTCTCCGGCGAGGGCTCGGCCTTCGTCCGCTACCCGCACACGACCGGAGCCGAGACGCGCATCGACTACACCGAGACGGAGCGCGTGATCCTCGACCACTCGTAGAACACGGAGGCGAACACACCGCGGCGCCCTTCCCCGGCAGCACCGGAGAAGGGCGCTGTCGCGTTGTCAGTGGTGTTCTGCGGGGCTTTGCCGGGCACCTCAGGTCACCGCTCCCCCCGCCGCCACACCTTCGTGACCAGCGGGACCCCCGGGCGGTACGCGAGGTGGACGTGCGACGGGGCGTCGAGGAGGGCGAGGTCGGCACGGGCGCCGGGCGCTGGCTCCTGCCCATCACAACACGGCCAGCCTTCAGGAACCCACCAATCGAGTTGCGCCGGCCTACCCACACACCCGCCCGCTGCACTACCGTTCCGAGCTCGCTCGACACTCGCTGACCGAGCCGTGCAGAGCTCACGGCCAACGGGAACGGACGGGGCTCCCGAATAGAGTTCGCACGAGCCGCCGTAGGCGGCCGCTTTGCAGTTGGTCGGCGGGACAGGTATGACCGGCTTGCAGATGTTCCTCCCAGGCTGCGGCTTCCAAGGAAACGAGGACGACTCCCTCCGACGTAGCGAGAGCAATCTCCCTTCCAAGCGGCAAGACGTCGTGCACGCCGATACCAATGGAGAGGACGAGAGAACTGCAGCCGGCAGCAGGGTCCCAGACCCGCACCGACCCCGTCGCTGCTGGCGGTGGCCAGGAGGGTGCGACCGCCGGGGCCGGTGAACACCGTAACCTCGTTCACCTCGCGGGTGTGGCCGCCTGTCAGGACCGCGGTCTGGGAGCCGGTGACGGCGTTCCAGATCCGCACCGGAACGAGGACACCGGCGGCTTCGAGAGCGGCGTGATCGCCCACGGCCCGCACGCCGAAGCCCTCGCGGACGAGTACGTGAATCTGCTCCGCCGCTGGGCTGCCCATGACCACCGCCGCCGAGGAGCCGCCACGTTCCGGTACATGCCAGGCCCCGCCCCCTCGCCCCTGCCCCAGAACGCCGTACTGCGACGGCACGGCATCGTCACGGCGACCTGGCACTACCGATCTTGGGGGAAATTGAGCTTCGGGCGTGCCGGCCTGGCGGCTCGGCTGGTGGGTGAACGGTGGCCCGCTGCGCGGATCGGTCGGAGACGAGTGAGGCGATCAGAGATGGGGCTCGGCGTAGGTATCACGGCGGCCGCAGGGCCTTTCTCATGTCACGGCCCGACCGGAACGATCATGACGTCCGCCGAGGCTGTAAAGCGGTGGACAGCCCTCTGGCGCTGGGCGAGCATCTCCGCGATGAATAACGAACTCCTCCCCATCGCTAAACGCGTTCGCTTCGTCGAGCTCAGCGCAAAGGCGCTGCGGGCGCTTGCCGACGGTGACCTCGCCGGCGGGAGCGCCGAGGCCGGGGTCGCCCTTGACGAACACTTCGTCTGCGACCGGGCCCGCAGGATCTTCGGCTATCGCGCTGACCAGCTCGCCGAGGACCCGTCTGCCGCGCCCTGGATCACGCGGGCCGCAGTGTCCGAGCCGGACGGGGCCGTCGTCGGCGACGCCGGGTTCCACGGGCCGCCGGACGAGGCCGGCATGGTCGAGGTCGGCTACACCGTCGTGGCCAGGTACCGCCGCCAGGGCTATGCCCGCGCCATGCTGACCGCGCTGCTCGCCAGGGCCGCCGCCGAACCCGGTGTCAGGACCGTGCGGGCCACTATCGGATCCGACAACAACGCCTCCCTGGCCACCATCGCGGGCTTCGGTTTCACGCGCGTCGGCGAGCGGGGGACCGAGCGCGACGGGCTCGCGATCGTCTTCGAGGTCCCGGCAGACGCGACTCAGGCCGAGTAGCCATACGCCTCGGCGGACTTGGTGATCGTCCCGGTCGGGCCGTGACAGGAGAAGGGCCGGACGGGTTGGGTGAGTTGTGAAGCTGAGCTGGGCTCGTGCGGCCTGTTCCCATCCTGCCCTGTCCGGTGTCTCACGCTCACATTTCGGCGAGTTGTCAGCCGAGCTCGCCAGTGGGTGGGAGGCCGTGCGGCAGTCCGCACTCCGCGAGGCCCGAGGCGGGGAGCGTCGGCGGGCGGAGGGTGTCGGCCGAAAGCCCAAGCTGGTCCGGTGCGCCTCTCGCCGCGGTGCAGGTCGAGTTGCTTCACGTAACTGCTGTTCGGCGGAGCCAGGCGATCGATCGCGGACTCAAGCCTGCTCACTATGGGTCTCGCCTGATTCGATCCATCAGCACCCTCTGCACGTGGTGGGCAGATGAAGTCTTCGTACTGCCATATCAGCTCGTCGAGCTGAGCCGCCATCTTCAACGACGTCAAGGCCGTCCCACCGTAGGCGAGTTGCTCTACGGAACAGATCAGGAGACAACCTGGGGCAGCCACGAGCGTTGCAGCCGCAGCCGCGGATTGATGCGTTCTGCGACTTCCTTCGGGAGATCGGACGGCGGTTCGGCAGCCGGTGCTGATGGATCCCGAAGGCGGCCATGGCCATCCGGCCGCGTCCAGATCGCCACCGATACTGTCATCGACGGCCTCACCCTCTTCCGCGACCACGGCCTGATCCAGGGCAAGTGGAACCCCGACGGCGGCGCCGGCCGTTCACTCCTCGCGGCGGGCCGCGCCCGCCACGGTGATGTTCACCAGCCGCGGTACGCGCAGCCCGCGGTCGCGGAACTCCTCGGTCACGGCGGTACGTACATCCGTCAGCCGCTCCCGCGGCAGCAGGACCATGGCGCTGCGCTCCGGCCGCCGCCCGGGCCACCAGGCGGCCGTCGCACCGGCGCGCCGGGCGCAGGCCACCGCGCGCTCGATCTCGTCCGGCGCGGGCTCGTCGCCACGGGTCACCAGCAGCGTCAGCCGCGAACCATGCGCGTCCGGGTCGAAGCGGACCCGGCGCCGAGTGCCACGTCCGAGCATCAGTGCTTGTCCGGGCCGCGCGAACAGCGCCGCCTCGCGCAGCACTTCGTCCCCTTCGGCGACTGCCGCCCGGGCCAGGGCGGCCAGCCGGCCGCGCGGCAGCCGTGGTCCGGCGCGGCCGGCGTGCAGATCGGCGACCGCCAGCGCCACGGCGCACTCCAGCGGCTCGGCGCTGGACAGCCCGGTCGCGGCGGTCAGCGTGGAGTGGATGTGGAGATCGAGGCCGCCTCTGCCGTATCCGGCGCCGGCCATGGCGCGCAGCAGGGCGTAGGTGCGAGCCGCCCACTCGGGGTGCGGCAGCGGCGGTCCGGTGAGCGGGAGTTCGCAGCTGTGCGCGGGATGGGCAAGGGAACTCAGGCGTACGATCCCGTCGTCGCGCGGCGCGGCAGCGGCGGCCACGGGCCACCCGGCCGCGGCAACAAGCCGCGGTGACCCGAGGTGGAAGGCGTGCGGAGCGCTCCACACGGTGGCCGGTGGCCGGTCGTGGGCGGCCTCCAGGGCGTAGGCGACCAGCCGGAAGAGGGGGTCGGCGGTGTGCCGCCGGGCGATGCCGAGCGGCCCGACCGGCTCGGGGCTCATCGCCGTCACCTCGGCTCGTGGAGCGTCGGTGTGCGGCGGGCCAGCAGACGGTAGGCGTTGCCGCCGTCGGTGACACGGGCCGTGGCCGCGCGGACTTTGTCCAGGACAGCGGCGGCGGCAAAGCACGGCAGCGAAGCCGTCCAGACGCCACGGCGGATCGCCCGGCTGATCAGGGTCGCGCTGCCCGGGCCCCAAGGGGCGTACGGACTGGGCGCGATCCGGTTCGCGGCGAGCAGGACCGCGCCGACGAAGTCGCAGGACTGGTGGGCCGCGCCGTGTTCCTCGGCCAGCACCGTGAACCCGCGGTCGGCCAGCGCGTCGCGGAGGTTGCCGACCGGGATCAGGTGCTGGTGCTGGGGCTGGAACCACGGCAGCCAGTACGGGCCGAGCATGCGGCCGAGGCGGGATTCGGGGTCCGGGAGTTCGATCAGAAGATGCCCACCGGGCGGCAACACCTCGGCGGCGGCGTCGAGTTCGGCGAACGGGTCACGGGTGTGTTCCAGGTAGTGGTACATGCTGATCGTGTCGTAGCGGTGCACCAGCCCGGCAGCCAGCTTGGGGAACTGCCCGCAGTGAGCCGTTCCGATCCAGCCGCGGGCCTGTGCGCCCCGCACCTCCGCGGCCATGTCGAGGCCGTCGAAGCGCGTGTCGGGCCAGACGTCGCGCGCGCTGTTGCAGAAGTGACCGTGCCCGGTGCCCACATCGAGCCAGGCGGACGGGGTGCCGTACGGCTTGAGCATTTCCGCGCGGGCCAGATACGAGCGGCTCATCCGGCCGAACACGTGGGACGCGCTGCTCACGCTGAGGCCGTCGTAGAAGTCGCGGTAGTAGAAGTCGAGTCCGTCCAGGGACAGGCGCGGGTTCTGGAACACATGCCCGCACACCCCGCACTCATCGAGGGTGAAGCTGCCCGGCTTGGCCTGGAACAGATCCGGCATCCGGGTGCGTACGGACAGGTCGGCGGAGCCGCACCAGGGGCAGTCGGGGCGGCGCGGTTCGAAGAACCGCTCGGTGCCGGCCTTGAGTTCGGCCGCGTAGAGGGGTCGCAGCGCCTCCATTTCCGGAGTCGGACCGGACTGGGACGGGCCCCTGCTGGTGGCCGTTCGCAGCATGGTGTGGACGGAGTGCAGCGGCCGCGCCGCGGTGGCGCGCGGCAGATCGGCCGGTCGCAGCGGGCTCTCCGGGCGGCCCAGGATCAGCGAGGGCTGCAGCCAGTACAGCGCGAGCGCCGCCGCGCCCCACCGGCCGTCCTTGACGGCCGCGCGTGCCAGCACGGCAAGACCTGCCAGCTGGGCCGCGGTCACCACGCCCGGCGGCAGCCCTTGTGCGCGTAACTCCGCTGCCCGGCGGGCGGGTTCACGGGCCGGGACGGCCAGTCCCGGAGCGACGGCGATGCCGGTGGAGGCCGGTGCGTAGTCCTTCAGCCGGCCGAGCAGAGTGTGCATTTCGGCGGTGGTGAGGCCGGCGTCGGTCTCGATTCCGGCGCGCGTGCGGACGTCCTCCGCGACCAGGACGGCATGTCCCGCACCGCGCGGCTGCGCCGTGCGGGCATAGCGCCCGTCGCCGATCTCCAGCAGGCGCAGGAGGCCCAGCGCGCGTTCGGCGTCGAGGCTGCCCGGCAGCAGGTCGAGGACTTCGAGACCGGTACGTTCCGCGTGGGCGACTGCGGCACTCACGGTCGCTTTGTCGACTTCGACGCCCCGGGCCGCGATCACGTGCCAGCCGTCCGTGGGGTGACTCTCGACGGTCATGTCCAGGACAGGAACGGCGGCCAGCCGGCGGCGGGCGCGCACGGTGCCCGCGGTGAGGCCCGCCAGGACGGCGGCGGCGGTCCAGGGGACGCGGCGGGTACGCGACGGTGTCATGTGAGCTTCTCCAACCTGTCGGCCGCGGCCGCGGCGCCGCCGGCCGCCGCGAAGGATGCCTGGATACGGCGGGCGGCCCGCCGGTGGTCCGGATCGTCGAGCACCGCGGTGAGCGCGGCCTGGATCTCGTCGGCGCGAGGCCGGCCGAAGCGCACCCGGACTCCGGCCCCGGCAGCCGCGACCTGCTGGGCGATGATCGGCTGGTCGTCCCGGACCGGCGCGACGACCAGCGGCAGACCATGGGCGAGCGTCTCGCAGACGGTGTTGTGTCCGCCGTGAGAGATCACGGCGTCGAGATGCGGCAGCAGGGCGAGTTGGGGAACGTACTCCTGGAGCAGGACATGGTCCTCGCGCACCTCGCCGACCACGTCCGCGGGCGCTGCGACGATCAGCTGCACATGCTCGGCCAGCCGTTCCACGGCATTCAGGGCAGCGGCGTAGAAGCGGCCGCCTGCCTCCCGGTTGAGCGTGCCGAGCGAGACCAGCACCCGGCGCCGTACGGGATCCAGTCGGTGCCACGGGAACGACGCGGCATCGGAAGGACGGGAGCCCAGGGCGGGTCCCACCCAGGCATGGTGCTCGGGGAACGCGCCGTCCCCGCCGACCAGTTCAGGAGTGGAGAAGATCAGGACCAGCCGGTCCGAGAACCGCGGGTCCCAGTCGACGGGCGCGCGGCAGTCGGCCAGGAATCCGGCGATCCGGTCCGTCACCCACTCCCCCACTTTCGGGAATCCGGCGAACGGCCCGGTGAACTCGGCCGTGGTCGTCGCGGATGTCACCCATGGCAGTCCGCGCCGCCGCGCGACCAAGGCCCCGGCCAGCGCCTGCTGGTCGACGACGAGCACATCGGGGTCGTACGCGTCGACCGCCGCCTCCACTCCGGGAACCATCGCGTGGGCGAGCGGGATCAACGCCTCCTGCCAGAGGAAGCGCAGTGCGGCGACGCCGCGCAGATCGCGCCAGCGGTCGTGCAGCGCGCCATAGCCTCCGGGTCCGGCGTGGTCGCCGGACGGGAGGAGCGTGACGTGGGCGGGCAGCAGCGCGGACAGGACCTCGGCGGGGCCGGTCCACGCGACCTCGTGTCCGCGCGCGGTGAGTTCGGCGGCGACGGCGACGGTTGGGTTGACGTGCCCGGCGAGCGGCGGCACGACGAACAGCGCCCTCATACGGTCACCGCGTCGGGCTGTCGACGGGCAGCAGCGGCCAGGCGGTCGAGCACGACCCGGCGGAGCTCATCGGTGCCGCCCTGCAGTACGTCGTGACCCAGACCGGGCAGGACCCGGACGGTGCAGTCGGGTGCGTGACGGACCAATTCCTGGGCACCGGCGATGAGTTCGGAGTGCTCACCACACACGGCCAGCACCGGACAGCGCAGCTGCGCGAAGTCCTCGGCCGTGAACACCCGGCCCGCCCCGATGTCGTCGATCAGCGACGTCCGGTTGAGGAGTTCGTCGGCGGTCGCCGTCAGCCGGGCCGCCTTGCGCGCTCCGAGCGAAGCGAGTTCCTTCGGTACCTTGCTGCCTTCGAGGTCGAGAGCGGCGACGGAGAGCGTGTCCAGCATGTTCTCGATCCACGGGCCGCTGAGCGGTGCCTCGATCAGGATCAGCCCGGCGACGAGATCGGGCCGCGCCAGTGCGGTACGCAGCGCGATCGTGCCGCCGTAGCTGTTGCCGACGAGGGTCACCGGGCGGGTGTCGAGTCCGAGGGCACCGAGCAGGGCGGTCAGGTCCTGAACGGCCGTGGCGGTGTCGTAGCCGGTGGGCGGGCGTTCGGTGCGGCCGTGGCCGCGCAGGTCGTACAGGACGATGTCGTGCCCGGCACGGGCGGCCGGGACGGCGAGGGTGGCGTAGAAGCTGGAGAGGTTGTCGACGACCAGACCGTGGAGGAAGACGGCGGTCGCGCCCGCTTCACCCGGTGCGTCGGCTGCCGGCAGCCGGTGGACATGGAAGCGCAGGGAGTTGGCGAGGATCTCGGCCATCGCGTGCTCAGCCGGCCGGAGCCGACACGGGTGTGCCGGAGATATGGGCCACGAGGTCGCCGACCGTCAGCGCCAGGATCTCCTCCATGTCCTTCTCGGCCAGGAAGGAGATCAGGTCCACCGCGGCGCCGTAACGCTGTTGGAGCAGTTCGGCGAGCGCGACGAACTCGATGCTCTCCAGCGCCAGGTCCTCGTTGAAGGTGGTCCCGAACGTGACCTCTTCGGCGAGGAGGAACTCGTCGCCGACGGTCTGCACGAGCATGGCGGTGATCTCGGCGAGTATTCGTATCGCTGCGGGGTCGGATGTCATGGCTGGGCTCCGTCCGGGTCGGGGGTGGGGGGTACGGTCCAGGCGACGACGTGCGGGGTGGGTGCGGTGTCCGGTCCGGACAGGTCGTGCAGGGTTTCGGTTCGTACGCAATGGGTGCGGCCCTCCGGAGAGACCACGCGCAGTCCGGCCGTTGCGGCTGTGACGGTCCACTGCCGAGGGCGTCCCCCCAGGCCGGTGCCCTCCGCCTTGGCCGCGGCTTCCTTTGCGCACCAGAGCGTGGTGAGCGCATGCGCCTCGCCGTGTCGGTCACGGGCGGCGATCTGTCCGGCGAGCCGTCGTTCGTCGGCGGTGAGCGCGATCCGGCTCAGAGCAGCGGGGTCCTCGGTGACGGTCTCGATGTCGATGCCGACGGCGTGGGTGGGGTGGGCATACGCCACCGCGAGGCGGTCCTTGTGGGCCAGCGAGAGCCGCAGCCCGGCGGTGAGCGGGCCCTCGGGGTGCGGGCGGCCCGCCTCGTCGTTGCCGACCGTGACCTCCACGGGGAACAGGGGTCCGGCACCACGGTCCCAGAGGAGCCGGCGTACGGCGTCCTTCGCCGCGATCCGCCCGAGCAGCCAGGCCGCGCGGGCTCGCGGCGCGCGCTGCTCGTACGCCACCCGCTCTGCGGCACCGAGATAGCGCCGCATCACCAGCTCCTGCGAGGCGGGATCGGTCCAGCGACGCCGGGCCAGACACCAGCCGCCGGGCTGCGGCTCGCCGATGCCGCAGATCTCCGGCGTGAACTTCATCGGCCACACCCGCTCGTCGGCGGCGAAGCGCCGGTACGTCCAGCCGTCCATCCGGGCCAGTACGGTGCCGTCCGCGCGGACGAGCTCCACGTCGCCCTGCACGGCGTCCGGCCGCACGGAGCGGATGCGGGCGGTGGCGCGGATCAGCGAGCCGTCGCGGGGCACCGGTCCGTACAGGCTGACCCGCTCCAGCGACGCGGGGAACACCAGCCGGTCGACCGGCAGCCGCAACTGCATCCAGTGGCCGAGGAGTTGACCGGCCGCGTCGAGCAGCGCGCCGGGCGCGGGCAGGGCGCGCAGCACCCCGCGAATGCCGTCGTCGGCGACGGCGGACACCTCGTGGACACCGGCGAAGCCGGGACCGTGGAACATCCACCGGTCGCGGTAGAGGGCCTCGGCGCTGACGGGGGCCGGGCCTTCGCGGGTGAGTGCGGAAGGATCGGGTGCGGGAGGGGAGGGGTGGCGGGCTCCGAGGATGACGGTGACGCTCGCGCACCCGCCGATCTCCACGCGTACGCGCCCGCCGGCTTCTGGAGTGACGGTGAACTCCGCGTCGACGGGGGGCGCGACGGGCAGCCAGCGCAGAGCTCGTACGTCGTCGAAACCGGTCACGGTGGTCTGCGGGGCCGCTTCGAGGGCGGCGTCCGCGGCAAGGTCGAGCAGGGTGGTCATGGGGACGACGGGGAAGCGGTCGGAAGGCTCGGGCCAGGCGTCGGGCTGGAGGTAGACGCAGTGATCGCGGACGTAGGGCATGGTGTCGAGGGACAGCCGTCGGGTGGTGGCCCCGGACGCGGGCGGGGTACGCCAGCCGTCGGCGACGGCGCGCGCCGCGTCTTCGGCCTCGTCGAGCACGGCGTCGAGGGCCAACTGCAGTCTCGGCCGATCGGCGAGGTGCGTGCGGACGGTCCGGGGCACTCCGGCCAGTTGGAGCGGAGGCGCGGCGGCACCGAGACGGATGAGGGGCGAGCCGAGATCGAGGGGTAGGGAGCGGGGCGCGGGGCCGACAGGCTTCGCGGTGGCGGCTGCAGCCGTCGGCGCCACCGGCTCGGTGCTCGTCACGGCACCAGACTCCGGCTCGCGCTCGACCAGAGTGTCCCAGCGAACGTCCAGACCCTCCGTCCACAACGCCGCCGCCAGCGCGCGGAGTTGGGCGAGTCCGGTGTCTCCCCGGGACGCACCCGCCGAGACCGCCAGGTGGGGGCGGCCGTGCAGGGTGTCCGAGACGAAGCCCGGGAGGCTGCCCGGGCCCAGCTGGACGAAGGCGCGCACGCCCTCCGCGTACAGGCGGCTTGTCAGCTCCCGGAAGCGCACCGGCTCCAGCAGATGGCGGAGCACCACATCCCGCACCTCGCGCTCGTCGGCGGGGTACGGCGCGACCGTGGTCGCCGACCAGACCGGCACCGGCGCGGGCCTCAGCGGCAGGCGGCCGAACGCGGCGCGGACCTGGTCGAGGTACGGCGCCCACATCGGCGTGTGAAAGCCCGAACGGAACGGTAGCTCCTGTGTGAGCACACCCTGCCCGGCCAGCCGCCGCAGCGCTTCCCCCACAGGGCGGGGCTCTCCGCAGAGCACCGACTGGTGGGGGCAGTTGTCGTGGCTGACGGCCACCCCGTCCAGGCCGTCCAGCACCTCGGCGGCCTGCCGGGATCCGCAGCCGATGGCCGCGTACACCAGATCCGGAACGTCGAGATCACCCGGCCGCAGCGAGTCGAGGAACGTGTCGACGGCCCGCTGCGGATACATCCCGGCGACCACCATGGCGGTCCATTCCCCCAAGCTGTGGCCCGCCAACAGATCGGCCTCTATGCCGAGTTCGGGCAGGACGCGGGCGAAGAACCGGCCGACGGCGATGGCGTCCACCGCTCGCTCCACCAGCGTGCCACCGTCGGTCAGGGCGGGCCGTGGCAGGCCGAAGTGGTCGGCGACGTCGGCGACGCACGGCGCGAAGTCCGGCTCCAGGCCCGGGAAGACGAACGCCAGCCGGCCGTCGCGCGCGAGCAGCGGGCTGGGGGTGAACCAGACGCCACCGCGACCGCGCCACGGCCTGCCACGAGCCACGACCGCCGCGGCCAGCGCCTGGCGCTTGGGGGTCAGTCCGAGGACGGCGAGGCGGCAGGGTCCGGCCGACGACGGCATGACTTCTCCAGGCATCGCCTCGACCAGACGGCCGAGTTCGGCAGGAGTCGCGGCGGCCAACAGCGTGACATCGGCCGATACGGGCCGTCGGACACGGCCGGCCGGGACGACCGCTCCCGGTGCCTCCTCCAGCACCACATGCGCGTTGATCCCGCCGAACCCGAACGCGTTCACCCCCGCCCGCCGCGGCCCGCTCCCCCGCCGCCAGGGCTCCGCCTCCGTCACCGGACGCATCCGTGTCCCGGCAAAGCCCTCGTGCGGCTCCTCCAGATGGAGGGTCGGCGGCAGCGTCCCGTGGTGCACCGCGAGCACCGCCTTGATCAGCCCGGCCATACCCGACGCCTGCATGGTGTGGCCGAGCATCGACTTCACCGAGCCCATCGCCACCGGTTCGGCGCCTGGAGTACGCCGCCCGAACACCTCCGCGAGCGTGGCGAGTTCGGCCTCGTCCCCCACCGGCGTTCCGGTGCCGTGCGCCTCGAGCAGACCCAGCGCGTCGGGCGCTGTCGGGTCGAGGCCGGCCTGCGACCAGGCCTTCCGCAGAGCGCGGACCTGGCCGTCGACCAGCGGGCTCATCAGGCTCGCGGCCCGGCCGTCGCCCGCGACGCCCACTCCCCGTACGACGGCATAGACGCGGTCGCCGTCGCGCTCGGCATCGGCCAGGCGTTTGAGGAGTACGACTCCGGTGCCCTCGGACAACAGCGTGCCGTCGGCGCGGCGGTCGAACGGGCGGATGTGCTGGCTCGGGCTCAGCGCCCGCAACTGGGTGAAAACGCTCCAGAGCGTAGCGATATGGCAGTGGTGCACGGCTCCGGCGGCCACCACGTCGCAACTCCCGCTCGCCAGCAGACCGACCGCCTGCTCGACGGCGATCAGCGACGACGCGCAGGCGGCGTCGAGGGTGTAGGCGGGGCCCCGGAAGTCGAGCCGGTTGGCGGCCCTGGCCGCGGTGAAGCTCGGCACGAGGCCGATGGACGCCTCCGGCTGTTCGGGCCCGAGCCCGGCCTGGAAGGCCTCGCGTACGGCGGCGATCCGCTCGTCGCCGAGTTCGGGTGCGAGTTCCCGCAGGGTCGCGGCGAGCTGATGGGCGGTGCGCACGCGCTGGTCGAGGCGGGCGGTGGCGACGCCCATGAAACCGCCGCGGCCGAGGATCACGCCGATGCGGGAACGGTCGGCAGGCAGCCGCTCCTCGCCTCCCGCGTCGGCCACGGCCTCGGCGATGACGCGCAGCGCGAGCAGCTGGTCGGGCTCCGCGCCCGCCACGGCCGCGGGCATGATGCCGAAGCGGGTCGGATCGAACGCGGTGAGGTCGTCGATGAATCCGCCGCGCCTGCAGTAGAAGTGGTCGCTGCGGGCGAGGCCCTCTGACGCGCCCGGGTCGTAGTAGACCTCGGGGTCCCAGCGGTCGGGCGGCACATCGCCGATCGCGTCGGTGCCGGCGAAGAGATTGCGCCGGTAGGCGGCCAGGTCCCCGGCGCCGGGGAAGACCGCGCCCATGCCGACGATGGCGGCGTCGGTCGGGCGTGGCCCGCCGTCAGCCATGGGAGGGCTCCCCCGCCATGAGCACGACCTGCCCCTCGGTGCCGTGCGCCAGTTCGGCGAGGAACGCCGCAGTTCCGGCTGCCGGAACGAGGACCGGGATTCCGCGGCTCGTGTACATCCGTTCCAGTTCGGGTGTGACCATGCCGCCGGCCTCGGCTGCCCACGGGCCCCAGTCGACACTCAGCACACGGCCTGGGAACCGGCGTGACCAGGCGGGGGTGGTGGCGAGCGTGTCCAGGGCTTCGTTGGCGGCCGCGTAGTCGGCCTGGCCGCGGTTGCCGAAGACACCGGCGACGCTGCCGAAGAGAGCGAGGAAGGCGGGGGCCGGATCCTCGCCGTGGTCGGCGGCGGCGTGGGCGAGGTGGCGGGCGCCGTCGACCTTGGTGGCGAAGACCCGCGCGAAGGATGCCGGGTCCTTGTCGGCGAGCCGGCGGTCCTCGATGGTTCCGGCGCCGTGCACGATGCCGTCGAGACGGCCGTGGCGGGTACGGATGTCGTGCACGACGGCGCGTACGGCTTCGGCGTCGGTCACGTCGGCGACGTGGTAGCACACCGAGGCGGCTGTGCTGTTGAGGGCGGCAAGCGTGGCCCGCACCTCACGCGCGGCGAGGATGCGGGTCGCTGCGTCCTCGATTTCGGCGGGTGTGCGCAGTCCCTTCCCGAACAGGGCGGCACGCAGGGACACGCGGTCGTGGGCGTGGGCGACGGCCGGATCCTCGGCGTCGTCGGGCCGTGAGGTGCGGCCGACGACTTCGATGTGGCAGCCGGTCGCCTCGGCGAGGGCGAGGGCCGTACGGGCGGTGATGCCACGGGCTCCCCCGGTGAGGAGGACGACCGCGTCACGGCCGATCGGGAGCGGTGGCATCGCTTCGGTGACCGGCAGGGGCGCGGACACGGTCCGCAGCGTGTTGCGGGTGCCGTTGGTGTAGCCGATGACCAACGGCTCCTCGGCGGCGCACAGTTCGGCGATGAGATGGGCGGCGATCCGCTCGGGGCGGTCCTTGGGGTCGACGTCGACGGCGCGTACTGCGGTGCCGGGGTACTCGATCACCGCGGTACGGACGAAGCCGTACAGTCCGGCGCCGGGGACGGGGTCGGGCGAGCCGGTCCGGCCGAAGTCGCCGCCGCGGCCGGTGACGAGCAGGAGCCGGTGCGTTCCTGCGGTCAGAATGTCGCGCAGCGCGGCGAAGTTCTCCGGAAGCACAGGCGCGGGGGTGGGTCGCAGGGCGCTGAGGTCCACGACGCCGTCTGCTCCTGCAGCGTCCGCGAGCCGGTCCGGGTGGAGTGTGCGCACCTCTGCGCCATGGGACTCCAGCGCGGCGGCGAGGGCGGCGGCGACACCGAGCCCGTCGTCGACGACGGCGAGCCGCAGTCCGGGGAGTACGTCGGCGGGGTCGCGGGTGTCGGCCGGCCCGATGGGGGCGACCTCGACGACCAGCCGGTTCGGCAGCGGCACCGGGGCCGTCGCCGCTTCCTCGGGGGCCGGGGGCCCTGCGGCGCGCACCGGCCCGTCGGCCGACACGGCTTCCGCCGCCGCGTCCCGTGTCACGATCCACTTGACGATCCCGCCGATCGTCTTCAGCCGGGACAGTTCCTCGACGGCCGAATTCGCCGGGCCGTCCGTTCCCCGCGGCAGCCCGATCCGGTCGGCCAGCGCGCCGATGATCTCCACTCGCTTGATGGAGTCGACCGAGAGGTCGGCCTCCAGATCCAGCGTCGGGTCGAGCATCTCCCTCGGGTATCCGGTCCTGATGTGGACGATTTCCAGGACGGCGTCCAGGAGTTGATCGGGCGTCAGAGGAGGTTGACCGGCAGCGGGCTCCTCGGAGTCGGCCCGCACTGGCGCAGGAACCGCCTGCGGCTCCGGCAGCGGCTCCGACACAGCTCTGGGAGCGGCCTCAGCGCCCAAGTACCCCAGCAGTACGTCCCGTTGCGCAGCCACCAGTTCCCGTGCCCCACGCAGGTACTCCAGTACTGCGTCCTCACGCCGGTCCGCGGCCTCCGCCGCCGGACGAACCGGGGTCACCCGCCGTGCCGGGAGCAGTCCACCCGCGACCGGAACGCCGTCCGCCGTGCGGACGAGGTGGCCGTCGACCAGCCATCCGGCTCGGCGGGGCGGCTCAGCCGGCAGGGCGGAGGCGCGGCCGGCGAACAAGGGCTCCGGGTCGAACCGGACCCCGGCGGCGGCGAGTTCGCCCAGCGCGTTCAGCAGGCGCGTGAGGCCGTGTTCGCCCGCGATGTCGATCGGCACCGCGATGTGCGGCCGGTCGCCCAGAATGCGGCCGACGAGGCCCGTGAGCACCCGACCCGGCCCGGCCTCCACAAAGGTCCGCACGCCCGAGGCGTACATCGCTTCGATCTGCTCGGCGAATCGCACGGGTTCGGCGAGTTGACGCGCCAGGAGCGCCCGTACGGACGGCGCCTCGACCGGATAGGGGCTCGCAGTCGTGTTGGACCACACAGGGATGGCGGGCTCCGTGACGGACGCGGCGGCCAGCTCGGAAGCCAGCGCATCCGCTGCCGCCGCGACGACCTCGCTGTGGAACGCGCAGGCGACCGGGATGCGTTCGGCCCTGATCCCCGCGTCTCGCAGCGCTCCGATGGCGGCCTCGACCGCCGCGGTCGGGCCGGAGATGACGCTCTGAGCCGGTGCGTTGTGGTTGGCGAGGACGCATCCGGGCGGCAGTTCGAGCAGCTCGCTCGGCGCAGCGGACACCGCTGCCATCGCTCCCGGGTCGTCTCCTGCCGCGGCGAGGATCGCATGGGCCCGCCGGTCACTGAGCCGCAGCAGCGTCTCGGTGTCGTACGCGCCGGCGGCCCAGAGCGCGACAAGTTCGCCGTACGAGTGGCCCGCGGTGCAGTCGGGACGTATGCCGAGGGAGGTGAGCAACTGGTGAGCGGCGGTGCCCGCGATGCCGAGGGCGGGCTGGGCGGTGCGGGTGTCCGTGACAGCGGCGCGCTGGGCGGCGCGCTCCTCGGGGGTGAAGGCGGCGGGCGGGAACATCGCGGCCGCGAGGTGTGGATCCGCCTCGTACAGCAGCCCGCGCAGGTGGGGAAAGGCGATGAACAGGTCGTTCAGCATGCCCGGGCGCTGGCTCCCCTGGCCGGGGAAGAGGAAGGCGGACCGGCCGCCGGAAGCGGGCGCGGCGTCCTGCACGTAGACGCCGTCGCCGGACGCGAGAGTCCGGGCCCGGTCCAGCTTCGCGGGCAGGTCGTCCAGGCCCGTGGCGACGACCGCGATCCGGACGGCTCCCTCGCCGCGCGAGGTCTCCGCGGCGAGGTCGCGCAGGGGCCAGGGCCGGCCGGCCGCGTCGTTCTGCTCCAGTCGCGCGGCGAGGCGGTCGATGGCGCCGAGCGCGGCGTCCCGGTCGGCTCCGCGGAAGCAGAACAGCTCGGCGGGCCAGGCGTCCAGGCCGTGCTCGGGCTCGCCGCCGCCATAGGGTCCGTCCTCATGACCGGAAAGCACCGCGTGGTAGTTGGTGCCGCCGAAGCCGAAGGCGCTGACGCCCGCGAGCCGCTTTCCCGGGGGCGCCGTCCACGGCCTGGCCTCGGTGTCGAAGAAGAACGGGCTGGCGTCGGGCTTCCAGTCGGGGTTGGGGCCGGCCAGATGCAGCGTCGGCGGCCGTACGCCGGAGTGCACGGCCCGTGCCGCCTTGATCAGCCCGGCCAGGCCCGCCGCGCATTTGGTGTGGCCGAGCTGCGACTTGACGGATCCGAGCGAGCAGGAACCCGTCCCGGAGTCTGCGAAGACCTCGGTGAGGACCCCCAGTTCGGTGCTGTCGCCGACGACGGTTCCGGTGCCGTGCGCTTCCACCAGGCCGATCTCGGCGGGTGCGATTCCCGCGCGCCGGTAGGCGCGTTCCAGAGCCCGTCGCTGTCCTTCCGGCCGGGGCGCGGTGAGGCCGAGGGATCGTCCGTCGCTGGACGAGCCGACGGCCTTCACGACGGCGTAGATGCGGTCGCCGTCGCGTTCGGCGTCCGCGAGGCGTTTGAGTACGACGCAGGCGACGCCTTCGCCGAGTGCGATGCCGTCGGCGGATGCGTCGAAGGGCCGGCAGCGGCCGGTGGGCGACAGGGCGCGTACGGAGGCGAACATCAGGTAGTCGTTGATGCCGTTGTGCACATCGGCGCCGCCGCAGAGCACCATGTCGCTGTCACCGTCGCGCAGTTGCTTGCAGGCCAGGTCGAGTGCGGCGAGCGAGGACGCGCAGGCGGCGTCGATGGTGCAGTTGGCGCCGCCGAGGTCGAGTCGGTTGGCGACGCGCCCGGCGATCACGTTCGCGAGGACTCCGGGGAAGGAGTCCTCGGTCAGCTTGGGTAACTGCTCGTCGAGTTCGGGCGGCAGTTGGCCGAAGTAGCTGGGGTGCAGGGCGCGGAAGCCGTACGCTCCGGCGAGGTCCGTTCCCGCTTCGGCGCCGAAGACGACGGAGGTGCGGGAGCGGTCGAACTGCCGCCGGCCCGCGTATCCGGCGTCGGCGAGTGCGCGGGCGGCTATGTCGAGTGCGAGCAGCTGCACCGGCTCGATGCTGCCGAGTGAGGCGGGTGCGATGCCGTGCGCGAGCGCGTCGAACGGTGCGGCCGGCAGGAACCCGCCCCACCGTGACGGGGTGCGCTCCCCCGCGCGTGCCGGGTCGGGGTCGTAGTGGATCTCGGGGTCCCAGCGGTCGGCCGGGACTTCGGTGACGGAGTCGGTGCCGGCGACGATGTTGGACCAGTACGCGGCGAGGTCGTCCGCGCCGGGATAGCGGCAGGCCATGCCGACGACGGCGATGTCCAGCGGTTCCTCGGGCCCGGACGTCGGCGCGCCCGCTCGCAGCTCCTCGAGTCGCTCTTCCAGCAGCCGTGTTGCGCCGTCGGTGACCTGGGTGTGCAGTTCGGTGACGGTGGTGACGGCGGTGCGTGCGGTGGCGATCTGGCCGAGCATGTACAGGCCCTCATCGCGCTGCACGGCGTCGTCCACCGGCACGAGTCCCGTCTCGGTGCGGCGCAGGCCCTTGCTGGCGAGCCGCAGCCGTCCGAGGTTGAGCTTCTCCAGTTCGGCCCAGATCTCACTCTGGCTCGCGCCGTCCTGCCGCAGCCGTTCCGCGGTGGCGGTGAAGGCGTCGACGTACGGCGTGGTGGCGCACCGGGTCGCATGGCCCGGGGAGGTGTGCAGCAGCGTGGTGGCCTCGCAGCCGATGGCTTCCTGCTGGAAGCCGGGCAGGACGGCTCCGGCGGTGACGGCATCCTCGGTGAACAGATAGGCGGTGCCCATGAGGACCCCTGTCCGGGCTCCGCGCTCGGCCAGCGGGCCTGCGGCCGTCATGGCCATCGCGGCGGACCGCTCGTCGTGGATGCCGCCGGCGAACAGCACGTCGAGGTCGGCGGCGTACGGGCAGGCGAGCAGCCGGTCGATCTGCTCCTCCCAGAGCGGGAAGGCGGCGCGCGGGCCGATGTGGCCGCCGCACTCCAGCCCTTCGAAGACGAACCGCCGCGCGCCTTCGGCGAGAAACTGCTCCAGCAGTCCTGGTGAGGGCACATGCAGATAGGTCCGGGTGCCTGCGGCCTCCAGCTCGGCGGCCTGCGCGGGCCGACCGCCGGCGATGATCGCGTACGGGGGTCGGGCGTCGGCGACGGCGGCGAGCTGTTCGCGGCGCAGTTCGTCGGGCGCGAAGGCGAGCAGGCCGACGCCCCAGTCGCGGCCGGCCAGGCGTGCGGCGGTCTCGGTGAGCAGTTCATGTACGTCGGGGCCGTTCATCACGGCCAGCGCGACAAAGGGCAGCCCGCCCGCCTGGGCCACGGCGCAGGCGAAGGCGGGCCGGTCGCTGACGCGGGTCATGGGCCCTTGGGCGACGGGCAGATGGCCTTCGCCGGGGCGAGGCTGGAGCGGACGGGCCCGTACGGCCGCTTCGAGGTGGCCGTTGATGGCCGCTCGCACCGCCTGTACGACGGAGCCGGTGGTGCGGTGGCGCGCGGCGAGCCGGGCGGCGGCGGCTCCGTCCTGGCCGACGGGCAGCGGCTGGATGCGCAGACCGCGGGCGCCGAGCTGTTCGGCGACTTCGCCTCGAACGGGTGCCAGATCGGGGCGGGTGTAGATGCGGTGGCCCCCGACGACGGTGGTTTCGCTGCCGTCCATGGCCCGGATCGCGGCCTTGACGTCGGCGGGCAGTCCGTTCGCGCCTTCGGTGGTGAGCGCGAGCTGGGTGTCGAGTACGACGCCGGCGGCCCCGCCCGCGACGGCTGCGGCGGCCGTGTGCGTTCCGATGCCCCCTGCCGCATGGATCGGCACCGTCAACTCCGGGTCAGCAAGGAGTAGTTGGAGCAGGACAAAGGTGGTCAGTTCGCCGACGCGGCCGCCCGCCTCGTGTCCCTTGGCGACGAGTCCGGACGCTCCGGCGGTGACGGCGGCACGGGCCTCGGCGACGTCGACGACCTCGGCCCATACCCTGCGCGTGGCCGTGCGCGCCCCCCACCTTGTCGTTCCGGTACGCCAGTGCTCTGCGGCGAGCAGGACGGTGTCCACTGTGTCGGGCAGTTCGTCCGGTGCAACGAGACATCCGGCCGGTATGCGTACGCCGTACCCCCGTCCCCGCAGTGAGTCCATCGCGGCCCGCGCCCGTTCACGATCCCTGCCGAGGTCGAGCATGCCCAGCGCGCCGGCACGTTCCGCGGCCGCGACCATCCGCGCGTCGGGCTCCTCGAACGGGTTCACCACGACGACGAGATCCCGTACGGCGTGCCGGAGGGTGGGGTGAGGGATCACGGGCTCTCCTTGGGTTCCGAGCAGGGCCGGGCGAGGGAGCGAGCGTGGCGCATGTGCCTCATGTCCACGGAATACCGGTGGCACGGCACCGCGGATACGCAGGCATGACAAGGCGCACCGCGACGGTCCCAGGAGGTACGGGCTCCTGTTCGCCAGGGCGGTACCGGGCGGTAACCCGCCATGCCGCGTTGAATCCTGCGGCGGTCGGCCGCCAGAGTCAACGCTCAGCCGCCAGCCATGCCACAGAGGTATGGCCTGTCGTCTGCGGAACCACCCTCAACTCCCCCGTACTGACGGGAGTTTGTTCCCATTCGCGCTCTTACACCTGCAACACCCCAGGGCTACCGTCCACACATGACCCCCACACTTCAGCAGCTGCGTTACCTCGTCGCCGTTGCGGACTGCCGATCCATCACGGCCGCGGCGCACTCGGTCTACGTCGCCCAGCCCGCGCTCTCCCGGTCCATCCAGTCGCTCGAACGCGACTTAGGGGTGGAGCTCCTCGAGCGCACGACCTCGGGCGCGACGCTCACGCCGGAAGGCGCTCGTGTCGTGCGGCTGGCCCGCACCGTCCTTGACGCCGTGGAGGCGATCGAGGACATCCGTCCGGCGCATGCGGGCTGCTCGCGCGCCTCGCTGGCGGTCGCCGCGACGCCGACCCTCTCACTGGATCTCGCCGCCGACCTGGTGCCCTCCTTCGCCGAGCGCCATCCCGCCATCGACGTACGCCTGCTCCAGCACGACAGCCGCGAGGCGCTCGTACGGGCTCTGACCGACGGCGCGGCGGAACTGGCGCTGGTCGATCTGCCGGTCGACAAAGAACTGTTCACGCACCATCTGCAGGACCGGGAGATCGTGCTGATCTCGCCGCCCGGCTCGGGGCTGCCCGATCCGGTTCCGTTCCGCATGCTCGACGGTCTGCGGATGGTGCTGCCGACGCCCGGTACCGGCCCTCGCGCGGAGCTCGACGCGATGTTCGGCCGGCTCGGTGTACGGCCCGTCGCGGTGGTCGAGTCGGACGAGCGGCCGGCGTGGGTGGCCGGCGTCGCGGACGGTCGTGGCTCGCTGATCTGGTACCGGGACATGGTCTTACGGGCTTTCGGCAGTCGCGTGGAAGTCCGGTCGTTCACACCGCCGTTGCTGCGTGCCGTCGACATCGTGCACCCCCGCCGCCCGCTCAGCCGCGCCGCCCGCGCGTTCCTCTCGCACGCCCGGCACAACGCAGCGGTGCCGGAGCCTGCGAGATAGGGCGACGGGTCCTCGTGCCTGCCGGGCATCGACCCATGCCCAACCGGCGCTCCACGCTTGGGGCATGGAGTTCTCGACGTGGCTGATGGTTCGGCGCCCCGACGACCGGCCGAGCACGGTCCGCGACGCTCACCAACCGTCAGCCCTCACGACACCACGCCTTCAGGCTCGGCAGTAACGTCGGCGAGGGCCGAGTCGCCCTTCGGGATTGGGCCGGCGTTGCCTCATTCATTGAAGCTTCCGAGTGCCGGTCTGCTCGCCGATCCATGACTCGGCGAAGCGTGTCCATGTCGACGCCTCGCCGGCCTCATGGGCAAGGCCCAGGCTGTGGGGGCCGTGGGGGAAGACGTGCACCGTGTGCGGCACATTGTCGGTGGCCAACGCCGCAGCGAGGCGATACGTGTGCTCAGGCGGAACGTAGGAATCCTCCGCCGTGTGCCAGAGGAAGAATGGAGGAGACGACGGAGTGACCAGCGCGTCGAGCGAGGTCGCACGGCGCAACTCCGGCGATGCGTCCTCACCTAGCAGAATGAGCTGCGAAGGGCGGTACGTCTCGGTCTCCATCGACGTGATCGCGTAGCCGAGAACAGCGAACTGAACCGACGTCCGCTCGTCAGCGTTCGGAGCGAGGGCTGCCAGGCCCGCGAGGTGCCCACCGGCCGAGAAGCCCACGACCCCGATCGTGTCCGCCCCCTTGTCCCGTAGGCGTCGGATCTCGGTCTGAAGTGCCGCGAGCGGTGCTGGATGCGGTGTGTTGAGCGGATACCGGAAAACGCTCGCCTCCAAGCCCGATCCTTCGAGCCAATCGACGATCGGCTGGGCCTCGTGCTCGGCGTGCACCTCGTACCCGCCCCCTGGCAACACGATCACATGCACAGACATTTCATCGTCCTCGTTCATTGACCTGGCGAGCCGCTCGGGCACACGGGCCGAGTGAGACCGGCCAGGCAGGTCCCACAATCAGTAGTACGACACCCGGGACAGCCGGACCAGGGCAAGTGCTGCCAGGAGTCACCCTGCCGTGGCCGCGTGGCCTCGCAAGCGAGCGACTCGACCGGGGCGGGGTGACTGGAGCGCCGTGTCGCTGACGGGTGTCAGCCGAATGTGAGCACCATCCGGAAGCGGGCCTTGCCGGCTAGCATCTTCTGGTAGGCCTCGTCCGCACGGTCCAGCGGAACGGTCTCGGTCATCGGCCGGATGTTGTGCAGGGCCCTGAAGGCCATCGTGTCCTCCACGTCCTGCGAAGTGCCGGCCGGATGACCTCGGACGATGTGGGCGCTCACGAGCAGCTGGGTCGGGTTGATGCCAAGTGGTGTGGAGTCCACTCCGATGGTCACGAGCTCCCCGAGGGGTGCCAGGCCGTCCACGGTGGCGGTGATGGCCTCGGAGTTGCCTGCGGTGGCCAGTACGACCTTGGCGCCGCCGAGGGACTGCAGCGCTTCGGCGACCGGGGTGCCGGAGGTGCTGTCGATGTAGTGGTGGGCGCCGAGCTGTTTGGCGAAGTCGGCCTTCTCGGGGCCGCGGGCGATCGCCACGGTCTCGAAACCCATCGCGACCGCGTACTGCACCCCGAGGTGCCCCAGGCCGCCGAGGCCGAGCACCGCGACCAGGTCTCCGGGCCGGGCGGAGCTGCGCCGCATGCCGTTGAAGACGGTCACGCCGGCGCACGCCATCGGCCCCGCGTCGACCGCCGACAGCGCGTCGGGGATACGGGCCAGGGCGTCGACGGGCGCAATCACCTTCTCGGCGAATCCTCCGTCGTACGCCCACCCGGGGACCTTCAGGTTCCGGCAGATGATGAAGTCGCCCCGCCGGCAGGGCTTGCAATGGCCACAGCTGCCCCCGAACCAGCCGACCGCGACCCGGTCACCAACCTGCCATCCACGGTCCTGAACGCCTTCGCCCAGCTCCTCGATGTGCCCGGCGATCTCATGTCCGGGTACCTCGGGGAACGACACGCCTGGAAGTCCAGCGCTCACGAAAGCTGCGTCGGAGTGGCAGACGCCGCATGCCTCCACGGCGATCCTGACCTGGCCGGAACCCGGCTGCGGCACCTCTCGCTCGGGGAGTTCGAACGTGCCGTTGGGTTCGTTCACCTGCGCGACTCGATAGGTACTCATTTCCGGCGCTCCTCGGGGAAGTTGTCGCCGTACATCGGCAGACCGCTCAGGGATTGCTCCCGGGAGGCTTCCTCCTCGATCACATCCCAGTGCTCCGCCAGGATGCCGTCCTCGAGGCGGAGAAAGTCGGCGGCGATCCACGGGGCGGGCTGCCCGTGACCCGAGAAACGCCCGCGCACCATGACCGTGTCCCCGTCCGCCATGATCAGCTCACATTCGTGCTTCAGCTCCACCGGGAGGCTCTTGACCAGGTCGAAGAGCCCCTCTCGGCCAGGCGCGATGTGAGCGCTGTGCTGGACGTAGTTGGGGGACCAGAACCGCTCGGCAGCAGCGTAGTCCCGCTTGTTGAACAGAGCGTCGAAAGCTTCACGGACGATGGCCTTGTTCCTGTCTTCGACGGTGCTCATGGGGTATTCACCTTCTATCTGCCGCGTGCAGAAATTGGGTGGGCGCAAGCACCCTGGAAGACCGGCCGGTCAAGCCGCGTACCGCCGACCGGGTGTCGCCTGAGCTTTGGGATCTACTCCGGTCGTTCGGGTCTTCAGTCCTTGCTGAGGAGCTTCCTTGCGGTCTGCACGAAATCTCGTTGGTGCAGGCGCGCCCGCCGATGCCCAGCCGCCTGGAACGGCCTCGGTCAGTTCCACCCAGGTGCGCTCTGCGAGGGAAGCGTCTCCAGGTGCCTTGGCGATGAGGGCGGAGACGCTTTTCATCAGTCCGAGTTGCTGCTCGCGATTCGGTGAGGAAGGGAATCGCCGGCACCTTCTCCCATCTCATGATGGTCTCAGCGAGCTCTTGGCCCAGGGCATGCTTGTCGCTGAAGGCCCCTTTGGGGGCGTACACGTCGAGCATCGGCATGGCAGCGGTCCGCATTCTGTGAGGAGGTGCCGTTGCTGTCGATCCTCGTCGGAGTCGCGTCGATCAACGACAGTGTTCAGGGCCACGCCTCGTAGTTTTCGGGACATCGGAGTCGCCACGGTCGACCTGTCTCACCTCGGCGGGCAGGTTCTTGGCTTTCACTTCTGGCGGGGTTGGGGCCCTGCCGTGGTTGTCTGCTGGAAGGTTCGCCGGTAGGCGGAGGGCGTGGTGCCGAGGGCGTCACGGAATCGGGCACGGAGGTTGGTGCTGGTTCCGAGGCCGCTTTGGGCGGCGATCTGTTCGATGCCGAGGTCGGTGACTTCCAGGAGTTCGCGGGCGTGGTTGATGCGGGCGGTCAGCAGCCACTGGTGCGGGGTGACTCCGGTTTCCTGGCGCCACATGCGGACCGGGGTGCGGGCGGAGACACGAGCGTGCCGGGCAAGAACCTCCAGCGTGAGGGTTTCGTCGAGGTGACTCAGGGCCCAGTCGCGGGTGTCGGTGAGGGTGTGAGCGGTGGGTTCGGGCAGGGGCTGGGCGATGTACTGCGCCTGGCCGCCGTCGCGGTGTGCTGCGGCGACCAGTTCGCGGGCGATGTCGTTGGCGACGGCAGCACCGAGGTCCTTGCGGACGATGTAGAGACACAGGTCGATGCCGGCGGTCACGCCCGCGGAGGTCAGCAGGGGATCGTCGTCGATGTAGAGGACGCTGCGGTCGACGCGGATCTGGGGGTAGAGCTTTTCGAGTTCGTCGGCGCTGGCCCAGTGCGTAGTGACCGTACGGCCGTTGAGCAGCCCGGCCGCGGCCAGCGCGAAGGCGCCGGTGCAGATGGAGGCGATGCGGACGCCTCGGCTGAAGGCAAGTTTCAGGGCCGCCGAGACCTCGGGTGCCGGTGGCCGCTGATATTCCCAAGCCGGGCACGATGATCGTGTCCGCCCGGGCCAGGGCAGGCAGTCCTGCTGTGTCTCCGACCGTGAACCCGGAGCTGGTCGTGATGCTGCCACGGGCTCCGCTGCACACTGTGAGTTCGTACGGCGTGTTGGGCCGCGCGTTGAAGATCTGTGTAGGAATGCCGAGATCGATGGGGAGTACGAGGGGCAGCACCAGGACCGCGACGCGATGAGGAGCCATGGCTCCAATGCTACGACCGTAACTTTCTGGACAGGCGGATCCCGGGTACTGCAGGAATGGCGGCGCATAGGCAGGTGAATGCGTCGGCTGTGCGGAACTCGGACGGCAGGGTGACGTGCCGGAGCGGTTCCATGCCGTAGCCACCCGAGCAGCCGTATCGGCGCAGGGCCGCCGGCGTGTCCCAGCCATCAGCCGTGGTCACCGAGGGGCAGCGACGCGGCTCTGTTCGTCAGCCAGTGACCGTCCGTGGGCGTGTCCCGAAAATTGCTAAGGGTGGCATGCGAGCTTGTGGCTGATCGAGAAGGGCCGGACGACGATCGAGTCATGAGCAGATGGCCCAGCCACCGGGGCTCACGCCGACAGCGGCCGCAGCAGAGCGGCTTAGCACCGGCCCAGGCCCGACTGCCGTGACCTCCTACGCCCCGATCGGCCGGTACTTCAACGTGACGAACGGGCGGATCTACGGCCACGTCCGCGAGGGCGACGGGCCGGCCCTGGTCTTCCTCCACTACTGGGGTGGCTCCCACCGCACCTGGCGACCGGTCATCGAACACCTCAGCCCCACGCAGACCTTCGTCTCGTACGACCACCGCGGCTGGGGTGAGTCCACCCAGGTTCCTGGCCCCAACGGCATCGAGCAGCTCGCCGACGACGCCGAACGCGTCATCGACGAGCTCGACCACGGCGAATACGTCGTGGTGGGCCACTCAATGGGCGGAAAGGTGGCCCAAGTGCTCGCCTCTCGCCGCCCCGCCGGACTGAAGGGCGTAGTGCTCGTCGCACCCGCCCCGCCGGCTCCGATCGGTGTGACACACGAGTTCCAGGAGGCGCTGGCGCACGCCTACGACAACGACGAGACCATCGACCAAAGCATCGATCTCGTACTGACCAACGGCGAACTGTCCGCCGAGGCACGCCGGCAGGTGCACGAGGACAGCTCCCGGGCAGGCGAGGCGGCCCGCATGGCGTGGCCGCGACAGGCGCTCGAGGACTTCACGGACAGCGTCGGCGCGATCAACGTCCCCGTCCTGGTGCTGGCCGGCACCGACGACAAGGTGGACCCGCTGCAGATCCTGCGCGAACACCTGCTTCCTCTGATCACCACTGCCACCCTCACCGAGCTCGGCGGCACCGGCCACCTGTCACCACTGGAGGTCCCCGACCAGATCGCCTCCCACATCAGCGCGTTCGTCACCCGCCACTAGGCAGGGTTTGAAATGTGCAGTCCCAGGCCGCTCAGTCCACGGGCTGCTTATCCTTGTGGCTATGACTGCCCAGCTTCCGGAGCCCTCTCCGCGCCCTGTTCCATCAGGAGCGCTCCGCGCCTCTCACGACGAACGGGAAGCAGTGGTCGAGCAGCTGCGCGACGCGGCAGCCGAGGGGCGAATCGATCTCGATGAGCTGGATTCACGCCTGGAGCAGGCTCTGAAGTCCAAGACCCACGCCGAGTTGGCCGTCGTGACCGCGGACCTGCCGAGGGTGAACTTCCCTGAGAGCCAGGCGCCGCTGCTGCTCAAGGGCGGCATGTCCGGCGCATCTCGAGGCCCCGGGCGCTGGGAGGTTCCCGGGCACGTGATCGCTCACGGAGGCGTGGGGGGTGTGAAGGTGGACTTCACCCGGGTCGAGTGCCGCCTCACGGAGGTCGCAGTGGAGGCGTACGGGGAGACATCCGGTGTCACGATCGTCATCCCCGACGGCTGGGCCGCAGACACCAGCGGCATGGATCCCGGCGTGGGCGGCCTGACGGACACGACCACTCCCGACCGGCTCCCGGGAACTCCGCTGATCCGGCTCACCGGGTCCGGTGGCATGGGAGGCGTGATCATCCGCCACCCCAATCACCGGGAACGGCGCAAGCTGCACAGCAACCCGATGCGGGGCTAGGACGCGGGCCGCGGTGTTGAGTTGAAGCGGTACAGCCGGCACCGCACCGTCTTCTGACTGCAGCCCAACTCAGCGGCAATCCCCTGCACCCACATCCCCTGCCGGCTCAACTCGATCAACCCGGCCCGCATCACCAGATCCCGCGGCGCCTTCCGTGCCCGCGCCAGCTTGCAGACCACCGCCTGCTCGTTCTCGGCACGGCTCAGCCGTGCCCGTAACGCCATGTGCAGCCCGCCCCTGAGTACGCGAACCACCCCGCCACCAGCATCTATACCCACCGAAAGCGGAATCCGGCACTAGCTCAGACACCAGCCGCAAAGTAGCCGGCCTGCTGGCGGGGCGGGGCGATTTGGCAGCTGGCCCAGCGGGACGACCGGGTGAACTACACGAGTGGGTCGGCACACTTCCTGGCACCAGCCCCCGTACGTTCATGTTGAGTTCGCCTCGCCGGGCCGGCCGCCGCGCCGAAGTGTCGGGCCGACTTGGCTTCCTGGGCCAGGCGGCGGAGGGCCAGCAGGCCGGGCTCGAGGAGGATCGAGACCATAACGGCCCGTTCGGCCTGGGCCAGCAGGTCGCGCTCGCCACGCATCTGTTGCACGTCCACGTCGGCGATGCTGTCGGCGAGTCGGGCGTAGGGCAGCAGGCCGCGCCAGTCGATGTCCGCGCCCAGGTCGGCGAGTGCGGCCAGGACCTCTGCCAGGGTGTGCGCTGCCGGGTTGCCCGGGGACACCTTCCACCCCATCTCGGCGATCAACTGGCGTGCGTCGGCCAGGCCCGCCGGCTCCGGCTCCGGCTCCGTCGAGTGCCGTTCCGTGCCGGCGTCCTCTTCCTTCGTGGTCGGACGTACGCCCAGCACTATCCCGAAGACCTGGTGCAGGTCCTCTTGTTCGGCGGTGATCGCGTCCAGGATCTCCTTCGTCGCGCCGGCCGACAGGCCGCGCGTCGCGATCAGCGTGCGGATGAACCGGAGCCGGTGCACATGGTCTTCGCCGTAGTCGGCCTGGTTGGACGCGGTGGCCCGCCCCGGGGGCAGCATCCCTTCACGCAGGTAGTACTTGATCAGCGGCACTTGTACGCCGGTGCGTCGACTGAGCTCGGATACCTTCATCTACTCACTTCCCTCGGCAACGGATAATGGATAACGCTATTATCCATTCTGCTGCGGTGCCCATCCGCTCCACCTCCCGAAAGGGCCCTTCGCCGTGCCCACATTAGGCCGGACAATCCCGAACCCCGCGCCGCCTCGGGCCCGGGTACTCATCAACGGCATCCCGCTTCGACCTGCGGTCCCTCAAAGTCGTCTCCCGCTTTCTGACGCTGTCCATGTCCTCCTGGCGCCAGGTGAAGACCGCATCGGGCGCCTACGGCTCCTCGCTGATCGCGCAACCCCTGCGGCGGGTCTTCTACACGCTCTCCGCCTGGAAGGACCGCGACGCCCGCTCCGCGTACGCCTGCCCCGACCCGCACGGCGATGCCATGCGTGCTTGCGACCCAAGATGCGGCGATCGACCTTCGCCTTCTGGGAATCCGACGCCGAGCACCTGCCGATCACCTGGGACGAAGCCAAACGCCGCCTCGCCGAAAAGCCGCAGGCCGACGCCGCCGACCCCGGCGGCCGACCCGTCTGACGCCCGACGCCGCGCGAACCACGCCCCCGAAGTCTCCGAGTGGCCGGCACGGCCGCGCCCGAACGCCGCTCCCAGGCTGGACGTCACCGGGAATCCGCTCTCAGCCGGGGGATCACCGCCGTCGGCGCCCAACGTCAGCCCGGGTCACCGTTCCCCTCGCGCGGCAGGGCGTCGAGGAGCGCGGCTCGGCCGACCCTGACGGCTTCTTCGTGTCCGCCCGCCGGACGTACGGCGCGGGGCCGTTCCTCACCGCGGCCTCAACACGACCGACCCACCGAAAGGATTCTCCTCTCATGTTCGGCACACTCATGCTCATCGCCGTTCCCACCGTGTTGTTCCGGCTGCTCGGCGCGTTCGGCGTCGGACGGTTCGCGACCTGGCGGGTGTCCGTCCTGCACGGCCTCGCGGTCATGCTGGTGTTCACGGCGAGCGCGCACTTCGTCCCGTCCGCCCTCGGCCCTGTGCCCGGCCACCACGACCTGGTCGCGATGGTCCCGCCGTTCGTGCCGTTCCCCCGCCTCGCGGTCTACGCGACGGGCGTCCTGGAACTCCTCGGCGCCGCCGGGCTCATCCGGGAGGCCACCCGGCCGACGGCCGGGCTCGGCCTCGCCGCGCTGTTCGTCCTGATGCTCCCGGCCAACATCCACGCGGCCGTCGAGCAGATCCCGTTCAACGGGGAGCCGGCGACGCCCCTTTGGTTCAGGATTCCCGAGCAGGTGATCTTCATCGGCGTCGCGCTGTGGGCCTATGCCCCGGCGCCTGCCGCGGCTGCCCGCCGGGCCGACGGGGTGCCTGTATAGGGGGCGTAGCGGGTGGCCGGCCCTCGCCATTCCTTGATCTTGTTGATGCGGCGTTCGACCGTGTTGCGGTCGCGGTAGAGCTCAGTGTCGTGGGAGACGGGCCGTCCACCCCGGCGGCCCGTCTTCTTGCGATCTGCCGGTCATCTCCGGGATCACTGCCCGGATGTTGCGTCTGCACAGGTAGGCGCGGTTGGCTCGGGAGGACCTTGTCCGCGGCCACGGCGTCAGGGCGGGTCCGGGGCCGGCCGACCGGACCGTGGACCTTGACGCGCTCCAGGACGGCGGTGCAGCGCGGGCTGTCAGCCGTCCGGCCGGGGGGTAAGCACGAAGCACAGCGGGCGGCAGCGGCGGTCCACCTCGGGGATCGGACCGCACCCGCCCAGCGGCAGATGCGGATCAGTCACCGCCCGCTCGTCCTCCGGCAGATCGCCCCGAGTCATCCCGCCGGTCTACCGCCCCGGTCCAGCCGGGGCAGCAGAACTGCCGAACTCCTGATCCGAACGTGGCACACTCGCCGGCTTCAGAGATGCGAGCGTGAAGTGCCGTACCTGAAGTGGTGCAACGAGGTACTCGTCCTCGCCCGGCAGAACCACGGGCTGGTCACGCCAGTGCTCGCCGGCGTAGCCGACCAAATCCTGCTCGCTGCGCCAGCGACTGACGTACAACACCGAATCAGGCGGCGCGAGCAGTACCTCGTGGTCCACCAGCCCTGGGTAGCGGCTGGGAAACTCGCGCACCGCAGAGACGATCATGTCGCGGAATGCCTCGAAACGGTCAGGACGTATGCGCGCCTCACTCACTCTGATGATCACGGTCACCAGGGTGTCACGCACGCAGACGCGGCGCCACCGTCCTGCCGCGTGCCCTGAAGGCCCACTCCGCGACCAGGAGTTGAGCCTGCGCGACATCGCCAAGCGCCTCGTCATCACCACCGGCGCGAAGAAGGGACAGCACCCCTCACCCGCCCCCGTCATACGAATGCTGCGCGAGCACGACGAGCAGCTTCGCCCGTCGCGCTCTCACCTGCCGGGCGTGCCGCAGTCGAAGGCCTGTGCTGCAGACCGCACGAAGGACTCGAAGAAGGCATCCAGCGGTGGAGTGCCCGAGTGGCGCTGACGAGTCTCCGTGTACTGCAGCCCCGGTTGCATTGCCAGGTAGGCAGCGCCGTCGGAACAGGGCAGAACGATCCGTCGAGGTTCGACGACATCGGTTTCCCGGCCCCCGGGCGCCGTGCCCTTGTGCGTTCCCGGCGCCTTCTTGACGGCGGCGAGGAGCAGCGGGTCCCGGGCGACCGTGTACGTCATGAAGCCGTCCTCACCGGCGGGGCGATGTGAGTCCTCGCCCAGGGACACCGTGCAGGACCACAGACCGGCAGGCGCCGCCTGGCCTGCTTCAAGTACGTCGGTGTCCGCCGGCACCTGGCTGCGAACGGAGAAGCCGTCGAGGCCGCACAGCCGCCCCTCGGAAGCCGGACGGGCTGATTTCGAGCGCGGCGGCAGGGGCGTTCCGGGCCCCTTCGGGACATCGCCGCATGCCGCCTTTGCTGCGATGGCGCGTGCGGCATCGGTGATCAGGTCGCTGAACGCCGTAGTGTCGGAGACCGGCTCGCTGGAGTGGGCTTCGAGGATCACAGGTTTGGTGGTCCAGCATTTCTCGGGCAGCAGGACCCAGGCGTCGTAGTCGTAGACCGCGCCGGTCACCGGTCCGGAGAAGAACGATGCCCGCGCCGGGTCCGGCCACCTGCCGTCCACGAAGGGGAAGTCCCCGCGTTCCTCCGCGACCCGGATGGACAGGCTGCCTTTTCCGGCGCCAAGGACGACTGACGACTTCTCGACGTTGCACTCCGTGTCCGGAAGGTGGCCGGCGACGCCATCGCCCTCGGCGCTGACACGACCTGAACCCGGCAGGACGGCGTCCGCCCCTGCAGCGGAGACCAACCCTCCACAGAGTCGGTCGGCCGTCAGTACGTTGGTGTTGCGGTACGCATGCAGCAGACCCGCGACCACGACAACCAGTACCGCGATGACGGCCCATACCTTCCACGACGGCCGTGCACGGCCTGCTGTTGTGGTCATGTGCTCACTTCCTGGTTCGCAGGGCCGAGTACGCTTCCTCGCGGCCGGTGATGTAGCTCTGCTTCGCCTCGCCCTTGGCGTTCTCGGCGGCGTCGGTGCCCTTGGCGCCCCGGGTGTCGGCCCAGGAATCGATGAGGTCGTTCGTGCCGGCGATGCCGCCCGCTGTCTCCTTGCTGACTTCGGCGCGCGCGAGATTCTCCTTCTCGGTGATGACGTCCTTGGACCACTCGTACGTGGCGGCGTCCACAGCGCGTTGGGCGATGTCGCCGACCTGGGGGATCGTGTTGGCCAGCGCCCCGAAGCCGTGGTAGGCGTAGCGTGCCTGGTCGTTGATCTTCCCGACCTCAGTGTCGCGGTTGTCGAGCACCATGTCCGTGCCGATGGCGTTCATGCCGCCGAAGGCCTCACCAACGTGGCGTGAGCGGACATCCCAGCTGGTCACGTTCTCCTGCAGGCTGCTGTGCGGCACCTGCCGGCCGGTCTCCAGGTACTCGGCCGCGTAGCGGCGCTGTCCCTCGTACAGGGAGTCGTAGACCCGCACGGGGTCCCCCTCCGAATTCGTGCCGATCACGCCGTCGGACACACCACGCATCACCCGCAGCAGGCTCTCCTTGCTGTTCGTGATGGAGGCGCTGTCGCCCGATCCGGCGATGTGGTCCTGGCCGACCGGGCTGTTCGGTGCGTAGCCGCCCAGAATGGCGTGCGTGTCCGCCGTGTAGTCGTTCAGCGCGCGGCCGAGGGGCACCTTGAGGTTCTCGTGAACGGTGTCGCCTGCGGCTCCCTTGTCCAGCAGCGCGATCGTCGACTGCATGACACGAGCCTGGCTCTCGCTGTGGGGTTCAGGCTTACCCAGGGGCGCGCCCGGTTCCTGCCCCGTCGCCCCGGCTTCCAGCGCGGCCCCGAGCCCCTTGCGGGCATCCGCGTCCGCTGTGTCATCGCCCGTGCGCTCGATGTTGCCTGTCCACTCGGTCGTGTTGACCGTGTCCCAGTCGCGTTCCTTGAGCAGGTATTCCAGCCGGTCGTTCTTGCCGTCGGCACCCGGGTCGAGATAGACGGTGGCGCCGTTCGGATCGCGGCTCATGACGTTCAGGGCGCCGTCGACCGGGTCGTTGGCGAACCAGCCGTCCTCTTTGCCGTCGAACTTTCCGTGCAGGTCCCAGATGTCCGGGTCCTTCTTCTCGGCCGCGATCATGTCGTCCGTGATGTCGGCCATGAACTGCGGCGAGTACCCGCTGCTCTGCTGCATCAGGGTGACCAGGCTCTGGTAGCCGCGAGCCTCCTGCCCGTGGCCGGTGCCGACGGCGATCTTGTCGCCCACGACGTCCATGTCGAACTTTTCGACACCGGCTTTCTTCAGGCCGTCGCGCCATTGGGAGTAGAACTTTCCGTCGTCCTGCTTCAGCCAGTTGTCCAAGGCCTTCTGGTAGGCGGCGGTTCCGTACTTCAGGGCCTTGCCGTCGCCGTCCTTGAAAACCGGAGGCCGTGTCGCCCCCGCCATGGTGTCGGCGAGTCCGCTGGTGATGCTGCTGAACAGCTTCTGCTGGTCACCGCCGGCCGAGTGTGCCTTGTCGTTGAGATTGTTCCCGAGCTGGATGGTGCCGGCAGGGCCCAGCCCATTGAGGAACGTCTGGCTGAAGGCCTTGTTGTCGGAGTTGTCGCGGAACGATCGTTGGAGTTCGGCCAGGTCCGCGGCGGAGACTTTCTCACCGCTGTTGATCCGGGTGGCGATGTCCTTCGCGTGCTCCGCCTCGTACTCCTCGACGTCGCCCTTCGCGCCGGCGTTGAAGCCGTTGTACGTGCCGTCCTGCAGGTTGCCGTCGATGACGACCGCCTCCAAGGCGATCCGGACGCCGTCGTCGGCGTCGGAGACCACCTTCACCGCTGCCGTGATGGCCTGGTTCCACTCGCCTGCCGCAGTGCGGGCGGATTCCTGATAGCTGGGGTCATGGACGTAGGCGGTGCGTTCGCTGTCGCTGAGCCTCGCAGTGTCGAAGGAGACGTAGCCCTGCTCGGAGACCATCATCCCGTCCTTGACGGCGTCGTCACGGACGCTCTTCAGCTTTCCCCGCAGTTCGACGAACTGGGTGTGCGCGTCGCGCAGCAGCGCGGCGATCGCCTTGGCTTGCTTCTGCGCGGCTTTGTACTCGTTGAGCGTCACGGTGAACCGGCCGTTCGCGGCGTTCGCGCTCACGCCCAGCCAGGTCTGGCCCATCGATATCCCGTGGACGTCCCGTTTGTACTGCTCTTCGAGCTTCTTGAACTCGACTGCCATGTCGTCCCACTTGTCGGCGGCGGTGGTGAGCTTGGACAGTTCCGTGGTCATCACTTCGTGGTACGTCGGCACGTTTCCCCCAGGAGTCGGTTCGCGGGTGGTCGGAACCCGTCGGGCTCAGAATCTGTCGAGCGAGGACGACTGGCGGGCCTGGGCGGCGATACCGACGTCGTTGTTCTGGAACAGGACGGAGGTGTTGCGCAGTGCGTACTTCTCCGAGCCCAGCCTGTCCATCAGCGCCTTGACTTGTTTCTCCCACGTCCCGTGGGCCTTCTTCAGCCCCGCAGAGGTGTCCCAGCCCTCCCCGTCCTTGCCGCTGAACTCCTTGGCCGCGGCGCCCGTGCTCTCTTCGGCCTTGTCAGCGGCCTTCTTGGTGTCGGGCTCGAGATGCTTCTCGATGGCGTTGGCCGCCGCCTTCTTCTGCGCGGGAGTCGAGGCCAGGTCTGGGGAGCCATCCCCGCCTCCACGCTCAGGGGCAAGCTGGTTCAGCTGCATCTGCTCACCCGAGTCGGCTCGGATCTGATCCCATTCGTCCCACACCATGTTCTCCGCCCCCGTCGGTGAAGTGTTCTGCGCCAGCCACTGTCCTGCCTGCGTCCGGCGGACTGCTGCACACCCTGATCAGTGATCAAAAAGGTGGCCAGGCCAGCCTCGACCGTCCTGCCGCCCCCGTCCATACGTGCTGACACCCATTCCGTTCCGACTGCAATGTCGGCTTCCGCCCGTTCCTGCAGGTGTGTCGCCCCTGGGCAGTAAGATCCTGCTCATCGCAAATGCTTCTCGTTCCTCCACTCGCGCCCCCAGGGGCAGAAGTGGCCGGCAGGGGCGGCACGACGAAGTGCGTCGGCAGCAGCGCGAAGCCGATACCCGCCCCGACGCCTGTGTTCAGCAGTGGCTCGCCCGGCAAGTAGGTGAGGGCGGCCGGCAGCAAACCCCTCGTCGACGCCCACGCCGAGCAACTCACCAAGGGTGATGCCGGTCTCGAATCAAGTCTCTGCCCGGAGTTCCGTGAATGATCATGTGCTGCATGGGCGGCTCGTAAGTTCCGCTGCGGTCCCGCTGATACACCGGTACGCGGCAAGGGCGGCTCAACTCAGCGTGGTCGAGAGCACGATCTGGATGCGGCAGGTCAAGCAGTCGGGTCCGGCGGGACTCGTCCATGAGCGGCCCCCGTGGAGGCATGTGCTGGATCGGGTCAGCCATCGCTGGCTGGAGACAGCCCGGTCAGGGCTGAAAGGGCACGAGAAGCCCTCGCGTCCGGTGCGGAATCTGGTCCTGATCGAGATCGAGGAGAGTCTGGCCAACGAGTTCCCGCCGGCGGACGCCAGCAGCATCATCGCCCGCCGATAGCGCACCGAACTGGTACTGCCCCGGCGCACGATCTGCTGCAGCTTCTACCCCTCCTGATCGGTCAGTCTGCGCACCCGCACAGGCTCAGCCACTACACCTCCAGCCGTCGGAACGGACGTCACCGTCCATCCAACCGCTCCAACCACCAACCCGCGAACCTATGCGGTCACAGCACCAGGGTCTGTCCGGCGGATCTGTAGGTTCTCAATTTTCGGTGCGCAGTCTCACGGCTGATTGCCTATCGCCTGCACCTATGAAGTAGTCGTCAGACTGTAGGTCCGTGCGTTCACCCTCGGTGACTGAGGTCGGTGAGCATTTGACTTGGCCAGGTGGAAGCTGGCGTCGCTTGAGGCCGCGGGGGAACTGTCGGTGGCGGGTGGCAGGATCGTCGACATGGTTTTCGTACGCACAACTCCGCCGCGGCCGGTCGACGTCACCGAGGTCTTTCCTGAGCTGGCTCCGTTGGCGCGAGCCGCAATTCGGCTGCACCCGCGTGCCGGGTCGCCTTCGGTGCGGGACAGCTCGGTCGGGGGGCCGTTGCTGTGGCCCGTGGAAGAGTCGTGGCCGCACTGCGAGAGCGCACAACACCAGGACACCGGCTTCCGCGAGTACCCGGCGGCAGTTCGACTCGAAAGACGCAGGCTGGCCCGGCTGCACCGTGATCCCGATGGCCCGGAGTACACGCCTGAGGAGTCGGCGATCAAGGAGCGCAACGACGCGGTGCTCGGGGAGCGACTCGACGCCGGTCCTCCGCCTGCGGAGTGCCCGGTACCCATGCTGCCCGTGGCTCAGCTGTATGTGCGTGATGTACCCCTGTTGCGGCCGCCCGGACAGGCTGACGTGCTCCAGGTGTTGTGGTGCCCTTACGACCACAAACCGGATGCCAAGCCTTCGACCGCACTGTTCTGGCGGTGCGCTGCGGAGGTCGGCGATGTCCTCGCCGTGCCGCCGGAACCGTATGAGGCCGACTGGGGAGGCTGCTATGTGCCGGAGCCGTGTCTGCTGGCACCGGAACAGATCACCGAGTACCCCAACTCCTTCGATCTGAGCGCGGAATTGGGGCAACTGGTCGGGGACTGGAGCAGATGGCAGGCAGCTGACGTCGGCGTGGACAGCTCGTACGCGGATTATCCGCAGGAGTTCTACGACGGTGAGCTGGCTGACGCTCCCGGCTGGAAGGTCGGCGGCTGGCCCCCATGGGGCCGCACCGACCCGAATCCCCGCTTCTGCGCAATCTGCGACGCCCGGATGGTCCCACTACTGACCATCGCCTCCTTCGAATGGGACGGCGGTTCGGGCAGCTGGGTACCGTACGAGGACCAAGCCGCCGCGTCCGCCGGTCGCGTCGCCTGGCAGAGCCCCGAGGAGCCGACCGCGGTCCAAGTCGGTAGCACCGACAACATGCAGCTCTATGTCTGCCCGGCATCTCCGGAGCATCCGCACACCGACCTGATCCAGTGAGCTGTCGCCGAGCCGGCTTTCGCGAGGCCGTACACCCCGCAGCAGCCCTCGGCGGCTCTCGGGTTCGGCCGGCCGCGCGGCGGTGACGGCGGAAATGAGGTGCTCCCCGTACCACCGGGGAGATCGAAGTTTCCGTTGACGGGCGGTCGGGGATCCCCGCCGACATCTCACGCCCCGACCGCCTTCTAGGAACCTTTCACGGCCCGGCAGACCGCCATCCTCGCCGGCGTGTTACTCGTGCTGTACGGGGGGCTGGTGGGCCACGCGGCCCTTCCTTGCGCCGCTCGCGTACGCGGCCCTGGTGATCCCGATCGCCGGTGCGATGGCCGCCCTCGCGCTCGGCCGGCGCGCGGGCATCGGCCTGGACCGTTTCCTGCTTGCCGCCATCGCCATGCCCGCGCCCCCAGGCGCCGCGTGCACGCCCCTGAAGGAGTTCCGCCCCTACCTTCCGTCGTCCCCGACCGGTGGACCAAGGCCGACCGGCCACCTCCGGTCGCGATGCGCCCGCCGTATGACGGCATCACCCCAGGCGGCGTGCTCGACCTGCGCGACGGGGCAAGGCCGCGGTGGCGACCTGCTCCACGGTCAACTTCGAGCTGCGCTCAGCGGCGGAACAGCAGGGCCTGACCGCGGCGTTCGCGCGCTGGCTCAACTCGTTGACCGGGCCCACCCAGGTGCTGGTGCGCTGCCACCGCATCGACCTCGCCCCACTCGCGGACGCCCTCCAGAAGGATGCCGCCGCGCTGCCGCACCCGGCGCTGGAACACGCCGCACGCGCGCACGCCGACTTCCTCGCCGAACTCGCCGGCGGCGGCAACCTGCTCGGCCAGCAGATCGTGCTCGTCGCCCGCGAGGACGCCCGGTCCGCCTGGGCAAGAACCCGACACACCCAAGACCAGGGTCAACGGCACCGGAGCCGATGCGCACCTGCTGCTGACGCACCTTCACCAGCGTCGGCCCGGCTTCCGTACCGGGCCGCAGGTGTAGGCCCTGCGGGAGGTCTTCATGCGGAAGAGCTCTGTCCCACCTCGGGCCTGCGCCAACCCACGACCAAGATCCGGACCGTACACAGGCAAGAGTCTGCCGACTCCCCGAAAGACAGCACCACCAGCAGAGGAAGAACCCGCCGGGCGCTCCGTGCAAGTTGCTGGACTCAAACGCTCGGCACCACCAAACTTTTGGGCACTGCTGCCTGATCAGATAACGCATCAGATCGCCCGACCAGCGACGCAGCTCACCTGACAACCCATCAGAACCCATACGAACGGAGCCCCCCGCAGAGCCCCGTGGTCGCGACACCCGAGCTCACTCCTGAAATCCGGCCGGCGCAGGACGACAAATCTGCCGTGCGACATCTCTCCAGGGGATGTGTCAGCACCGTTCTCTGGCCCCCATGCCCAACAGTGCATGCCCCAGCCCCCATCCGAGCAGTACTCGGGCACTGACAGTCCCGGAAGATCCACGTGGCCCTCCCCGAGGAGCCGCCCGACGTGACCAAGTCCGTCGCCGCCGCCCTCCTACGCCTCCTTCGCGTCCTGAGCGGCGATCCGGGCCGGTCATGCCCCGAGGCCGGAAACGGCTAGTGCCGCATCAGGCAACGTTTGCCCCGCTGTGGTGTAACGCGCCGTCCGGCGGTCCCGTGCTGGGCAAGGCACCCCCGCTCTGAGCAGCAGCGATACCGGGTCGGCGGGGCGCGACGCAGGTCCCGGCCCTCGATCGCGTTGCGCGGGCGGAGGGTCGATGGAAGGCTGAAGTTGTCGGCCCTCAGTCAGTTGTTGCGGTTGCGGGCCCCGAGGAGGCGTCGTGGCGGCTGCTGACGGGCTCTGACGACGCGCCGCCGAAGGGGCTGGCGGGGTGCGCCCACGTGATCCAAAGTGCGGCCGACAGGCGGAAGGCTGGGGCGGTGCCGGGCGCGGGGCCTGCAGAGGAGTTCTCATGGACGGCGCGACTCTCGATGCGCTGCGCGAGACGCTGCGCGGACCGGTGATCGGTCCGCAGGACGACGCGTACGACGAAACCCGCGCGATCTACAACGCGATGATCGACAGACACCCCGCGGCGTTCGCGCGGTGTGCGGATGCGACGGACGTCATCCGGACAGTTCGGTTCGCCCGCGAGCGCGGCCTGGATCTCGCAGTCCGCGGCGGGGGACACAGCGGCCCCGGCCTCTGCGTGGTGGACGACGCGCTGACTCTCGACCTGTCCCTGATGCGCTGGGTGCGGGTGGACCCGGTGACCCGCACCGCCTGGGTCGGCGCCGGCAGTCAGCTCGGCGACCTGGACCATGCCGCACACGGATTCGGCCTAGGGACGCCCTCGGGCATCAATTCCACGACCGGTGTCGGCGGGCTGACTCTCGGTGGCGGCCACGGCTACCTGACCCGTAAGTACGGCCTGACGGCGGACAACCTGCTGGGCGCGGACGTAGTGCTCGCCGATGGCACCTTCGTCACGGTGAGCGAGGACGAACGGCCGGACCTGTTCTGGGCGTTGCGCGGTGGTGGTGGGAACTTTGGGGTCATCACCTCCTTCACCTACCGGCTGCACCCGGTGGACACGATCGGGTTCGGCGTGACCGTGTGGCCGGTCGAGCGCACCCGTGAGGTGCTGGAGTGGTACCGCGACTTCCTCCCGGGTGCGGCCGAGGACGTCTACGGTTTCTTCGCCCTGCTCGTCGTGCCGTCGGGACCACCGTTCCCGGAGGAGATCCACGGGCAGAAGGTGTGCGGCGTGGTGTGGTGCCTCACGGGCGACCTTGGTCGAACGGATGAGATCTTCGCTGCTGTGGATCAGCCGGGCCCGCCGACGTTTCATTTCGCGACACCGATGCCGTATCCCGCGCTGCAGAGCATGTTCGACGAGCTGTATCGGAAAGGGTTGCAGTGGTACTGGCGGGGCGCCTTCTTCGACCGGATCGACGACGACTCGATCGACGTCCATCTCACGTACGGGCAGAACCTGCCGACCCCTCTGTCGACGATGCACCTGTACCCGGTCGACGGGGCCGCGCACCGGGTGGGCCCGGACGAAACGGCCTGGGGCTACCGCGACGCCGTCTGGTCCGGTGTCATCGCCGGCGTCGATCCCGACCCGGCCAACGCCGAGCTCGTCAAGGAGTGGAGCGGCGACTACTGCAGGGCGCTGCACCCATACTCAATGGGCGGCTCGTACGTGAACTTCATGGGCGCTGACGAGGGCCGGGACCGTGTGCTGGCCACGTACCGCCGCAGCTACGAGCGGCTCGCGGAGATCAAGCGGGCCTACGACCCGGACAACTTCTTCCACGCGAACCAGAACATCAAGCCCACCGGATCGCCCGAGCCGGCCAAGACCGCCGGGTCCGCCTGACGGGGCCCGTAAGTGGTCGACAGGGCAAACGTTGCTTGATGCGGCACTCGTCGGCAGGGCTGCATCCGGTGTGGGGTTGCTGGGCCTGCTTCTCCAGCAGGCCCAGCACCAGTTCTACGGTGGGCACGGTCTTGCCCGCCCAGGCGCCTGGAGGTGATGAGCTCCGGCTGTCCGTGTGCGCGCGTTCACCTCACCCGGTATCGTCCTAATTGCATGTGTTCCGCCCAAACCGTTGCGGCGTTGTCAGCCAAGCAGTCATGGATTGGCAGAGGAACGGGATCACATGGCAGAGCACAGCATCACTCCAAGCGGCCCGTCATCCACCCCGGAGACGGGCAGACTACGGACGAGAGCGGAACGCCGGTGCGCCCGGCGGCGCTCCGGCGACGCGCTCACCAACACGGCGGCTGCCGCGGCCGCCCTGGTCTTCCTGGCAGCGGTCGGCCCGACACCGAGCAGTGCCGTATCACCACACAGCCACACCGCCGGGCCCAGCCCGACCGCCCCGTCGCGGTTCGTGCCCGGTCCCTGCCCGAAGACCCCTGAGCCGATCGGGGCCCTGCGCACCGCACGCTGCGGTTTCCTGGAAGTGCCTGAGAACCGTGCCCGCCCGGGCAGTCGGACGATCCGGCTGGCCGTGGCGGTCATTCCCGCCACGTCGGCGAAGCCTGCCAAGGACCCGGTGGTGTTCATGGCGGGCGGCCCGGGCGGCGAGACGTTCGACGACATCCCTTTCCTGGTCGACTCCGGCCTGAACCGGGATCGCGAACTGATCATCATGGCCCAGCGCGGCAACCTCTATGACCAGCCGAACCTCGCCTGCCCGGAGATGGACCGGTTCAACGCGCAGTACATGGGGTTCGGCTACGACTCGCCGCAGGCGAAACGGCTCCTGCTGGACTCGGTGAAGAAGTGCCGCAGCCGCCTGGCAGCCGACGGGATCGACCTGAGCGCCTACAACACAGCTGAGAACGCTGCGGACTTCGCCGACCTTCGCACGGCACTGGGCATCGCCCAGTGGAACGTCTACGGGCACTCCTACGGCACCAACGTGGCCCTCACCTACCTGCGCAAGCACCCCCAGGGGATTCGCGCGGTGGCACTCGACTCGTCCACAGCTCCCCAGCTCGTAGCCCTGCCGTGGGGCTGGAGAAGCGCCCGGGAGGGGATCGACAACGTCCTTGAGGCGTGCGCGGCTGAGCCTCGCTGCAAGAGCCGCTACCCGGACCTCCGTCAAACCCTCACCGAGCAGGTGCGCAGGCTGGAAGCACAGCCGTTGACGCTGAACGCCCGGCCGCCACGCGGAGGAGACCCGGTGAAGGTCGTTCTCGACGGGGGCGCACTGCTGAACCTGCTGGTCGGCAATGCTGTCCCGTTCCCTGACGTCCCCGCGGCGATCGAGGAGCTCGCCCACGGACGTCCAGAGCGCTTCGCGCGGGCCCGCGCGGCCGACTCGGCTGGCGCCGTCGGCATGACCGCGCACGGTCTGACGGAGTCGGTGGCGTGCAGCGAGTGGGTGCCGGGGTATTCGGAATCCGACGTGCTGAACGCGGGGCGCAAGGCTTTCCCCGGGTGGCCGGACACGGTCCTGGCCCAGGCACCGCAGCTTCCCTTCCAGCATGAGGTGTGCCGCATCTGGGACGTTCCCGACCGCGCCGCCTCCCACCGGGTGGCCACCGCCAGCGCGGTGCCGGCACTTCTCATCGCCGGGACATTCGATGCGAAGGTCGGGGCGAGCTGGTCCCGGGAGGCGGCCCGTACGCTGTCCCGCTCGACCTCCGTACAGATCCCTGGCATCGGCCACTGGGTGGTCCCGCAATCGCCCTGCGCGCAACGCCTGCTGGCCTCCTTCCTTGCCCGTCCGACCGCGCCCGACACCGGCTGCGTTGCCGGTCTCACGCCGAAACCGTTCACGATCATTCCGAAGTGACCCAGACCGGGAGGGCAGATGGCTTCACACCACGCGCCCCGCCGCCGTACCGTGCGACGGTTCCACGCCACGCCGGCTGCGGTGACGACCGCAATCCTGGTAACCGGCCTGCTCGCGGCGCCCGCACACGCGGAAAACGGCGCCGGAGTGCCGATCGGCACAGTCGCCCGGACGCTCGGGGACGCCAGCTTCGAGCCGGGTCCCTGCCCGAAGACGCCGGAACCGATCGAGGCGCTCGAAGGGGCCCGCTGCGGAACGCTCACCGTGCCCGAGGACCGCGCCGAACCGAGCAGTCGCACGATCAAACTCGGCGTGGCGATCGTGCCCGCCGCGGCCGGCACACCGAAAGCCGACCCCATCGTGTGGCTCGCGGGCGGACCCGGGGACGACGCGGTGGGGGAGGCGAAGATGGCGATCGACGGCGGCCTGAACCGCGACCGTGACGTGATCCTCATGTCCCAGCGCGGTACGTACTCGGCCGACCCGAACCTCCTGTGCCCCAGCATCGACGAGTTCAACGCACGCGCGGTCGGCCTCGTCTACGACGCGCCGTCCACCGAGCGCCTGCACGTCGAGGCCACAAAGGCCTGCCACGACCAGCTGGCGGCCCGCGGGATCGACCTCGGTGCCTACAACGACATCGAGAGCGCCGCCGACTACGAGGACCTGCGCGCCGCGCTGGGCCTCGAGCAGTGGAACCTGTACGCCATCTCGTACGGCACCCACCTGGCGCTGGTCTACATGCGCCTGCACCCCGAGGGGCTCCGCTCGGTGGGCCTCGACGGCATCCTGCCGCCGTCCAAGGGCGGGTCGGCCATGACCTGGAGCAGCGCCCGGCAGGGCTTCGACGGCTTGTTCAAGGCCTGCGCGGACCAGCCGGCGTGCAACAAGCGCTACCCGAATCTGTCGGCCACCTTCGACAAGCTCGTCCGCGACCTCGAGGCCAAGCCGGTCACCACCACCGTCACGCTCCCCGGCAGTGACAAGCCGGTGAAGGTCGTCCTTGACGGCGGGGCCCTGGTGAACTGGATGACCTCCGCGACCCACGTGGCGGAGCAGGTACCCATCGCCCTCGACGAGCTGGCCAACGGCAAGCCACAGCGGATCGCCCGGCAGTGGGCGGGCGGCAAGCTCAGCCCGCAGGCCATGGGCAGGGTCGCGCACGGTCTCGTCTACGGCGTCTTCTGCAGCGAGTGGACCCCGTACGAGAGCCAGGAACAGGCGCTCCAGGGCGGACAACAAGCGTTCCCGACCTTCCCCCGCTCAGTACAGGCCCAGGCTCCGCAGCTCACCTTCCTCCGACCGGACTGCGACGTCTGGAACGTCCCCGCGGCACCACGCTCGATCCGGGACGTCACGCGCGGCGACATCCCCACCCTCGCCCTGTCGGGCAGCTTCGACTCCCAGACCGGCGCGGACAACGGGCCGTACGTCGCCCGTACGCTGAGCCGGGCCAAGGTCGTCACGGTCCCCTACGAGCCGCACGTGGTGTTCGCCACGTCGAAGTGCGCCCAGGAGATCACCGTCTCCTTCTTCGACACCCCGGACGCGCCGAAGACCGAATGCCTGAACAGCCTCAAGCCGCCCCGGTTCGAGATCGGGCCGTGAAGTCCGTTCACCCGCGCATGACGACTCCTGCAGCGCGGCCCGACCGTGCAGAGCTGGAGTGCGCACCTCCCGGCACCGCACCCGGCAGCGTGGCTCTCCTACTTGAGAGTGACCGCGGGAAAGACTCCTCAGACCGGGATTGCCCACTTCCAACCGACAGCAGGATTGCTCGCCCAGCCCGGATTCTGCGTTTGCGCAGGACCCAGTGCGCATCAAGTCGCGGATCCTGGACCGCCGCAGCTCCTTGGCGAGGTGGAGGTAGTTCCACCCGGGTGGGCGCGGCTGATGTGCTGGACCCGGAAGGCGCTCAACGAAGCCCACAGAGACAAGGAAGCAGCCCGCACAAAGCTCGCCACACTCCCCCACGCGGAACGGATGAAGGCGCCACCACTCGACGCCCAACGCATTCAACAGATCACCGAGGGCCTCGGAGACGTCGCACAACGCATCCACGCAGCCAGCGCCGAGAAGAAGAGCCCGCTCTACGAAGCCCTCGGCATCACCATCACTACGAACACGAAACGAGGACCGCGACCGTAAGGTCGAGGCCCTCGCATCCGTATCGCTAGAGCGAGTGTCCGAGGGCCGATTCGACCAGTAACGATACGGCCGTGATCGCCCAAGGGCGTCTCGGGCTGCAAGATCCTCCGAGTGGTCCCACCGTCTCCTCGTGAGAACTGGCTCCTGCCCCTCACGACACGGCCAGTCTTCAGGAACCCACCAATCGAATTGCGCCGCCCTACCCACACACCCGCCCGCTGCAAAACCGTTCCGGGCACGCTCGATACGAATTGGCTCGTTGGGTATCGTGTCGCCGCTCAGTCGATGAGCCACATAACCGGGGGGACTGACCGCGAAGGCGGCAAGGCCCTGCGAGCGTGCTGCCTGGTCATGCGGGGAGGCCCCTCCATCTCTGGAGGGGCCTTCGCTTCAGTGGCGGGTCCCAGAGGAACAGCAGAAGCAGCCCGCTCGCTGCCGCTTTCACGGATATACGAGTCGCCTCGTCAGCCGCGGTGGACATCAAACGTCGGATGCGACAGCGGGACGTTCGCGGGAGCGGGTGTCGGCCGAGTCTCGGACGACGAGCAGCAAGTCCAGCCCGCGTCCCCCCGGCTGCCACACTGGCAACAGTAGTCACAAGTAGGGCGAACGGGCCGCATGGGACCGCTCTGCGCGCCATGATCGGGCCATGGTGGGACTGGGGGACCCGGCACCGGCGCGGGTGGCAATTCATCGGCAGTGTCGGCCTGGTGGTGTTCGTGGCGAGCGTGACCTACGCGATATGGCAGCTCGTGAACGGTGGACTGAAAGCGGACGAGACGGCGGGCCTGCTGGGACTTCCCGTCGGCGTCACTGGCTTCGTGGCCGCCATCGCTGCGCTGCGCAGACCAATCGAGGGTAATGACGCCGAACTCGCCCGCGGCTGGGCAAAGACCCTGGCTCGGCAGGTCGAAACGAGCGAGGGCCTCCGCAGGATCGAGCGCGTGGCTGGCTTCACGATCATCGAACGCACCCGCCCTCTCACAGCGACGGCGCGCGTCCAGGCGTTCCTGCGGCGGGCTGGTGCCGGCACCGAGAACATGAGGCCCGAGATGGGCCCCTGAGATGCACGAGCAGAAGCTGCGGTCGCGGTGATGTCCCGCTGGGAAGGGGACAACGACCAGTACAACCTGGAGCTCGCAGACGGGCGCCGGGCGATAAAGCAGCTGCTCATCACCCGGGGCGCGCGGACGACCTTCTCGGTCACGAACGACGTGGCGAAGTACTTCGCCATCATCCCCGCGATGTTCGCCTCGGCCTATCCAGGGCTGGAGGCGCTCAACATCATGGGCCTGCACAGTCCGACTTCGGCGATCACCTCTGCGATCATCTTCAACGCCTTGATCATCGTCGCACTCATCCCGCTCGCTCTACGGCGTGCGCTACGTCCCGGCCTCCGCGCACGACCTGCTGCGCCGCAACCTCGCGGTCTACGGACTGGGCGGTCTGATCCTGCCGTTCGTCGGCATCAAGCTCATCGACCTGCTGGTATCCGCCATCCCTGGCCTCGGATGAATCTCGTCAAGAGGTCATCAGGCAGTCGTATGCGTTCTTGAGACCGCGGTGCCGGACGAGTTGGATGGATGACGTGAACATCGGTCAGCGCCACGACGACCGGCCACCGCATCCGGTGCCGCCGGCCACGCGCCCTGTTCACCATCCGGGGCGCTAGCTCCCGTTGACCGCGACCGGCCGCTGCGGCCGGTCGACCCACGCGTACCCCCTGGCGCGCTGACGCCCGTACGCGGATCCCACCTGTTTCGCATGGCACTGCCATGCCTGTTCCCAGGAACCCTTCATGCCTTCATCTCTGTCCGGCCGGACCGTCCTGGTCACCGGCGCCACCACCGGAATCGGCTACGAGACCGCCCGCCGGCTCACCGAGCGCGGGGCCGTCGTCCTGATGCACGGCCGTACCGCCGAAGAGGCCCGGGCCGCCGCCGACCGGCTGATCGCGACCGCCGATGCCGAAGAGCGCCGGCTGTGCACCCTTGCAGCCGACTTCTCGCGCCTCGACGAGGTCGAGCTGCTGGCACGCCGCGTCACCCTGGAGCACCCTCACCTGGACGTCCTCGTGAACAACGCCGCGGTCGCCGCCCCCGAAAGGCACACCGTCACAGCCGACGGCAACGAACTCGCCTTCCAGGTCAACTTCCTTGCTCACTACCTCCTCACCAACCTGCTCCATGAGGCGTTGACCAGCGAGCCCGGAGGGCGGGTCGTCAACGTCTCGTCGTCGCTCCACCGCACCGCCTCCATCCAATGGAACGACCCCCACCGGATCCGACGCTACTCCCGCCTGGCGGCCTACGCCCAGTCGCAGCTGGCCCTCACGGTTTTCGCCTCCGACCCGCGGGTGACCGCCGTGTCCATCCACCCTGGCATCTGCGACACGGCCCTGCTGCCCCTCTACGGACTCGAGGGCTCCGCCGCCGCCGAGGGCGCCGCGCACATCGTCCGGCTCTGCGATCCGGCCACCGAGATCGTCAACGGCGCCTATTACGACCGCGACCAGCGGGTCGCGCCGGCCGCCACGGCTTCCGAAGAGCGCACGGTCAAGCGCCTGAACAAGCTCGCCGACCTGCTCGTCGGCAACCACGCCTGAAAGGAAGACACGACATGTCGAAGCGCGCCCGCAAGAAGAGGGCCCGCCGCAAGAAGAAAGCCAACCACGGCCGCAAGGCCGGCCAGCGCTGACTCCTGCTCACCGCTGGTTTCCCAGGGGCGGCCCGGCCCGGGCCGGGCCGCCCCATAATCTCCCGCCCTCGAGGCCCTCGTGATCGAGCTCCCGCCTTCCCGTCTGCCGATCCTCGCCCCGTGGTTCCCTGCCGGGGCACCGGGCGTCGCCGCATTTGCCGAGCACCTGCTCGCCACAGGCAACGGCCGCTGGTGGGCCGACAGAGCGGTCGGCCCTCGAGTCATGGCCGTCTCGTGCGCGGAGCACGTTCTGCTGCGCGGTGACCCACAGGCCCTGCCCACAACCTCGCTCGCTCCCTTCGCCTCCAGCTACATCGAAGCCTCGGCCCGCTTCGTCCCGTCCTTGAGCGCCGCGTTCACTCGCCTCGATCCCTGGGAGCGCATGCTGTACGTCCGCCAGACAGCACCTGTCCGGACGCGGCACGCGCGCGGAGTGACCGTGCGGCGTCTTGCGGCCGAGGACGCACCGGCCCTGGCCGCGCTCCGCAGCGAGGCATCCTGGATCCACGCCACCTGGGGCGGACCGCTTGCGCTGGCGGACTCCAGGGCCGCCTTCCGGGGGGCCGCCTCCTCGCTGTGGCCTGTACCTACATCCGCGGGAGCCGCTACGAAGACATCGCCGTCCTCACCGACCCCGAACACCAGCGGCAGCACCTTGCCCTTGCGTGTGTGAACGCCTTGTGCGACGACATCGAAGCCCGTGGCTGCGTGCCCAGCTGGACCTGCTCACGCCACAACCGCCCCAGCCGCCTCCTGGCATGGACAGCCGGCTTCCGTCTGCAGCGCGAGTACGTCCACTACACCACCGGGATGTTCAGCGTTAAGAACGCATCAGAATTCGCACGAACACGGGCATAGATGATCAGGATGCGTACGCTGGCTCAGCTGTCGTATCGATGGCCGGATCCACGCCGCACCACAGGAGCTCCCCACCATGGCCACCCCCACCCCCACCTCCGGCCTGCGCGCGTGGCTGTTGGAAGGCCTGACCGACCGTACGAAGCAGCAGCCGCAGGCCGGCACCGAGCACCAGGGGCGACCCTGGTGGCGCGTCATGTGCCTGACCGGTCTGGACTATTTCTCCACCCTCGGATACCAGCCGGGTATCGCGGCGCTGGCCGCCGGTGTGCTGTCGCCGCTGGCGACGATCGTGCTCGTCCTGCTCACGCTGTTCGGCGCGCTGCCGGTCTACCGACGGGTGGCCGAGGAGAGCCCGCACGGCGAGGGATCCATCGCCATGCTGGAACGGCTGCTGTCCTTCTGGAAGGGCAAGCTGTTCGTCCTGACCCTGCTGGGCTTCGCCGCGACCGACTTCCTGATCACCATCACGCTCTCCGCCGCGGACGCGACCGCGCACATGGTGGAGAACCCACATCTCACCAGCACTTTGCACGGTCATGAGGTCCTGATCACGCTGATTCTGATCGCGCTGCTGGGTGCGGTGTTCCTCAAGGGGTTCGGCGAGGCCATCGGCGTGGCCGTGGTGCTCGTCGCGTCCTATCTGGCACTGAACGTCGTCGTCGTCACCGTGGGACTGTGGCAGGTGATCTCCCATCCCCATGTCGTCACCGACTGGACCGAGGCACTGACTGCCCAGCACGGCAATCCGCTGATGATGGTGGCGATCGCCCTCGTCGTCTTTCCCAAGCTGGCGCTGGGTCTGTCCGGGTTCGAGACGGGTGTGGCGGTCATGCCGCACGTCGAGGGTGCGCCGGGTGACACGGATGGCAAGCCTGCCGGGCGGATCCGCGGCACCAAGAAGCTGCTGACCACGGCCGCCGTGATCATGAGCGTCTTCCTCATCACCAGCAGCTTCATCACCACGTTGCTGATCCCGGCGGATGCGTTCGAGCCGGGCGGCGAGGCCAACGGACGCGCCCTGGCCTATCTCGCCCACGAGTACCTCGGCAACGCCTTCGGCACGGTCTACGACGTCTCGACCATCCTCATCCTCTGGTTCGCGGGCGCCTCGGCCATGGCCGGCCTGCTCAACCTGATGCCGCGCTACCTTCCCCGCTACGGCATGGCACCGCACTGGGCACGCGCGGTACGCCCCATGGTCATCGTGTTCACGCTCGTCGCGTTCCTGGTGACGTGGATCTTCGATGCCGACGTCGACGCGCAGGGCGGCGCGTACGCCACCGGCGTTCTCGTCCTGATCACCTCCGCCGCCGTCGCCGTCACCATCGCCGCCCGCCGGGCACGCGAACGCGGCTGGACCATCGCCTTCGGTGTGATCTCCGCAGTCTTCGTCTACACCACCGCCGCCAACGTCATCGAGCGTCCCGACGGTGTGAAGATCGGCGCCTGCTTCATCGCGGGCATCATGGGGCTCTCGCTGCTCTCCCGCCTGGCCCGGGTCTTCGAGCTGCGCGTCACCGACGTGGAACTCGACGACATGGCGCAGCGGTTCGTCCGTGACACCGCCCACCGCACGATCCGGTTCATCGCCAACGAACCCGACAGCCGCGACGTCACCGAGTACCGCGAGAAGGTCGAGCAGATCCGTGACGACAATGACATCCCACCAGGTGAGGACTTCCTCTTCGTCGAGGTCACGGTCCTTGACCCCTCGGAATTCGAGTCCGGATTGCGGGTACGAGGCGAGGTACTGCACGGCCGCTACCGGGTGCTGACCCTCGAGAGTTCGACCGTCCCGAACGCCCTCGCCGCGCTGCTGCTCCATGTGCGCGACGAGAGCGGCCAGCGGCCGCACATCTACTTCGAATGGACCGAAGGCAGCCCGACGGCCAACTTCCTGCGGTTCTTCCTCTTCGGCCAGGGCGAGGTCGCCCCCGTCACCCGCGAGGTACTGCGCGAGGCCGAGCCGGATCGCACCCGCCGCCCGCACGTCCACGTCGGCTGAACGCACCCGCCGCGCGGCGTCAGGATGCCGCCAGGGTTCCCGGCGGATGTGCGTCCGGGCGGACAAACGGCGGGATGCTCTTCCCATGACCTCCTCCTGGCGCCCTGACCGTGGTGTACGCCGCGCCGTGGTCGCACTCGTGACGTCCGCGGCGGCATTCCTCGCGGCCGGCCTGCTCATCGATGCCTGGTGGCTGATCGGGATCGGCGTTTGGGCACTCATTGCGGCCATCGTGATCGAGCTCGTCTACCGACCCTGAGCGGCGTTCCGATTCACAGGCCCACGTCGCGGGCGCGGAAGTCGTCCAGCGTTTCCCGTCGTACGAGCAACCGCGCGTGTCCGTCGTGCACCGCCACCACCGGGGGACGTCCCACCAGGTTGTAGCCCGATGCCATGGACAGCTGGTATGCCCCGGCGACCGGGACGGCGAGCAGGTCCCCGGGGCGGATGTCGCCGGGCAGTTCGGCGTCGGCCGCGAGAATGTCCCCCGCCTCGCAGTGCCGGCCGACGACCGTGGCCGTGCGGGTGGCGGCGACCGAGTGACGCCCGATCAGCCGGGGCGCGTAGCGGACGCCGTACAACGCGGGTCTGGGGTTGTCGCTCATGCCTCCGTCCACCGCGACGAACGTCTGGTCGCCGGTGTGCTTCACGGCCAGTACGCGGTAGAGCGCCACACCGGCGGGCCCGGCCACGGCGCGGCCGGGCTCGACGATGAATCGCGGAACGGCCAGCCCGGCGGCCGCGCAGCTTTCGTCCAGCTCGGCGCGGAGTCTGCGGGCGAGTGCGGTGAGGCTTAGGGCGGGCTCTCCGGGCCGGTAGGCGATACCGTGCCCGCCCCCTATGTCCAGTTCGGTCAGTACGACACCGTGCGTGTCCCGGATGCGGGCCATCAGGCCCACCATGCGCCGCAGAGCCACGAAGTACGGCTTGACGGTGGTGATCTGTGACCCCAGGTGGCAGTGCAGGCCGGTCAGTTCGAGCTGGGGCTGTCCGAGCACGCGGGCTATGGCGTGATGGGCCTGTCCGTCGGTGAGGGACAGGCCGAACTTCTGGTCGTCCGTTCCCGTACGGATCTTCGCGTGTCCGCCGGCGGCGACTCCCGGCACCACACGGATCATGACTTTCTGGTGCCCTTCCGGTCCCACTGCAGCAGCCAGCCGGGCGATCTCGGACGGGCTGTCGATGACGATCCGTCCGACACCGAGCCGCAGCGCGGCCTCGAGGTCGTGCGGTGACTTGGCGTTGCCGTGCAGCACGATCCGCTCGCCCGGGAACCCGGCCGTCACGGCGAGTTCGAGCTCGCCGGCCGAGCACACGTCCAGGCCAAGTCCTTCCTCCTCGATCCAGCGCACCGTCGCGCGGGAGAGGAACGCCTTGGCGGCATAGAGGACTTCGGCATCCGGGAATGCGTGCCGGTACATTCGGCAGCGCTCGCGCACCTCGCCCTGGTCCAGCACGTACGTGGGTGTGCCGAACCGCTCGGCGATCTCGGACAGGTCGACCCCACCGACGGACAGGCCGCCGTGGGAGAGCCGAGTCGTCGAACCCGGCCATATGGACAGATCGTCCCCGGCTTGAGGCTTGGTGACGAGGGCAGTGGTGGTCATGTGTCGCATCCTCCTCACGCGGCGCGAATCGTGGTTCCGGTCGCCCCGAGTGGCGCGGCGGACCTGTCTTCGACGGCCGGCCGAATCGATGGAGCGGTAAGCGTCAGGCGCGCGACGCCGAGCGGTTCGGCCATCGCACGGAGCGCGGGCTCGCTGAGCACTATCCAGGGCTGGCCGGTGCCGAGGGTCGCGGCGAGCAGGGCGGGGCTGGTGAAGCCGACAGCGGTGCGGGAACCCAGCGGCGTGCGGAACAGGCGCAGCGCCGCCCCGCCAGGTCCCGGCCGGACCGGAACGCACAAAGGTCCGGCCGGGACCCGTTCTTCGGGCTCAGGATCGTCGTCGTAGAGGAACAAGCACATGGAACCTCCCGGAGGAACCGCGAGTGGTGGGGTCCCGGGTGCGGGGAGGCAGACCGCCGCCAGGTCCACTGGCGGCGGTGCGGGCATACTCGGTGCTGACAGCAAGGACACGACGACACAGCCTTTCCGGTCCACCTGGACCACTTGCACGACAGGTGGACGAGCACGCTGCGGCGTGCCCCGTGCTCAGGACGTGGCACAGAAGCTATGCCCTGCCCGTGCACCTGCCGACGGTCCATGACGCCACCCTGACATCGATCTATGGAGTACTAACGGGTCGCTGACGGCCGGTCCGTCGGGGGCATCAGGATCACGTCACGATTGGTGGCTCCGGTGTCAGAAGGACGTCAGCAAGACCGCTCCATCCGCAGACGCGGCGCTTCCATGAGACAGCCAAGGAGAGCAGACAGGGAGGAAGCACCGATGCGCGAACCAGCGAACGAACCCCGCTGCCGAGTCGTGGTCGGCGTGAGTGGTGGCTCGTGCAGTCTCACGGCACTGCACCGGGCCGCCGACGAGGCACGGATGCGGGGTGCGGAGCTCTGGGTCGTACTGGCCTGGCAGCCCGTCGGCAGCGGACTGGGTCGCCGTTCTTCGGCGGTGCCCGCCCTGTACGCGGACTGTCGTTCCGTGGCTGTGGAACGGCTGCGCGGCATCCTCGACACGGCCTTCGGAGCCATGAAGCCCGGCGTCACCCTGGCGGGCCTGACCGTGTGCGGGACGGCGGGCGCCGCACTGGTGGATGTCGCCCGTCACTCGCAGGACCTGCTCGTCGTGGGCACGGGGAAAGGGGGGCGGCTGCGGCGCTCGCTCAGACCATCCGTTGCCCGCTACTGCTTGGCGCACGCGCCGTGCCCCGTACTGACCGTGCCGCCCTCTCCACTCGAAGCAGATCTCGCTGCCGCACATCGGCGGAACGTCTGGCGGATCCCGCTGGACACACGAGAACTGGCCGAGTGAATGACAAAGCAGTACGCGCACGACTCCCGCTGGATTGGCGATGCCCGCGCTGCAATTGGCACAGCCACCCTCTTTCCTCTGCTGCTCATGGCCGTCGACACGGCCGCAGACTCCACGACAGACCGCCGAACGCTGCTCTGGGTAGCGCTCGGCGTCACACTGGTCGCGGTGCTGTGGCCGACTCGCATCACGGCCGCACCGGGCCTTCTCACATCCCGCGGGCTGGTCCAGCGGCACCGCGTCCACACCGACCGGCTCGTCTCGGTCTCTTGGCACGACGGGGTCGCGCAACGCCTCATCCTGCGGGACACCGACGGCAACCGCCTCGAGCTCGACCCCCGCGTCCTCCTCTCCAACCCCCCTTTGTGGCGACTGCTGGAAACGGATGATCGCACGAGCATCGCCCGCGGCACACTGATCAGCGGCCGCATACCCCTGCAGCAACTGTCCCTCCGCATCGACGAAGAGGTGGCCCGCACGGTCTTCACCATCCCCGACCTGCACTGAGTTCCGGTGCGTAGCGGTCTGGGGCACCTTGGCAACGCTGCTCCGTGGCTTGGCCGGCTACGCGGTTACTTACGGGACTTCCGCTTCGGTCTGGCAAGGCGATAGCCCCTGTTCGAGCTTGCGTTGGCGGAGACGCGGGGCAACTGACCCGCGATGATGTGCCGTGCGTTACGGGCCGAGGAAGCGTTCTCGGCGGCTTCGGCGAGATTCCTCTGAATGCGGTGATGGGGGATTTACGCAAGCCTCACCAAGGCGCGAAGGCGTTGCCGAATGCTGGCTGACCAGCGACATCGGCGCACTCCAACGAAAGCGGCAATCCGGCCGCAATCGTGGAGACCCAGCGTCGCCCTGCGACGACCGGGCCATCCTCACATTGCCCAAGGCATTCCACCCCGCCTCGAACTAGCCATAGTTGACGGGCCATCAAAAAATCGAGGGTTAAAGTCCCGTCAACGTCGATTGCTGAGGTGGAGTTTTGAGCGGAAGATCGAATCCGCCTATCCAACTATGAGCGCATGTACGGGGGAAGGGGTCTGATGACCTGGGACGAGTGGGAGCAGCTCAAGACAGAAGCCGCCGAGAAGCAGTTAACGGCGATGCAGCTGAACCGTATACCTGACGAGGGCGGCACACCGCCTCCCGGGGGTGATCTGAAGGCCAGCCAGCAGGATCTCGCAGCCGTCGGTGACGCCGCATTCCGACTGTTCGACAATCTGGGCAAATACGGCCGTGACGCCTGGTCCATCAGTCAGACGGCCGCGAAGGACCTGGGCACCCAGGGCTTCGCGCTGGGCGGTGCGCTCGACCATGTGCAGGAGCGCTGGGAAAAGCAGCTCAAGACCCTGCTGGACGCCTGCGCACACATTTCCAATCACATGGATTTCACAAAGGGCGCACACGCCGGTGACGAGTACCACATCTACGGCGTCGTGAGCGGCATTGCGACGCTGGACGACGGCTTCACCGAGAGGACGCAGCGCCGATGAACCTCGACGCGCTGCGTCAGGGCAACTTCGCTCTGCTCGACCAGACGATCACCGCCTGGAAAGGAGTGGTCGACAAGCTCAAGACGATGGAGACCGACGCCCGCGACGACATGAAGGCCAAGGCTGACAAAGCGAAGTGGGCGGGGGTGAACGCCACTGTCTCACGCGAGTTCATCACCAAGACGGCCGATGAGTTCGCCGACGCCCACACCCAGGCGACGACCATCCATGACATCCTGAAGGACACCCGCGACGAGCTGGTCAGCTACAAGGAGCAGCTGGAGCAGGCATTGAAGCGGGGCCGCAAGAAGAACCTCACCGTTACGTCCACCGGCGGCGGGGGCTTCACAGTGACGATGATCATTCATCCGGACCGGGCAGCCAAAGGCCGTGAAGTGCCGGACCACTCGCCGCAGGATGCCGAGCACCTGCGGGACGACATCCAGCGCATCCTGAACCGTGCGACGGAAAGCGACACGACCGCCGCCCAGGTCCTCAAGGCCGTCGCGGACCAGGCCGAGGTCGGCTTCTCCGGCGCCAAGTACGGTGACCGTGACTCCGCGGTGGACGCGGTACGGAAGGCCGAGGGAGCGGCCAAGCTCATCAAGGACAAGGGCGACGAGATGTCGCCTGCCGAGTTCCAGAAGCTGAACGGGCTGCTCGCCTCCTACAGGAACGATCCCCTGTTCCAGGAGAAGTTCGCTACGCAGTTGGGCCCGAAGGGCACTCTGGAGTTCTGGGCGGATCTCTCCAGCCCCGACAGCACCAAGGACTTGACCCGCACCCAGCTCAATCAGCTCGGCGAGTTCCAGAAGAACCTCGGCCATGTCCTGGGCGGTGCCACTCAGTCGGACAGCCCCGCCATGCGGCAGTGGGAGAACGACATGGTGAGGCTCGCCGGCGAGCGCTACAACACGCGCCACGGAGACGTGTACGGCTCCCAGATCATGAGCAACCTCATGCGCACGGGCGACTACGACGATCAGTTCCTCAACAAGTACGGCAACGAACTGGTCGCCAAGGAGAAGGGGATGAGGCTGCCTGACCGCTACTGGAACATGCAGCCGAAGCCGAAGATGAACTTCATCGGTGACGAGGCGTTCGGCCGTGACCCGATGACGGGCTTCCTTACGGCACTCGCCAACAGCCCGGACGCCTCGACGGACTTCTTCAACGCGAAGGAGCCGCAGGACAACGCGCAGTGGGTGCTGAAGGACCGCCCGTACTTCGACGACTCGCCACTGGACGACGGCCCTAACGAGGCGAAGGACGCAGCCGGAAAGGCCATGTTCGCCGCTGTGTCGGGCGTCACCGACCCGACCGGGCCGGGCGCAAAGTTTGAGGAGCACACCCCGGAGCAGCGTGAAGCCATGAAGCGCTCCTTGGCCATCCTGGCCGGCACGGGTAACGACTTCCCGCCGGAGATGCGCGACAGCATGGCGTACGCCATGGGCAACCACGGCGACTGGGTCCACCAGGCCATGAGCAGCCCGCTCGTCAAGCAAGAGCTGGACGCGGGGCAGCTGATGGAGGTCAGCAAGCAGATATCCCGGAACAGGGATGACTACCAGACCCTCACCCAGGTCATGCACCAGCCGATCGTCGCCGACATCGTCACCGAGAAGGCTCACCCCGAGGACAGTCTCGACCGCGCCGGGCGCACGATCGGCTTCCTGGAGGAGGCCCGCTACCAGGCGACCAATACCGACAAGGGCGAAGCCCTCGCCGACGCCTCGTGGGACAAGGCGTGGAGATACCACATCGTGGGCGGCCTCGTCACCCCGTGGAGTCCGGCCATGGACTCCGTGCAGCGCGGCGTGGACCTTGTCACGGCGAAGATGCTCGAGGACGAGCAGAACAGGATCAACGCCCAGGCCACCACCGATCACACTCTGACGTACGAAAGGCGCAGAACCGAACTCCAGTCGCTCGCGGACCTTTGGCACCAGGAGAACAAGGACTGGGCGGAGGACCCGACGCACGAGGGCTACTCCCAGGGCCACGGCACCTACAAGCAGATCGAGGAAGCCGCGAATGACGGCAACAAGAAGGCCGAGGGAGTCGCAGGTATCCAATGATGAGGAAAGCATTGTCCAGGGCCACCACATCCGTCCTCACCGCGGGCCTCGCTCTGTCCCTGGCCGCGTGCGGCGGCGGACGGGAGTACACGGTTCCGAAGGAGGCTTGCGGGATCCCGGTCAACGAGAAGACACTCGCCCCCCTCCTGTTCGACGGCAGCGAACTCGAGGTCACGCGTGGTTCCGTGATCGAGACCGGTACGAGTACCCAGGGGGCATGCGAGATCCGGGTGGACGGCAAGATGGTGGTCCACCTGCGGGTCGACAAGGTCGACAAACTCTACGACCCGATGGACAAGTCGGAGGAGTTCCGATTCACCAACCGGGAGAGGATGACGGACTTGCCGTTCGCCGGACTCGGGGCGCTGGGTGACAGTAGGTCCATGGTCAGTACGGGCTGCTCCGGCCCCAAAGCGGACTACCTCATCGCGTACGTCACCGTCGACGGCCAGGCCGGCGGTGACGTCGCCGAACGCCGCAAGAACATCGAAGCCTTCACCCTCGACTTCGTGCCGAAGGTGAAGAAGGCTCTTGACTGCACGGCCTGACACCCACGCCCACGGCTTGCTCCTCCGGGAGACGGCCGTGGGCGTAGGCCGTCGCGGGGAAGCGCCCCCGGCCGACGAGCCAGCCCGCACACGGACCGGGCGTCGTCGAATCCCGTTCCGGTAGCCCCGCACATCAGCGCCTGGTCAACAGCGGGTGCCCGGAGCTGGACTTGGACCAGGAGCAGTGGAGGGACCAGCGTCGCTTCGAGCAGTGGCAGGCGTCCCTGCCCGAAGGCGAGGGCAACCCTGTGCCGGGGACTGCGGACCCGGTGGTGGATACGCCGAGAGCAGCTGGGCCGTCCGGCCGGCGGGGTCAGGTATCGCGGGGCTGCTCGACGACGGCCCCACAGATACGCAGCGTCTGCTGGCAGCCGTGCAGGAGTGTGTCGGCACGGCGCTCGCCTCCGCGGCGGGACCCGGCCTCGGGGTCGTGGCGCTCGGCTATGCCACCGGCACTGTGCAAACCTTCGGAGACTCCGCGGACTCGGCATCGCTGCACGACGGGCCAGTGAATGCTCTGGCCGCACTCAGCGTCCCCGTTGACGGCGAAACAGGAGTCCCTCTCGTCTACAGCGGTGGCGCGGACGGCACCGTTAGCGCAGCCTGATACCGTTCATGTCACAACGGGCCGACCTCGGCAACGAGTTCAGCAATCACATCAGGTGTCAGCCCCGTGATCTGCTGGCTCCAGACAATCGCTACACGTGCCCGGTTCCCCACCACACAGACCATGATCAACGATCAAGAGTCCGAAGTACCAACGCCAACCATGCACGAGCTCGTAAGTGCTGTCCCATAAGCATGGTCCCAGACAGCCACAGCCGTATCAGGTGGTCGTGTTCCTCCACAGATGCCGCTCGTCGAGGGTCCCAAACCGTACGTCTCCGCGATTGAGATCGACGAGAATGGGCCAGCAGTCCAACAACATGTGTCTGTCGTTCCGCGACGCGAGGTACTGCACGGAGTTATAGGGCGCGATCAGCAGCCCGTTGCTCTCGCAGACTCGCTCTGCGTCGATGGCAAGGGGTGGCTCGTCATCACGCTGGCTGCGCGCGAGAAACGCCACAGCGAGTTGCAGGGCTTCGTCCTGCTGCATCATGCGCCTCCAGTCCGTTGGCTCGGCGAAGCGCAGCCTAACCATCCTGGGATGATCTCTACATGGCTGCTGCGGTCACGGCGTCGGAGCCGACTTGGATAGCCCCGTTCTCCGGGCTGAACCCGGGGCAATTCAGCAAGCTGATCAACGCGCTGCAATGCGAGGGTGCGGACCCGGTTGGCAAAGGCCGGCCTTGGAGCCTTCCTCTGGAGGACCGGGTTCCGCTGGTCGCCTCGTACTGGCGGACGAACCTGACGTTGCGGCAGCTGGAACCGTTGTTCGGAATCTCGAAGTCTGCGGCCGACCGCACCATCAACCACCTCGGGCCGTCGCTCGCGCTCCAGCCCCGCAGATGGGTGGCCCGCAACAGGCCGCGGTGGTAGCGGCGGGGTCTGCGCAGGTTGCCGCTGACGCGGCCGGAGTCGCGGGGCTGTGGGGCCAGGCCGGCGGCGCGGGTCGTTCCCAGGAGTGCGGCAAGTGCCTTGTGCGAGCCTGCGGATCGCGGCGGGAGCCATATGTCGCGGATCGCGGCGGCGGCGCGCGGCGCGGGGTAGATCAGCAGGGCCTCGGCGTCGCTGCCGGGGGCGAACAGTTGGGGTGCGGTTCCGCAGAACAGCGAGGGAGCCAGGACGATGCCGCGGCCGCCCAGGTGGAACTCCTCGTGGCCGGACCCGCGCCAGGGGGAATAGTCCGGCACTTCCAGCACCGGCGGTCTCCAGCGCAGGCGGGGGGAGGCGAGGCTGCCCGGTCGCCGGCCTCCAGCAGCGCGCGGCCGCCAAGCTCGCCGAGGTTGACGCGAAGATCGCAGACCTGACCACCATCCGCACCGCCCTGGTCGCAGCCGTCGATGCGAGGTGCGACGACCTGACCGTGTGCGTCTCCAGTGCCTGCTGCCCCATCCCCTTCACCGACCTCGCCGAGGAGAACCGCCATGCCGGCACCTGCTGCTGACCCCCGTCCCCAACTCGCCCCGAAGGCGCTCGGGGCCTGGCCGCGCTGGCCTGCGTGGCGTGCTGTGCACTGCCGGTCCTGATCACGGCGGGCGTCGTCGGTGCCGGCGCCGGAGCGGTGGTGGGCTGGCTGCCCGCCCTCGCCGTCGTCCTGGCCGTACTCCCTGGCGGCACCTGGTGGCTCGGCAAGCGCCGCCGCTCCTGCTCGTGCGCCCCGAAGGCCGCAGGTGAGAGCGGATGCGGCTGCCAGGCGTCCCAGGGCCCGCTGAAGATCACTGGCCGGGCCGGTCGGTAGGGTCAACCGATACGACCGTCGCTCGTTCCGTTGCCCTGTTCGCTGTCGCCGCCCTGTTCGAGATCGGCAGGGCCTGGCTGGTGTGGCAGGGCATCCGCGAGCACAAAGGCTGGATCTGGATCGGCGCCGGAGTGATCGCCCTGGGGCTATACGGTGTCGTCGCAACCTTCCAGAGCGATGACAACTTCGGCCGGATCCTCGCCGCGTAAGGCGGCAGCTTCGTCGCCGGGTCGATCGCCTGGGGCATGGTCGCCGACGGCTACCGCCCCGACCGCTTCGACGTCATCGGCGCGCTAATCTGCCTCGCCGGAATGGCCGTGATCATGTACGCGCCCCGCAGCCACTGACCGCCTCACTCCACCTGCCCTCCGTGGCCGGGCTCTGCATCCGCTGGCTGAGGGCCGGAACTGCGCGGGCAGCACGCGGACCACAGAGGCCCGCTCCGTCAGCTGCTGGCGCAGAGTCGGGTTCTCGACTGTGGCCTGGTGCAGGGCGCCGACGAGGGCTTCGACGTCGGCCTTCAGCTGGGCGATCTCTTCCGTATCGGCAGCCCGCAGTTCCTTGAGCTTGCGGCTGCTGACGCAGCCGTCGTTCGCTGTCCGGGGTGCCGCCGCGGCCGCGGACCCTGTCGTAGAAGTCGTTCTTCAGGTCGGTGTGCCGCTGGGTGAGGGCGTTGCGCGGGACGCCAGCCTCGGTGGCCAGGGCGACGATCGTCAGCGCACCGTTGGACCGCTCGGGTGTGCCGCCCAGGATGCGGTCTGACCCGCTTGCTACCCATATTCGTACCGAGAGCGAAGAGCACAAGCAGCCGCCGACGCCGCAGTACCGCCTTTGGCACGGCCTCGCGGGTGGCAACCGAGGTGAAGTCGCCGGTGAAGCCGGTGGCGAACGGCCTCCTTGAGGATGTCGATCAGGTCGATGGTGCCCCAAGCTCGATCTCCGCCTTCAGCGCGACGAGGTTCTCCGGCTCCTCCTGCTTGCCCTGTAGGGAGACCTTGATCCACGGCTCGCCCAATGGTTGCCACGGAAATCAGTTCGCCCTGGATGTCGAGAGCGTGCCAGCAGCAAGAGCTTCGCCTGGACCGACTACCGCGGCCCGCGGACGGTCGCCCTCCAGCAACTCGGCACCGTCCGTACTCGCAGCACCGCATCCTGAACAATCTTCCTCATTTGATTCATGACCGTGGTTCGGGGTGGTGCCGACAGAGCAGGCCGAACGAGGTTGTTGAGCTGTGCCGTTCGTCCCGCAAGAACGCCCCTTGAGGAGAAATCAAGCGGGAAGCTCACCATTGAGCACGGCAAGACCGAGCCCCGTGACACGGTGTCGGACCATGCCCCCTTCCCGCCAGGTGACCAACAGGCCTGCCTCCCGCAGGACAGCCGTGTGCCGACTGATCACCGGTAACGACACCCCTGCGCGTGCGGCCAGCTGGGTGGTGGTTCCTGTACCCGCGGCTGCTTCCAGCACCGCTGCTCGCGTGCGGCCGAGCAGTGTGATCACTCGCTCACGAGGTGCGTGCGCCGTGCGGTTGCTGTTCGGCGTGAGCCAGCCCAGCCGTGGAGGCAGCGGATAGACAAGCACGGGAGGCCTGCTCGGATCCATCAAGGTGATCGGTTGGATCCGCAGGAAGAACGAAGGAACGAGTACCAGCCCTCGTCCTTCCAGGTGGACGTCCTGGTCGGCGTACACGGCAATCTCGAGCACGGGGGGCCGCCACACCATGCTCGGGTGCAGATCGGCGAGCAGCCGATCCGTACCGCCTGACAGGAGCGTCCGGGCACGTCGATCCCGGTCGGCCATGACCTGACTGTGTATGAGGTCCTGGTAGGGCTCCAACGCCACGCGGCGATAGGCGGTCAGCGCTTCTCCCAGTTGCTTCAGCGCCCCGAAGTTCCCTGCGGCGAGCGCCTTCGCCCATCGAGTCAGAGGGGCCTCGGCAGCCAGACACGCCATGTCTGCCTGGAGCCTGGACCGGGGGGTCGACAGAAGCGCGTCGAGCTGAGTGTCGAAATCCGCATCGCCACGCCCAGGGGTGAGGAAGTCCGGGGAGTATCCCCAGGGACGGGCCAGATCCGCCAGAAGCCGGGCACTGGGCGCATCAGCAGCCCGCGTCCTGCGTCTCCATTCGCCGAACGCCAGAGTGCCGGCGCGGTCCTGCAGCATGTGCAGGCTGAGAAGCACATCCCACAGAGGGTCGGGCCGATCCGCCACGACGATCCGACGTATGTCCTCGCCGGTGAAGTGAATGCGCAACATGGTCCCCCCTGCGCTCGTCTGCTTTCCCACGTCGAGTGCACGCGCCACGTTGGCGGACAGACAACAGGGAACGGCGTCCGGGACATGTCCCGGACAGGCCTTGTCCGCCGCTGAGCCGGACATGCGGTCGGCCGAGTGCGCTCGGACGGCACGACCTGGGGGTGATCCGGGCGCTCTTCAGTGGTGATCACTCACTCTGAAGGGGGCTTGTGACCTGGAGGTTTGCAGGAGAAGGCAAACCGTGGAGGCGGCTGAGCGAGTCGGTCACAGTGGTGGTGGACGGGGGCTGGAGCCCGTGTCCGCCGAGGATCCCCAAGGGAGTCACTTGTGCCAAGTACTCGAGCGCACCCGGCTCATGCTGCGCCAACGGCCGGCTCGACAACACTCAACCGATCCAGCACGGCCTCCCCCTTCGCTCGTCGCCGGTGGAGCGCCACGCTGTTCCTCTTCGTCTGCGTTGCGAGCGTCGGCACGACGCAGCCCGCCCGCGCGGCGGTCCATACAGCACCCGACGTGCAGAACGAGCGTGACCTATACGACGGTTCACGGATCAACCACGTCCCTTCCAGCGGCGGGAAGGGCTGTCAGCTGTCTGCTGGCGCAAGGCAATTCTTCACGCGCTGTCACAGTGCTGCAGCAGTCGCTGAACGCGTGCTACGACGCACGCCTGACCGCGGACGGGGTCTTCGGAGCCGGCACTCAGGCGGCGTTGCGGCGCGCGCAGGCCCAAGAGGGGCAACGGACCGACGGAGTATACGGACCCCAAAGCCGGGACGCGCTCCAGTGGCGCGTCACTGGATTCGCTTGCGACCGGGTCAACGGCCCGGGCGGGCAGTAGCCAGAACTCACTCGACGGAAGAGGAAGCATGCTGAAGCGTTTGATGACTGCAACGACAGCGGCCGTCATAGTCGCCACGGCGACGGTGACCCTGTCCGCACCCACTGCGGCGGCAGCGCCGGTGTGGTGCGGCAGCTGGTTGCAGAACCCTGCCGAGGCTTCCAGCCAGAGGAACGTCGCCGGAACCAAGCAGTTCGTCGGCGACCCCGGGGAGTACATCGTGGTACGCGAGGGCACACATCGCGGACGGTGGTACGCGTGGGCCAAGCTGGTCAACGACAGCGAGACGGACCTCGTGGCATTGATCTGGGTCAACGAGGCGAACCGCACCATCTATCAGTGCGGCAACCGGAACGGCAGTGGCGGCTGGTCGTACGACTACACCGCCGGCGTGGATGACACGCACGCCTGGAAGGTGCAGGCCAAGTACCAGCACTCCAACGTCGTGTACGGCCCCGCCGTCATCTGGCGCTAGCCATCAGTCGGCCGGTGCGCTGGCCCTTGGGGCGTCTCTCCCCCTTTCACGGGCGCGGGAGACGCCCTCAGGCAGGACATGATGAACCCCCAATGTTGAGGAGATCATGCGTACTTCATGGTCGTCGGGCTACCTGCTTGCCGCTCCCGCCATGGCCGTTGTCACGCTTGCAGGATGTTCGGCGGGACAGGTGAAAAAAACACCGGCCCTCGTGACGCAGGAGGCGGCGTCAGTAAAGGAACTCCGCCTTCCGTTCGACGCGCTGGAGTTGTCGAAGGAAGAGAACGTGCGTGTGCAGAAGGCCACCATGCACCTGTTGGGCCGATGCATGAACTCGATGGGGTTGGACCTCCGCACACCGCGGGTACACCCGTCGAAGTACCCCAAGAACGCCACCGTGCTCGGTTGGCTGGGGGCTCAGAAAGTCGAGAAGTACGGATACCGCGGTCCTGCGGACTTCGCCGCGGAGATGTCCGCGGCGGCTCGGCGAGAGAGCCGACCGATCGTTGTCTCCGCCCAGCAGATGCCGGTGTTCGAAGGAACAGTCTCTTCGTTCCGTGGAAAGCCCGTCCCTCAAGGAGGGTGTGACGGACAGATGCGCCGCCGGCTCAACGGCGGCGACACTCGGATCGCCGTGCCCGGCGGTGACCCCTCCGTCGTTGCGGAGAGGGCCCTTCAGGCTCTCGAGCAGCAGGCATCGGACAGGGCGCGTTCCGACGATCGGTTTCAGCTGGTCGTCAGTGCGTGGCATTCCTGCATGGCGAAACGCGGATACGAGTACGCGGATCCTGACGCGGCACAGGGCGACCCTCGGTGGGCAGAGGCAGCCGGCAAGCACGTGTCTGCACTGGAGAAGGCAACAGCCGTCGCAGACCGTGACTGCCGGGCCGACGTCAACTTTTCGGGGGTGCTCAAGGATCTGATCACCACGTACGAGACCCTCATCATCGATTCCAAGGACAGCCCCACTGCCGCACTCGCGTCCCTGTTGCGCACCCGGGCTCGGAACGCGGCGAAAGTCCTGACCACCGTGCCCTGAAGTTCCGGCACCTGGACTGTGCTGGTGATCGTGGACCAGCCGGCCTCCATCGGCGCCCTGCCGCTGGCGGTGGCCCGGGATATGGGCCGCCCCGTCGCCTATCTGCCCGGGCTGACGATGCGGCGGATCGTCGATCTCCATCCCGGTGAGGCCAAGACCGGACGTGAGCCGGGTGCGCAGCGGGCCGGTGGGGTTGACCGGGTCGGGTCGAGGTCGGAGGCCCCCCGAGAGTGGCGGTGCACTCAACACGCATGGCCGCGAGCGGTGCTGCGCACCGGTCGCGACCATGCTCGTGTCGATGCGCAGCGACAAGGAGCCGGCAGGTGGGCACATCCAGGTACAACCGGCCGGTCCACGGCCTGCCCGAGGTCGAACTTCTCCGGCAGGCCGTGCCGGCACAACAGCTTCGCCGTGGGCTGGGGCGGACGAAGATCCGGCCCCCAAATCGCGTACGCGTTGAACACCCGCGGTCAGTCCCGCCGTACAACTGAGAAAGGCGAGAGACCGGCGCGCAGCAAGGGATGACAGTGACCGAAGGGCAAGCCACCACGCAGGAGTTGATCGCCGCTCGCTATTGGCCGCAGGAGGTCGTATACCGTGAGGAAGGCCGCATCGGCTGGCACGGTCAGGACGTCCGGTTCGGACGGCCGGTTTCCTTGATGGAGGCGCGGCCAGTTCAGGCCACCGGTGCACGCCGCACCGCCGCTCGGATTCTGCGCGAGTCCGAAGCCATGGAGCTGACCTGCCCCGGCCGGGCGGCCACTGTCTTCGACGTCCTGGATGAGAACGGCGCCGTGTGGACGGTCATGGATCGGATTGAGGGCGCTCCCCTCAGCGACCTCCTGTCACGAGGCCCGGTCAACTACGTCCGCGCTGCCCGCATAGGCCTGGAGATCCTCGACGTTCTCGCGGCGGCCCATCGTGAAGGCATCACGCACGGCGATCTCAGCCCCGGGCAAGTATTTGTGCGCAAGGACGGCGGAACGCTGGTCGCCGGCTTCGGGCTGCTGGGGAACGTGTCGGCCCCACGCGTTACCGCCCCGTCGTACGCCTCTCCCGAGCAAGCCCGCGGCGAGGGCACGGAACCCGCGTCAGATCTATGGGCACTTGGGGCAATCTTGTACATGATGGTAGAGGGGCGTCCGCCTGTCCCTGACCGTGGACCGGTCGAGGCGACGCTGCGAGCGGTTGACCTGCGGCCCATCCGACCCCTGCGGAGCGCGGGGTCGCTCGGCCCTGCCATCCAGGGGCTGCTCCGCAGGGACCTGCAGGAGCGCCTGCCCGCGCCGGTGGTCCGCGCGGCGTTCACCCGCATCCTGCGCGAGGATCCCGAGGAACCAAAGCAGGCGGCGCCGCTCCCCTGCCTACGCGACGCGTACGCTGCCGTCCGGCGGACCGGGCGGGTATGGAGCAGACGAACTGTCGGTCGGCCCGCCCTCCTCAAGGTCCTGGCGCTGGCCATGGTCGGGGCCTCGCTCACCACCCTCGCCCTGACCGGAGGATCGGACGACGGCCCCTCCGCGTCGGACCCCACGCCGTCCCGCCCGGCCCCCAGCGGAACCGCCGACCCTGACTCTTTCTACAACTACGAGGCTCCGGAGGGGTTCTCCATCGACCTGCCCACCGGGTGGAAGCCGCTCGACCGCAGCGGTTCAGCCGATGCGTCCTACCGCGTCACGTTCGGCGCGTCCGGCGACCCTCGCACGCTGGCGATCACCTACAGCGATCAGCTCGGACCGGACCCCGTCGCAGTCTGGCGTGCATTGGAGCCGTCCCTGAAGCGAGTGTTCGTCGACTACGAGCGGCTGGGCGACATCCGCGCCGCCGACTACCGTGGCCTCGACGCGGCGGACATGGAGTGGTTCTCCGAGGACACCGGTGTCCGCGAGCGCACGCTCGGCCGCGGTTTCCTCATCGGCTCCGGCCGTGGCTTCTCCTTGCGCTGGACGACCCCGGCAGACAACTGGAACGACGCCACGAACCGGGGCGCGCTGGGCGTCTTCCTGCGCTCCTTCCGGAGCTCCGCCAACTGACCGTGCTCCGATGGCCCCGGAGCCGCAACTGCCGTCCCGTCGCATGAGCCATCCACCCGCAGGCAGTTGTCCCAGACCACTTAGTACTCCAGCAGGATTTCGCTGTCTGACCTGGTCTTTCGCCGGGTGGCGGGAGTGTAGCGGGACTTCGATCGTGCAGGGGCGGTCTCACGGAGACCGCCCCTCGATCGTGCGACAACGCCGCAGGAAGTGACAGCGGCGGGGCAGCCTCCGAGGGTGATCACTGAGTATGCCGCCGCGCAGTGGGACCTCGAACTGGACGATCTCTTCCTGACCATCGGGCATCGGTTCGGCCGGGTCGAGCTCCGCCGCCGCATGCGTGACTACGTACGCGGGCTGCTCGCTCCGGTGGCCCGCAAGAACAGCTGGCAGCTGGCCGAACAGGCTGGCCACCCCACGCCCGACGGCCTGCAGCACCTCCCCGCCGGATCGAAGTGGGAGCCCGATGACATCCGCGACGACCTGCAGGAATACGTCGCCGACAAGCTCGGCGAGGCCGGCGGCGTGCTGATCATCGACGACACCGGGTTCATCAAGAAGGGCACCACCTCAGCCGGGGTCCAGCGCCAGTACTCCGGAACTGCCGGCCGGACCGAGAACTGCCAGATCGGTGTCTTCGCCGCCTACGCCTCCGCCCGCGGCCGGGCTCTGGTCGACCGCGAGCTCTACCTCCCGGAGTCCTGGACTGAGGACCGGGAACGCTGCCGCACCGCAAGGGTCCCCGACGAGCGCCAGTTCGCCACCAAAGGCGAACTGGCCCGGCACATGGTGCTGCGGGCCCTCGCCTCGCCGCTGCCCATTACCTGGGTCACCGCGGATTCTGCCTACGGTCAGGACAACCGATTCCGCCGGCTGCTGGAGCAGTCGGGTGTCGGCTACGTACTGGCCGTCCCCAAGTCCCAGTTCAGCGTGGGCTGTTCACGGATCGAGGGCCTGTTCGCGCAGGCCCCGGACGAAGCGTGGGAGAAGATCTCCTGCGGCGACGGCGCGAAGGGGCCCCGCGTCTACCACTGGGCAGCGGTGCGGCTGCCGGCCGTCGCCGAGTTCGACTATCAGGGCGAGGTCCCCCACCGGATGCGGTGGGCACTGGCCAGGCGCAGCATCAGCAATCCCGACGAGATCGCCTATGGCGACCGATCTGGTGTGGCGCGCCGACAACGGCCGCCGTACCGCGTGGGACATCTACCCCGCGGCCCATCGCTTTCAGCCCGTCACCGGCGAGGACTCAAGCACCGTGCGCAGCTGGGCGTTCACCACGCTCCAGGCGGGGGTTGCCCGGTACGGATGGACCGATGGCCGGGGTGGCATGTCGGCCGCTGTGGGATACCCGCCAGCAGGCCGCCCGTGCCCTCACCTGCCGCAAGGAGCCTGCCCCCGCCCCGCCCCGGCCAGGGCCGCCCTGCCGGCCGAGCCGGTGCCGGCCGCGCCGCGCAATGCGGCCGGCAAGTACCAGGGGCCAACGACCGCCCAGATCTGGGAGATCGCCGCGCTCCTCGTGGGTGAAGGTGTCATTCTCTCCCTGGAAGTCCTGGCCATCGTCGCCGATGCCCGCGCCGCGTGGCAGGACGACAAGGCGGCAAATCCGCCGCACCACCCACTACACGGCTCCAGGCTGAACTGGACCGAATCGGAGTTCGCAGCCCTGCGCTACCTCGCACTCAACAGCACCGGCCACCGCACCCACGGTGAGCACAACGCCGCCATCGGCGCCTACATACGCTGGCGCGCCGAGCCGAAGACCAACTTCGCACCCGACTCACCAATCCGACAGTGAACGCAATCCCCGGCCAAAGCAGCGTGACGAGCCACATCAGCCGGGTCCGCCCAGCACGATCTTCCACACTCGGGTCGCCACCTGGAGGTTCAGCCTGTCCTCGACGTTCGCGAGGTCGTTGCCGCTGATGTCGCGGATGCGCTGAAGCCGATAGCGCAGCGTGCTGCGGTGGATCGCGAGGGATTCTGCGGTCTCGTCGTAGTTGCCGCCGCAGTCGAAGTAATGGGACAGGGTCTCCACCATGGCCGCGTGGTGCCGGGAGTCGTAGTCGATCAGCTGCCCGAGCCACTGGTGGACGAACGTCTCTAGCTCCCGGTAATCGTTGCCAGGTCCCAGGATGCGGTAGAGGCCAAGCTCGTCGAAGAACGTCGTGCCGTAGGGCTCGCGGGAGTGGCGGCGCACTTCCAGGGCGCGCCGCGCCTCCTGGTAGCGGTGGGGGATGTCGTCCAGGGAGTCGCAAGGGGCGCTCACCCCGATCGTCCCTGACCGTGTCCCGGTCTCCCGGGCGAGCGCCTCGTACAGCGCGCGGGCGTGCGGCCTGGCGTCGGCGACCAGGACCACGTGGTCGGAACGTGGGGTCAGCAGCGAGCGCATGCCCACGGCAGAGGCCACCCGGCCCACGGTCTGCGCGAAGGAATCGTCCGCCGTCCGGTTCGACCACTGCACCACGACGATGTAGTGGCTGCGGTGCAGATCGTGTCCGACTGCCTCGGACCGGGCGTAGGCGCTCGCCTCGTCCGTCCCTGCCAGCAGGTCGTCGACCAGCTCGCGGTGCAGCCTCAGCTCCACTTCGGCCAGATTACGCAGGTGCGCCAGCTCCAGGGCGAGCGACGTGGCGGCGTGTTCCAGCGCGAGCACGGTGTGCTCGTCGGCCTCGCCCCGGGCATCTACCAGGGCCAGCACGCCCAGGATCTCGCCGTGCGGGCGGACCAGGGTGATCAGCCGGTCCTTTATCCGCACCGTCCCGACCTCCCGGGCGACGGCGTGCAGCATTTCGTCCTGGCGCACGGGGTCCGGTTCCGGATAGGGGTCGGGGCGGCTGGGGCCGGTCCAGGACCTCAGCCGACCGAAGCGGTCCTCGACCAGCGCGGGGAGTCCAGTGAGCCCGTGCAGTGCGCGGGTGATGGCTTCCTCGCCGCCGCCCGAGGCAGCGACGTCGTCCATGAGCGCGTGAACGGCCCGCTGGAACCCCAGCTCAGCCACGACGGAGATCAGCTGCCGATGGAGGGCTGTCCGTTCCTCCCTCAGCCGGTACAGCTCCAGCGCGTCCTCGCGTTGGCGGCGGTGTGCGAAGGCGACTGACAGAGCAGCAGCTGTGTGCCGGACGAGCGTGGCGAGCAGGGATCGCTCTGCCTCGGTGGGCCGAGAGCGGGACGTCACCACGAGGTAGCCGTGGAGTCCCTCAAGTCCGCGCAGCCCCAGGGCCTGGCCACAGGGCCGGCCGGGTACGGTCACAGGGCCGTCTTGCCCGGCCAGCTCCCTCACCCTCCGGTCCACGGTCAAGGCATGGATCTGCCCGTCCCTCGGGCTGGGGACGAGGTCGCCGTCCACCCTGAGGTATCCGGCCTCGGCGCTGTATGGCCCTACGACGGCTATGTGGTCCATGGCCAGGCGCAGGATCTCGCCTTCGTCCCGGGTGTCGAACAGGGCGCGGGAGAGCTCCATCAGTTCGTGGAGGGCATGGTCGGTCGGGGTTGGAACGGGTGGGCGGGGCCCTCTCCGCGCGGCCGTGGGGGGCCGCCCGGCGCTGCCCCGCGGATGGCTGCTCTCCCGATCGGAGCGGCGGCGGTACAGGTTGTGCGCCCGGTTGCCGGGCATGGGATTACTCCCTTCCCTCGACCCCTCTGAGAGGTGACGGCGGCCCTTCCTGTACGCCCCTCCGACCAACCTACCCGAGATGAGTCTTCGTCTCGTGCTCGTGGGGCGACGGGCGCCGTTGTTTTTTGACCTGCCGGGTGCAGGCGTAGACCTGCTCGGTTCGCGAGTGTGGGGCGTGCCGGGGCCGTCGTGCGCACCGGCAGGAAGGACTGGGCGATGACCGAGCAGCCTCGCAGGCCCGTTGCCACGTACGAGACGTACCAGGAGGCCGAACGTGCCGTCGACCACCTTTCGGACCAGGGGTTTCCCGTGCAGAGGGTGGCCATCATCGGCCAGGACGTCCGCCTTGTCGAGCAGGTCATCGGGCGTATGGACTACGGCAGGGTCGCCCTGCACGGAGCGGCGAGCGGGGCCCTGCCCGGTGCGCTGATCGGCTGGCTCTTCGGCCTGGTCGACTGGGTGGACCCCCTCGTCTCTGCCCTGCTCGTCGCCCTCTACGGCCTGATTTTCGGAGCGATCGTAGGCGCGCTGTTCGGACTGCTGCTGTATGCCCTGCAGGGCGGCCGCCGGGACTACGCCTCTGTCCGCTCGATGGAGCCCAGCCGGTACGACGTCGTCGTGGACGAAGCGGTCGCCGACGAGGCCGTGCGGCTGCTCGGCGGGCTGGAGAACACCGGCGCCGCCAGACGTCCTGCCCATACCTGAACGATCGGATCCGCAGTGCCGGCGCATGCCGCCGCACCGGGAGGAGTTCCTCATGGCCAAGGCAGTGGGTATCGACCTGGGCACCACCAACTCGGTGATCGCCGTGTGGGAAGGCGGCGAGCCGTCCGTCGTGCCCAACAGCGAGGGCAACCGCACGACACCATCCGTGGTGGCCTTCACTGACACCGGCGAGCGCCTGGTGGGCCAGCTGGCCCGGCGCCAGGCGATCCTCAACCCCAAGGGCACCATCTACTCGGCCAAGCGGTTCATCGGCCGGCACTTCGACGAGATCTCCGACGAGGCCAGGGCGGTGGCGTACGACGTCGTCGAGGGCGACGGCGGGGCGGCCCGCTTCGAGGTGCGCGACAAGCTGTACGCGCCTGAGGAGATCAGCGCACAGGTGCTGCGCAAACTCGCCGACGACGCCTCCAAGCAGCTGGGGGAACGGGTCACGGAGGCGGTCATCACGGTGCCCGCCTACTTCAACGACGCTCAGCGCACCGCCACCAAGGACGCCGGACGGATCGCCGGACTGGAGGTGCTGCGGATCATCAACGAGCCGACGGCGGCCGCCCTCGCGTACGGCATGGACAAGAAGGAGCACGAGACCGTCCTCGTCTTCGACCTGGGCGGCGGCACCTTCGACGTGAGCATCCTCGACGTCGGCGACGGCGTGGTGGAGGTGCGCTCCACCGCCGGTGACAGCCACCTGGGCGGCGACGACTTCGACCGGCGTCTGGTGGACTACCTGGCGGACGACTTCCAGAAGGAGAACGGCATCGACCTGCGCAAGGACCCGCAGGCGCTGCAACGACTGTTCGAGGCGGCGGAGAAGGCCAAGACCGAGCTCAGTTCGGTGACGCAGACGCAGGTCAGCCTGCCGTTCATCACCGCTGACGCCTCGGGCCCCAAGCACCTCACCGACTCGATCATGCGGTCGACGTTCGAGCAGATCACCGGCGACCTGGTGGAGCGTTGCCTGGGACCGGTCCAGCAGGCCATGGCCGACGCCAAGGTCGGCGAGAGCGACATCGACGAGGTCATCCTCGTCGGCGGTTCCACCCGCATCCCCGCCGTCCAGGCTCTGGTCCGCCGGCTGACCGGCGGCAAGGAACCCAACATGAGCGTCAACCCCGACGAGGTCGTGGCTCTGGGCGCCGCGATCCAGGCCGGGGTGCTCAAGGGCGAGGTCAAGGACGTCCTGCTGCTCGACGTCACACCCTTGTCGCTGGGCGTGGAGACGCGCGGCGGAGTGATGACGAAGATCATCGAGCGAAACACCACCATCCCGGTGCGCCGCAGCGAGACCTTCTCCACCGCCGAGGACAACCAGCCGGCCGTCGATGTGGTGGTCCTCCAGGGCGAGCGCGAGCGGGCCGCCGACAACCGGGTGCTGGGCCGGTTCCAGCTCACCGACATCCGGCCGGCACCGCGGGGCGAACCACAGATCGAGGTCACCTTCGACATCGACGCCAACGGCATCCTCAACGTCAAGGCCCGCGACCGGGACACCGGCAAGGAACAGGGCATCACCATCAGCGAGAGCTCCAACCTGGACCGCAGTGAGGTCGAACGCATGGTCCAGGAGGCCGAGCGCAACCGGGGCCAGGACCAGGCACTCCGCGAGGCCGTCGATGCCCGCAACGAGCTCGACGCCATCGCGTACCAGGTCGAGAGGCGCCTCGCCGAGCTGGGCGACGCCGCACCCGCGCACGAGAAGGCACGCGCCGAGATGCTGGTGTCGGATGCCCGGGCGGCGGTCAAGGAGGAGGCAGGCGTGGAGCGGGTGCGGCCCCTGACCTCCGAACTCCAGCAGGTGCTGGCAGGGCTGGTGGCGCATCAGGGCGGCGCCGCCACGGGCGGTCCCGGCCAGGACACCGCCACCGGTGGTCCCACGAATGGTGGTGGCGGTGGCGACGATGTCATCGACGCCGAGTTCGACAAGGACTGAGGCACGCCATGCCGATCGACCCCAGGGAAGGCGACCCGGCCGTGCCGGACCGGGCTGACCCGGCTCCGGAGGGTGCCGTACGCCCTCCTCACGGGGATCTTCCGCGCTCGGGCCTGCCGACCGGGCCGGGGCCTGCCACGGACGAGGAACCCGGCCCCGACGCGGCCGGCGGCCCCGCACCGTCCGAGGACGAGTACACGGCTGAGCTCCAGGAACTGGAGGACCGCTGGCGGCGCGCGCTCGCCGACCTCGACAACCTTCGCAAGCGTCACGCCAGGGAACTGGAGCGGGAGCGTACGGTCGAGCGGTCCCGTACGGCCGCCGCCTTCCTGCCCGTCCTGGACAACCTCGAACTCGCACTGACCCATGCCGGAGCCGACCCCGGCGCGATCGTGGAAGGCATCCGGGCCGTACGCGACCAGGCGGTGAACGTCCTCGAACTGCTCGGCTACCCGCGGCATGCCGAGACCGGCGTCGCCTTCGACCCGGCCCGGCACGAGGTGGTCGGCGTGCTCCAGGACCCCGACACCGCACCGGGCACGGTCGTCGAGGTGCTGCGCCCGGGCTACGGGGACGGCGAACGGCAGCTCAGGCCCGCCGCGGTGACTGTCGCGAAGCGGGAGTGACCAGTCATGGCACGGGACTTCTACGAGGTGCTGGGCGTGTCGCGGACCGCGAGTCAGGACGAGATCCAGCAGGCATATCGCAAGCTCGCCCGCAAGTACCACCCCGACGTCAACAAGGACCCGGGGGCGGAGGAACGCTTCAAGGACCTCAACGAGGCGTACAGCGTCCTGTCGGACCCGAAGACCCGGGCCCGCTATGACCGCTTCGGCGAGGATTTCCGGAAGATCCCGGAGGACTTCGACGAACGGGTCGCGGCCGGAGCGGGCGGCGGCTTCCGTGGTCGGAGGACCGCAGGCGCGGGCGGCCCTCGCGTCCGGTACACCACCGGCTTCGGAGACGACTTCGGCGCGGAGGGCATCGACATCGAGGACCTGCTCGGCTCCATGTTCGGAGCCGGCGCCGCCCGAGGCGGCGTCCCCGGAGCGGACCAGGAGGCGGAACTGCCGCTCACCGTCGAGGAGGCGTACCGAGGCGGCCGTCGCACCGTCACACTCGCCGGTCCCACCGGGCAGCCGCGGCGGTACGAGGTCGACGTGCCGCCGGGCGTCACCGACGGGCAGCGCATCCGGCTGGCGGGTGAGGGTGGCCAGGGCAGTGGTGACGCCGCCGCGGGCGACCTGTACCTGCGGGTGCGTATCCAGCCCCACCCCAAGTTCCGGCTGGACGGCCGCGACGTCCACGTACAGGTCCCCGTCGCCCCCTGGGAGGCGGCCCTGGGCGCGACCGTGCCGGTGCCCACGCCCGGCGGCGGCACGGCGAAGGTCACGGTGCCTGCGGGCTCGTCCAGCGGCCGACGGCTGCGGCTGCGCGGCGAGGGCATGCCGAACCCGCGGGACGCGAACGGCGACCTGTACGTCGAACTTCGCGTCATGGTGCCTCCCGCCCTCGGCGACCGGGAGCGCGAACTGTTCGAGGAGCTCGCCGCCACTTCCTCGTTCGACCCCAGGAGGACGCGATGAACGACCAACCCGCGGGAGCGGGGAGCATCGGCCGGGCCGGCGTGGGCGCCCGTCCGGTACGAACGGACGCCGACATCACCGCCTCGACGGCTGTCCGGTACGCGCTCGTGCCCGCCCCCAGGCTCTCCCTGGACGCCGTGGCCCGTCGCTCGGGCCTCCACCCCGATCTGATCCGCCGGTTCGTCGCCCTTGGCCTGGTCGACGCCGAACGCGACGCCGCGGGGCACCTGGTGTTCGACCCCACGGCCCCTGCGGTCCTCGCCCGCATCCAGCGGCTGCGCTCCGGACTCTGCCTCAACTACGCATCCATCGGCCTGGTGCTCGACCTGCTCGACCGCATCAGCCTGCTCGAAGCCGCCCTGCGCGGCCGCGGCACGAGGAGTGAAACACCCCCATGGACATGAACCGTCTCACCCAGAAGTCCCAGGAAGCCCTCCAGGAGGCCCAGACCGCGGCCGTCCGCATGGGCCAGACCGAGGTCGACGGGGAACACCTGCTGCTCGCACTTCTCGATCAGGAGGACGGTCTGATCCCGCGGTTGCTGCAACAGGCCGGCACCGAGCCGAAGGAACTGCGCGCGGCCGTGCGCGAGGAACTCTCCCGCCGCCCGAAGGTCACCGGCCCCGGCGCGGCACCCGGCCAGGTCTTCGTCACTCAGCGCCTCGCCCGCCTGCTCGATGCCGCCGAACGGGAGGCCAAACGCCTCAAGGACGAGTACGTGTCCGTGGAGCACCTCCTGCTCGCCCTTGCCGAGGAGGGGTCGTCTACCGCCGCCGGGCGCCTGCTCAAGGAGGCCGGCATCACCAGGGACTCGTTCCTGAGCGCGCTCACCCAGGTCCGCGGCAACCAGCGCGTCACCTCCGCCAACCCCGAAGTGGCCTACGAGGCTCTGGAGAAGTACGGCCGCGACCTGGTCGCCGAGGCCAGGGACGGCAGGCTCGACCCGGTCATCGGCCGGGACGCCGAGATCCGCCGCGTCACCCAGATCCTCAGCCGCAAGTCGAAGAACAACCCGGTCCTCATCGGCGATCCCGGCGTCGGCAAGACCGCCATCGTCGAGGGTCTCGCCCAGCGCATCGTCCGTGGCGACGTGCCCGAAGGACTGCGCGACAGGACCGTGTTCGCACTCGACATGGGTTCCCTGGTCGCCGGCGCCAAGTACCGCGGTGAGTTCGAGGAACGCCTCAAGGCCGTGCTCAGCGAGGTCAAGGCCGCCCAGGGGCGCATCCTGCTCTTCGTCGACGAACTGCACACCGTCGTCGGCGCGGGCGCCGCCGAAGGGGCCATGGACGCGGGCAACATGCTCAAGCCGATGCTCGCCCGCGGCGAACTGCACATGATCGGCGCGACCACCCTCGACGAGTACCGCAAGCACATCGAGAAGGACGCCGCCCTCGAACGCCGCTTCCAGCAGGTGCTGGTCGACGAGCCGAGCGTGGAGGACACCATCTCCATCCTGCGCGGACTGCGCGAACGCCTGGAGGTCTTCCACGGCGTGAAGATCCAGGACACCGCGCTGGTCTCCGCGGCCACCCTCAGCCACCGCTACATCACCGACCGGTTCCTGCCCGACAAGGCCATCGACCTCGTCGACGAAGCCTGTGCCCGGCTGCGTACCGAGATCGACTCCATGCCCGCCGAACTCGACGAGATCACCCGCCGCGTCACCCGCCTGGAGATCGAGGAAGCCGCCCTGTCCAAGGAGACCGACCCCGCCAGCAAAGCCCGCCTGGAGGAACTGCGCAAGGAACTGGCCGACCTGCGCGGCGAGGCCGACGCCAAACACGCCCAGTGGGAGGCCGAAAGGCAGGCGATCCGCCGCGTGCAGGAACTGCGCCAGGAACTGGAGCAGGTCCGCCACGAGGCGGAGGAGGCCGAACGCGCCTACGACCTCAACCGCGCCGCCGAACTCCGCTACGGCCGCCTCCAGGACCTGGAGCGCCGACTCGCCGCAGAGGAGGACCAGCTGGCCGCCAAACAAGGGCAGAACCGGCTGCTGCGCGAGGTCGTCACCGAGGAGGAGATCGCCGACATCGTCGCCGCCTGGACCGGCATCCCCGTCACCCGCCTCCAGGAGGGCGAACGCGAAAAACTCCTGCGCCTCGACGAGATCCTGCGCGAGCGCGTCATCGGCCAGGACGAGGCCGTCAAGCTCGTCGCCGACGCCATCATCCGCGCCCGCTCCGGCATCCGCGACCCTCGCCGCCCCATCGGCTCGTTCATCTTCCTCGGCCCCACCGGCGTCGGGAAGACCGAGCTGGCCAAGACCCTCGCCCGGGCCCTGTTCGACTCCGAGGGGAACATGGTCCGCCTCGACATGAGCGAGTACCAGGAGCGGCACACCGTCAGCCGGCTCATGGGCGCACCGCCCGGATACGTCGGCTACGAGGAGGGCGGCCAGCTCACCGAGGCCGTACGCCGCAAGCCGTACTCCGTTGTGCTGTTCGACGAGATCGAGAAGGCGCACACCGATGTCTTCAACACCCTGCTGCAGATCCTCGATGACGGCCGCATCACCGATGCTCAGGGCCGCACCGTCGACTTCCGCAACACCGTGATCATCATGACGTCCAACATCGGCTCCGAGCACCTCCTTGACGGCGCCACCGCCGAGGGTGAGATCAAGCCGGATGCCCGCGCCCTGGTGATGGGCGAGCTGCGCGGGCACTTCCGCCCGGAGTTCCTCAACCGCGTCGACGACATCGTGCTGTTCAAACCGCTCGGTGAGCGGCAGATCGAGCGGATCGTGGAGCTGCAGTTCGACGAACTGCGGCAGCGGGTCGCCGAACGCCGCATCACCGTCGAACTCACGGACACAGCCCGGGAGTTGATCGCCCACCAGGGCTACGACCCGGTGTACGGGGCCCGGCCGCTGCGGCGTTACATCTCCCACGAGGTCGAGACACTGGTCGGGCGCGCCCTGCTGCGCGGCGACGTCCAGGACGGCTCGAAGGTCCGCGTCGACGCCGAGCACGGAGAGCTGGTGGTCACCTACGACCAGCCCGAGGACGTGAAGGGAGCGAGGGCGGCATGAGTACCGTGCAAGCCACCAACGCCACCTGCCCGCACTGCGGGCGCGCCAACCGGGTACCCGTGGCCGCCGAGGGCCGCCCCAGGTGCGGCAACTGCAAGCAGCCTCTGCCGTGGATGGCCGACGCGGGCGACGACGACTTCACCGAGGTCGTCGAGCAGGCCACCGTGCCCGTCGTCGTCGACCTGTGGGCCACCTGGTGCGGCCCCTGCCGCATGGTGAGCCCCGCGCTGGAGAAGGTCGCCGCCGATCTCGCGGGAAAGATCAAGCTGGTCAAGGTCGACATCGACAAGAACCCGCGCCTGGCGCGGCGGTTCGAGGTCCAGGCCGTGCCGACGCTGCTGGTCCTCGACAAAGGACAGACCATCGCCCGACAGTCGGGTGCCGCACCTGCCCCTGTCCTGCGGCGGTGGGTGGAGCAGTCGATCGCGGGCCGCGAACCGGCCGGGAAAGGATGATCGGCCATGACCGTACGAACCGACCCCCACCTCGCCCTCGTACGCCCCGTCACCCCGCGCGCCCAGGGATGCGAGGAATGCCTGGCCGCGCGTTCCCCCTGGGTCCACCTCAGGCTCTGCCTGACCTGCGGCCACGTCGGCTGCTGCGATTCCTCGCCGAACCGGCACGCCCGCCGTCACGCCGCCGCCGACGGCCATCCGATCGTGGCGTCGCTGGAGCCCGGCGAGGACTGGCGGTGGTGCTTCGTCCACGAGGCGCTCGTGTGATGCCCGGCGACGAGACGCGGCCGGGCGCAGCGCCTGTGCCGGACGAGGCGGAGGAGAGCGTCCCCTTCGAGACCCCCGACGTCTACGGCGCCTATCCCCGCCTGTCGGACGATCAGATGGCCCGCCTGGCGCAGCATGGCCGGCGGCACGCGGCTGACGCCGGTGACGTGCTGATCCGGGAGGGGGAGCGGTGCGAGACGTTCTACGTCGTCCTCAGTGGCTCGGTCGCCATCGTCGAGGGCTACGGCACACCCGGCGAACGCCTGCTGCGTGTGCACGGCCCTGGCCGCTTCATCGGCGAACTCGGCCTCCTGAACGGACAGGTGGCCTTCTACACCGCCGTGGTCAGGGACCCCGGCGAGATCCTCGCCCTGTCCATGGATCAGCTGCGTGACCTGGTGACCCGGGACTCCATCCTTGGTGATGTGGTGCTGCGCGCCTGCCTGGGCCGCCGTGCCCTGCTCGTCGGGCAGGGCGCCGGTTTCCGCATCATCGGCTCGCGCTACTCGCCCGACACCCGGCGGCTGCGCGAGTTCGCCGCCCGCAACCGGCTGCCGCACCGCTGGATCGATCTGGAGACGGACGAGGAGGCCGAGGCGCTGCTGCGCCGCTTCGCGGTTGGTCCGGAGCAGACGCCGCTGGTGATCTGGCGGGACACGACCCTGCTGCGCAATCCGAGCAACGCTGAACTGGCCCGGTTCATCGGTCTGCCGCCTCTGCCGTCGGGCAACGGCCGCGGCGATCTCCTCATCGTCGGCTCCGGTCCGGCCGGTCTCGCCGCCGCGGTGAACGCCGCCTCGGAGGGCCTCGGCACGACCGTGGTCGAGGCGATGGCCACCGGCGGCCAGGCCGGGACGTCGTCCCGCATCGACAACTGCTTCGGCTTCCCCTCCGGCATCTCCGGCGCCGAACTCACCGAGCGCGCTGTGCTCCAGGCGGGCAAGTTCGGCGCCCGGATCAGCGTCCCGGCGGAGGCGGCCCGGCTCGAACGGCGGGACGGCCACTACGCCGTTGGGTTCGCCGACGGCAGCGAGATCACCGCCCGTACCGTCGTCCTGGCCACCGGCGCCCGCTACCGCCGCCTCCATGTGCCCGGCATCGAGCCGTTGGAGGGCGCGAGCGTCCACTACTCGGCGACCGTCTACGAGGCCCAGCAGTGCCGTACCGACCCGGTGGCGGTGGTCGGCGGCGGCAACTCCGCGGGGCAGGCCGTGCTCTTCCTGACCGGGTACGCACCGCAGGTGTATCTGCTCGTCCGTGGGCCGAGCATCGAGGCGCACATGTCCCGCTACCTGATCGATCAGATCGAGCGCCACCCGCGGGTGCGCGTGCTGCTGCACACCGAGATGACCGAGGCACTCGGCGACAAGGCGCTGGAGGCGGTCACCGTGGTCGACCGGCGTACGGGCGAGCACCGCCGCCTCGCGGTGCGGGCCCTGTTCGTCTTCACCGGCGCAGACCCTCACACCGATTGGCTGTCCGGCGCGCTCGCCCTCGACGCGCGCGGCTTCGTGCTCACCGGCGCGGAGGCGCAGGCGTGCTCCGTTCCCGAACTGTGGCAGAGCCAGGGCCGCGACTGCCTGACCTTGGAGACCAGCCTGCCTGGCGTCTTCGCCGCCGGCGACGTCCGCAGCGGCTCGGTGAAGCGCGTGGCCTCCGCGGTTGGAGAAGGCGCGATGAGCATCCACTTCGTGCACCGCTACCTGGAGCACACGGCCGCGCCCGGCGGCACCGACAGCTCCCCGCACACCCGTCCGAAGGAGTCCGCTTGGCTCGCATGACACCCAGCGGGCGACGAGATCACAAGAAGGAGAAGGAGGCGATGGGAATGACCACGCCCGTCCGGCGCCACCGCAGTGGTGCCATGCAGGACAGGCCCCTTGGCTGGGCACGCAATCCGCTGACGGAGTTCGACCAACTGCTCAGCGAGATGAGCGGACTGATCGAATCCACGGTGGGAGGCGCGGCGCCGGCAGTCGCGTGGACACCCCTGGCGGATGTCACGGAGTCCGACGACGCCTTCCACGTCGAGATCGACCTCCCCGGCGTCAAGAGCAAGAACATCGACGTCGAAGCGAACGGCCAGGAGCTGGTGGTCACCGGAGAGATCAAGGAGAAGGAACGCAAAGGCGTCCTGCGCCGGAGCGCCCGCCGCACCGGAGCCTTCGAGTACCGGCTGCGGCTGCCCGGAGAGGTCGACACCGAAAAGATCAATGCGCAGATGTCGGACGGGGTGCTCACCGTCACCGTGCCCAAGGCCGAGGTCGCAAAGCCCCGGCACGTCGAGATCAGCGAGACGAGTGAAAGCACCGGGAGCAGCGGCTGAGACGCGAACGCCGCGGTTCCGGGCACCCATCCGACACCGCGGCCGGGCCGCCGAGGCTCAACACCCGGGGCGGCCATGAACGACGTCCCATGTCACGACCCCGACCCCTCACGGCGGCGGAGACGCGGCACGCGGCTCCCCACTGGCTTGCTTTCGGCGCCGCAGACGCCAGGCGCGCAGCAGCCGAAGGGGGAGCAGACCCAGCGGTGCTCGTCGGCCCATGTCCGCCTGGTCCTCGCGGTCGAATGCCCGTGCGTAACGCTCGGCGTCCTGGGCCGTCGGATATCGCTTGCTTCCCTCCGCTCCGCACCCACGCGCGCAGTCCCAGAGCATCGTGTCGCCCTCATGGAGAAAGCGAAAACGGTGTCCCAGAAGGTGGCAGCGCAGCACAGAAGACCACCCTATGCGGACCGGCCCATTCCGGCCTGTTCTGTCCTCTCCAGGCAACAGCTCATGGCCCTGAACGAGCAGGCATGGCATGACCACCACCGCCGAGCTCGGTGTTGTCACCACCAAGATCCCCGCCCGGCTTGACCGGCTGCCGTGGTCCCGATTCCATTGGCGGATCGTCATAGGTCTGGGAACCGTCTGGATTCTGGACGGACTCGAAGTGACGATCGTCGGGGCGGTTGCCGCCCGTATGACCGAGCCGGGCAGCGGCATCAACCTGACCAGCGCCGACATAGGCACTGCCGCCGCCATCTACGTGGCAGGCGCATGTGCGGGCGCTCTCCTGTTCGGGAGGCTCACCGACCGCTACGGGCGCAAGAAGCTGTTCATGCTCACGCTCGGCATCTATATCCTCGCCACCGTCGCGACCGCGTTCGCCCACGACGCCTGGTACCTCTGCCTCGCCCGTTTCATCACCGGTATGGGCATCGGCGGAGAGTATGCCGCGATCAACTCGGCCATCGACGAGCTGATTCCTGCCCGCAACCGAGGGCAGGTGGATCTGGCCATCAACGGCAGCTACTGGGTCGGTGCGGCGCTCGGCAGCCTGGTCGCCGTGCTGCTTCTCAACGAGAGTCTGCTGGCAGCCGACCTCGGCTGGCGGCTGGCCTTCGGCCTGGGCGGCATTCTGGGCCTGGGCATCATGCTGGTACGCCGCCACGTGCCGGAGAGTCCGCGCTGGCTGTTCATCCACGGGCATCAAGCCGAGGCTGAACGCATCGTCGACCGGATCGAGGCCGAGGTGCACCAAGAGACCGGCCGCGAGCTGCCGGAACCGGGCGAGGCGGTCACCGTACGGCAGCGCGACGTCATCCCGTTCACGGAGATCGCCGGCGTGGCTCTGCGGCGGTACCCCCGTCGCGCCGTTCTCGGTCTGGCGCTCTTCGTCGGACAGGCTTTCCTGTACAACGCGGTCGTCTTCGACCTGGGCACGATCCTGAACGGCTTCTTCGACATCGGCTCCGGCTCGATCCCCTACTTCCTTGCCCTCTTCGCGATCGCCAACTTCCTCGGACCGCTCCTTCTCGGCCGACTGTTCGACACCGTTGGCAGAAAGCCGATGATCGCGGGTACCTACTTCGGCTCGGCAGTCGTGGCAGCCGTCCTCGCAGTCCTGCTGATCAGCGGCTCCCTGACGACATGGTGGTTCTTCCTACTGGTCTCGCTGACGTTCTTCGTGGCGTCCGCGGGAGCGAGCTCGGCCTACCTGACGGTGAGCGAGGTCTTCCCCATGGAGACCCGAGCCCTGTCAATCTCGCTGTTCTTCGCGATCGGCACGGCCGTGGGCGGAATCACCGGCCCGCTGCTGTTCGGCCACTTGATTCACAGTGGCGATGCCGACCTGGGGGCCATCGGCTTCATCGTCGGAGCGGCAGCCATGGCCCTGGGCGGGCTGGCCGAGGTCTTGTTCGGTGTCCGGGCCGAACAACAGTCCCTGGAGAACATCACCCGGCCGCTCACCGCTGAGGAAACCGAGGCGGCCTGGCGCAATGAGCCCGCGCCACAGGAGGCACGAGACCGCCTCCGGCCCGCGCACGTCCGGCAGGCCGCGCACGAGCGGGAACTGCGGATCGCCGACCGCACCGCCCGCCGCCGGGAGCGGGAGCGCGCCGGAGCCCGCCGCTACCGCCCGGGCACCGGACCGGGCAGCACCCTGTACTCGCCGGGTATGGCCGGCACCGCGGGCACGGCAAGCCGTACGTCCGCCATGGCCGAACAACGCCTCGACGACGAGATCGAACAAATCACCCACGTGCTCCAAGAGGCCGGCCCGACCAGCCGCAACCGACTCGAACAGGCCGTGGGAGGCAGTTCCTGGGGTCCCGGGCGCTTCCGCCGCGCCCTGCGTGAGTCCGTGCGGGAGTCCCGGGCCAAGAGCCTTGCGAACGGCAGCTACGCGCCGACGGACGGACCCGGCCGGCCCGACGGCGCACCCGGCGCCCCCCGTGATCAGCGGTGACCGGGGAGGGCAGAAGGAAGGCAGCGATGAATACGACGGATTCCTCGCCCGTGTACGCGAGCGAGGCGAATACAACGACCAGGACGAAGCCGCGGACGTCACCAACGCCGTGCTGGAAGTGCTGGCCCAACGGATCAGCCCGGGGGAGGTCAAAGACCTCGCATCCCAGCTGCCCGGCCCGCTGGGACAAGTTCTGGACCAAGCCACGCCGCAGCAGGCGCAGAGCTTCGGGATCGAAGAGTTCTACCGCCGGGTCGCCGAGCGCACTCATGCCCGGCCGCGTACGGCGCAGTGGGACGCCAGCGCGGTCCTGACCACCGTTGCCGACGCTGTCACCGGCGGAGAGCTGAACCAGATCATCAGCCAACTCCCCTCCAGTGACGCGGTCCTGTTCGGCAAGGCCGACCTCGCGGACTGAGCCCATGAGGCGCCCAGAACGAAAGGCCCACGGAAATGGTTGAGACAGGTTTCTCCTCGTTCGACACCATGGTGGACAAGGCCAATCGGCTCCTCAAGGACGTCGAGGAGGCCTTCGAATGGCCTAAGAAGCCGTTGCCATACCGATCATGGGGTCTGTCGATCGAACGGGAGTCTCGATCGGGTGATCGCGGGCCTGCCCGGCATGAGAGCAGGGC
>NZ_JBEXSW010000028.1:0-118425 GCF_040613775.1 Streptomyces sp. NPDC006208 | reverse complement strand
CGCTCGTGACGAGGCGGGCTCCGGCATCGATGCGCAAGGTGCGCCCCGAGGGAGCGCGGTGACTTCTCGACGCTGCCGGGGGCCCGGGCCGCACCGCACAAGCTAGTCGTCGACGCACTCCCTGAACAGGCGTCAGGGTCATCTGGCGACGGGCAAGGCTGTCCCACGCACGGCTGTCTCCCGGGTGGGCCCGCCATGAGTATCGCGAAGAAGATTGCGCACAAAGCCCGAGGCGGTGAAACGCGGCGCCAAGGAGACTGTCGGTCGCGTTACCGGCGTCGGCGCCTGCAGGCCGAAGGTCGCGGTGGTCAGGCGAAGGGCAACATCAAGCAGGCCGGAGCGAAGATCAAGGACTCCTTCAAACACTGACCACTCGGCCCCGCACCAGCCGGTGGAGCGGCACCATGTCAAGTCCCGCTCCCCGACACCTGGAGAAGGCACGGGCGTAGGGCCGGAACTCCGTATCGATGTGCGCCTTGTTGGGGCCGGTGATGTACGGCTGGGCGCATATGTGGGCAGGTCCTCCAGCTGTTCGCGTATGGACTCGTCGCCCAGCTGGTGTCAAGTAGGGGTCTACGCTCGGCAGTACGAGTCGACAGGGGGCGCGCTATCCGCCGCCCTTGGGCAGCGGCTACGCTGTTCGGTGAGGCCCCAGCCCCCGGCAGCGATGACCTGTTCCGCTCCGGGAGGCCCGACATGTTCGTTCTGCTTCTCATCTTCGTCGTGGCACTGATCGGCTTCGGCTTCCTCAACCCCATGTGGTGGGTTGCTGCGGGCGTGTTGATCTTTGGCCTCGCCCACTTCGGCCGTGGTGGTTCCGGGCGCCGGAGCCACGGTGGCGATCCCGACTACCGGGACTACCGGGACTACCGGGATCAACAAGACCGCTGGGCCCGCCGATACAGTAGGCAACGCCGGAGCCGCTGGAATCGCCAGGACAGTCGGGACCGTCGGGACCACGATCATCGCAGGTGAACGGTGGGGTGACCCTGTGTCCAGACGCTTGGGGTGTGCTTCGCTCCGGCGCAAAGTCGCAGGTCCTAGCTTTGATCGGATGAGTCGCCGTACCACTCGACGGCGGTGCCGATCAGGCTCGCGGCGACGATGCGCTTCCGGCAGCCGGTCTGCCTCGGCAAGAACTTCGACGTCCTGGATGTCGGAGGGCGGCCGGCCCGAGCACAGCAAGGCCCCGGCAACGGCGGGCGCGTCGTTCGTCCGGACCACGCCGGTCCCGCGCTCCGTGCGGGCGCACCGGCATGGCGTTCCGGCACTGACGTGGCGGCGCGGACCTGGCGTCTGGCAGTAACCGGGTTCCTCGTTCCGTGCCGCGTCACATCGGGTGCTGACGCGTCACGACGCCGTGACCCGGGCCGCCGCCGGGGCTCGGTTCCAGTGCATCCGGGACCACGGCAGTGCCGGCCGACTCTGGTCGGAGACGTCCTGCGGGAGCGCACGGTGGCTGCGGCCGCGGTCCTGCACCGATTGCGCGGCATGCGCGTGACGGCGCCGGGGGGGTGACGCCGGTGCCCCGATCTCGTTGCTGCACCATCCGTATAATGGGGGCACGCTTCGACGCCGCCGGGGCCCGTACCAAGAGGTACGGGCCCCGGCGCGTTCCGGCGCCAGACCGAGGAAGGTTCCCCATGAACGCACAGCTGTCGGCCCCTGGACTCTCCCGTGCCGACAAGCCCCGGCGTGCCACAGCGCCGCAGGGGGAACTCTCGACGCCCCGGACGGTGGTCCCGGGCCTGCCGCCGGTCGAGTCCTTCGAAGCACTCGGGCTGCCGCCGGAGCTGATGAAGACGATGATCGGCCTCGAGGTGAAGGAGCCGTTCCCGATCCAGGCGGCGACCCTGCCCAACGCGCTGGCCGGCCGCGATGTCCTCGGCCGCGCGCGGACCGGTTCCGGCAAGACGCTCGCTTTCGGGCTTGCGCTGCTCGTCCGGACGGCAGGCCTGCGAGCGGAGCCGAAGCGGCCGCTCGCACTGGTCCTGGTGCCCACGCGGGAACTCGCGCAGCAGGTGAGCGACGCGCTGGCGCCGTACGCGCAGGCGCTCAACGTGCGGCTGGCGACGGTGGTCGGCGGGTTGTCGATCAACCGGCAGTCGGCGCTGCTGCGGACCGGCGCCGACGTGGTCATCGCGACGCCGGGGCGGCTGGTCGACCTGGTGTCGCGCAGGGACTGTCACCTGAACCAGGTGCGGATCACGGTGCTGGACGAGGCGGATCAGATGTGCGACCTCGGGTTCCTGCCTCAGGTGTCGGAAATCCTGGACCAGGTCCGCCCCGACGGGCAGCGGCTGCTGTTCTCGGCCACGCTGGACCGCAACATCGATCAGCTGGTACGGAGCTACCTGCGCGACCCGGTGCTCGCCTCGGTCGACAAGGTGGCGGGCTCGGTCACCACGATGGAGCACCACGTGCTCAACATCCACGCCGCCGACAAGTACGCGACCGCGACCGAAATCGCCGCGCGCGACGGCCGGGTACTGATGTTCCTGGACACCAAGGCCGGCGTCGACCGGTTCACCCGTCACCTGCGGGCCAGCGGCATACAGGCCGCTGCCCTGCACAGCGGGAAGTCGCAGCCGCAGCGCACCCACACGCTCGCCAAGTTCAAGGAAGGTGAGATCACCGTGCTGGTGGCCACCAATGTCGCGGCGCGGGGGATCCACATCGATGCGCTCGACCTCGTCGTCAACGTCGACCCGCCGGCCGACGCCAAGGACTACCTGCACCGTGGTGGGCGTACCGCACGCGCCGGGGAGTCCGGGAACGTGGTCACCCTGGTCACCCCCAACCAGCGACGCGATGTGAACCGGATGATGTCCGACGCCGGGATCCGGCCGACTGTCACACAGGTGCGCTCCGGCGAGGAGAAGCTGACCACCATCACCGGGGCGAAGCGCCCGCCGATCGGGGGGAGGACCAGCGGCGGCAACGCCCCCTTCCGCGGCCTCGGCACCCGTCCGGGCCGCCCCGCGAAGGAGTCCCGCAAAGCCGCCGAAGCCCGCAAGACCGCGGAGGCCCGCGCAGCGGCCCGGGTACGCAAGGGCCGCTGACGCCGGATGAAGCGGGTGGCCTTTGTGTGGTGATGCAAAGGGCAGCGGGCAGTCGACAACGGCGTCAGCACGCCAGCCGGTCAGCCGCTCGTCCGCGGCACGCTGGACCCGGGCAGACGCGCCACCCGAGGACGTGTACGCGAATGGGCCGGACCCGGGAAGGCCCCTTCTGAGCTGCGGTCCTCCGGGGCTGTCCGCTGTCAAGTCGGCGGTGTCTGATCGGAGTGGATTCGACGGCACCGGCCGAGCTGTGTTCCGGACGTCTCGCTGCTGGTCAGCGGTTGCTTGAAGTCCCGGTCGACCATGTCTGCCAGGACCGGGGGCGCGGGCACCGTAGCCGGTCCGGTCCGTAGTAGGTCTGCTTCGGCCTCATCGAGTAGTACAGGTAGTTCCGCTCGGCGGTGTCGGTGTCGGTGCCGGACCGGGCCTGCACGGCGCGCCAGTACCTGGGGCCTTCGCCGGGGGCGTCGCCGTCCGGGTAGAGCACGATGCCCATGACGCCGTGCATCGCTTCACTCTCTTCGGTCGTGTAGATGACGTCGGCGCCTTCCCGGTAGTCGATGATGCGTGCCCAGAACGGCCCGTGCAGGCCGAGCGCCCTGGGGAGTTCCAGGTGGCTGTCGATGAACTCGTCACCGCTGATCATCCCGTCGTGGGCGAACGGCGCCTCTGCCGCCATGTACGGCATGGCGAACATCTCGCCACGGCTTCTGGCGTGGAGGAAGTCTGCGGCTTCCAGCAGAGTCAGCCTTTCGAGTGACCGCGTCTGGAGAGACCGCAAGGTCTGCAACTCCTTGGGGGCGTATGCGCCGCAGTCAGTCATGGAGACACCTGCCAGTTCTGGTGAATCGTTCCGTGTCCCGCTCCGTGGTCGTTGCCTGCCGCCTGCCGGCCGATGAGGCGGGCGGGTGTGGTCGCGGCACGCACAGGTATTCCAGTGGCCCTGCGCCGGACCAAGACCTTGACGGCGACGGGCGGCATGGCCGGGGATCCGTCGGGCGTCCTATGGTCAAGGGTCGGGGAAGCTGCCCGTTTCAACCATCCGGCAGGTGTCCGGAACCACCCCCGCCGACTGGCTGGCGCAGCTCGCCGCCCGGCCGGATTCGGTGTCGGGCACCCGCAGGGCGTCCCTCCGCGTGGTACGAATCGGACAGTGGTCCGATGGCGAGTGGAGCCCGCGTGATCCGGGTATTGGTGGTCGACGACGAGGCATTGATCCGTACCGGCTTCCAGCGCATCCTCGATGCGGCGGACGGCATCGAGGTCGTGGCTGCGGTCCCTGGTGGCCAGGCGGTCCGGACGGCCCAGGAGGTACGCCCCGACGTCGTGCTGCTGGACATCCGGATGCCGGACGTGGACGGACTCACCGTCCTGGCCGGCCTCCGCCGGCTACCGCACCCTCCGGTCGTGGCCATGCTCACGACGTTCGACATGGACGAGTACGTGGCGAAGGCGCTTCGCTCCGGCGCCGCCGGCTTCCTGCTCAAGGACACCGACCCCGAGGAGCTTCCCTTCCTGGTACGGGCCCTTGCCGAAGGCGGCACCGTACTGTCGTCCAAGGTGACTCGGGCGGTCGTGGACGGCTACCTGGAAGCCGGCCTGCAGGAACCCGCTGCCCGCAGCCTCGGCCGGCTGACCGTACGCGAGCGGGACGTACTCGTCCTCATCGCCGAGGGTCTGTCCAACACCGACATCGCCGCGCGGATGCACCTGAGCACCGGCACGGTCAAGGACCATGTGAGCGCCATCCTCACCAAGCTGGAGGTGGGCAGCCGCGTCCAGGCCGCCCTGCTCGCCGAACGGGCGGGATTTCTCAAACCGACGCGGGACCAGGAGGGGCCATGACCCCCCGCCGCCTGCCCGCCCCCCTGCTGGACGCCGCCCTCGTCGGAGTCTCGCTGCTCGATGTCTGGGCCAACGTCGGCACCAGCGAGCCGCTGCGCCTGGCCTGCGCCCTGGCCGCTGCCCTCTGTCTGTTCCTGCGCCGTCGCCTTCCGCTGCTGACTTTCCTGCTGACCCTGCCCGCTGTCCTGCTCTCCGACGCGGTCTTCGCCGCGCTGGCCGCGCTGTACACCCTCGCCTCGCTCACCCGCCGACGCACCCTCCTCACCCTGTGTGCGGTGACGTTCACGATCAGTGACATCACCTCGTGGCCGGCACCGCACTTCGACCTGCACACCTCGACCTTGATCACCCTGGGTTACACCGGGGCGACGGCGGGCGCGGCCGTCTTTCTCGGTCAGCTCGTCCAGGCCCGGCGTGATCTGTCGCTGCGGATCGCGGAGATCTCCGAGGCGCGTGACCACGAGCGGCTGCTGACCGACCAGACCGTGCTGGCCAGGGAACGCGCGCAGCTCGCCCGGGAGATGCATGACGTGGTCTCCCACCAGGTCAGCCTGATTGCGGTGCGGGCCGGAGCGCTCCAGGTCGGCAGCCGGGACGCCGAGGTCAAGGAAGCCGCAGCCACGATCCGGCGGCTGAGCGTCCAGACCCTGGACGAACTGCGGCACATGGTCAGCGTCCTGCGTGACTCCGGCGGCCGCCCCACCGAGCTGACCCCGCAACCGTCCCTGGCCGACCTGCGGCAACTGGTCGACAACAGCGGCATCGAGGCCGAACTGCAGACGGACCTCCCCGACGGCCTCCCCCCGACCGTCCAGCGCGCCATCTACCGCACCGTCCAGGAAGCACTGACCAACGTACGCAAACACGCCCCCGGCGCCACCACGACGATTCGCATGTCCCACGAGGGCGGCACTGTCCGTGTCACGGTCACCAATACCGCGCCGACCCGGCGCGCTCTCCCTCTGCCCAGCGCGCACTACGGTCTGGTCGGCCTGCGTCAGCGCGCCGCGCTCTTCGGCGGAACCGTCACCTCCGGCCCCACGGCCGACGGCGGCTACGAACTCCGCCTGGAGCTTCCGGACATGAGCGCACCGTGACCAGGTGGCACCACATGGGCTCGAGGCTCGTGGCGGCTCTGGCGTCATGCCGACAAGGCGGCACCATGTGACCGTGGCGCCTACACCGACCACCGGCACCGAGATCCCCGGCCCAGCGCCTGGGAGTCGTCAGTCCCAGAGTTTGTACGTCACTTCCCGTTCCGTCTGCGCAGGCCTGCCGTCGGTGTAGGTGAGTTGCATCCGGGTGAAGTGCTGGAGCTCAGGATGCTTCTTCCACGTCTCCGGGCGGTCGAGCCTCACGGTGACGGGGTAGGAGTGGAATTTGCCTGCGGCGCAGTAGGGCTGACAGTCGTTCACCCAGTCGAGTCCGCTGGCGACCGCGGATTTCGTGCCCCAACTGGACCACTGAAGCCCGGTGAGGCGGTTGTTGCCGTCCCCGCAGGCGAGCAGGAAGTCGGCCGGGCGTACTTGTGATTTCGAGAAACAGTCGACGGCCACCACGTGAGCGGGCGAGGGTGACGCTGGGGCAGCGAATGCCGGTACTCCTGCTGTTGCGAGCGCTGTGGCAGCACACAGCATGACCGCTGTTCTGAGCTTGTTCCTCTGCATGTCGGCTCCTCAGCTGCCTCTTTTCGAGCCCATGTGGCTCTGCGTGTACACCTGACCCGACCCGCGCGCTGCGCGTCAGGAGCTGTCGTCGCTGGTGGTGCCGCCTTCCTTCCAGGGTTGTCCCTGAATCGACGCTACGGCCGTGCCCAGGGATGCACCACCCGTACGGCCTATAGCTGTGCAAAACGGACAATGTCACCTGGTCTCGGGCGGATCACGACGCCCGCCGGGCACCGGCTCCGCCTGCCCCTTCACAACCCGCTTCCACGACGTGGCCGGTCCAGCGGCCCGGTGACCGCGTCGGCGGCGCGGGGGGAACCTGCGAGGGAAAGGGCGTCCGGCTCGTCGGAGCTGAGCACATCGTCGCCGTACAGGCCTTTCAGCCAGTTCGTCTGGTAGACGGTGTCGAGATACCGATCGCCGAGGTCCGGGGCGATGGCCACCGCGGTGACTTCACGCTCGTCGTGCTCGGCCAACCAGCCCATCGCGCCACTGACCACCGTCCCGGTGGAGCCGCCGAACAGGAAGCCGTGCCGGGCGAGATAGTGGCAGGCACGGATGGTGTCCGCCTCCTCGACGCGCAGCACCTCGTCCACGTAGGACTCGTCGAGCAGCGGCGGCCGGATGCTCATGCCCAGGCCGGGAATCATCCGGCGGCCCGGCGCACCGCCGAACGCCACCGAGCCGACGCTGTCCACGGCGATGATCCGCACCTGCTGGTGCCACTGCCGGAAGTAGCGCGCGCAGCCCATCAGGGTCCCGGTGGTTCCGGCGCCGACGAACAGCACGTTCAGTCCCGGGAACTCGCGGGCGATCTCCGGCGCCGTCCTGCGGTAGTGCGCCTTCCAGTTGCTCGGATTGGTGTACTGGCTGAGCCACACGTACCGGTCGTCGGAAGCACACAGTTCGCGGATGTAGTCGATCCGCGCTCCGAGGAAGCCGCCGTTGGCCTCCTGGCCGGCGACGATGTGCACCTCGCTGCCCAGTGCCTCCATCATCAACCTGGTCGACAGGTTGCAGCGGGAGTCCGTCACGCACAGGAACCGGTAGCCCTTGCTCGCCGCGATCGTGCTCAGCGCCACGCCGAGGTTTCCTGACGACGATTCGACCAGGATCGAATCCGGCTTCAGGACTCCCTCCCGTTCAGCGGTCTCCACCATCTCGATCCCGGCCTTCAGTTTGATCGAGCCGGCGAAGTTGAAGCCCTCACACTTCAGGAAGAGCGAGCGACCGTAGATCGACCGAAGGTCGACATAGAGCTCCTCCTCGTTGAAGGCATAGGGGACAGATATGACGGGCACGGTGGCCTCCTCATCTGCAGCAGAGCACGTTCGCAACGTCCGTCCGGCCGCATACGGGCTTATCGCTCGCCTGGGCCGGAGCCTGCGTCCCGCAAGGCCGGACGACGGAACTCTGCGTCAGTGTCGGTGGTGTCGGGCGCCCTGACGTACGGCGGCTCGACCGGTGATCTCTCACTGGGATTCCTGTACAACCCTCCAGGGCTCGCGGCCGGTTCATCCGTACCGGCTCAGTTCGTGGAAGAAGTCGTCGACGACGTGCAAGTCTCCGGAGCGGGCCACCTCGTCGTAGACCCACTTGCCCACGGCGAGGTCGAGGACGCCGAGGCCGAAGGGCGAGAACACCACCGTCCGGTCCGCCGGTACCGTCACCCGCCCGGCCATCACGTCGTCCAGCGTGCCGTGCAGGAAGTCCCGGTTGCCTGTGAGCTGCTCGGCCAGATGCGTCGAGGTGTCGGCCTTCAGACAGTGCTCGATGTCGTCGACGATGTTGGTCGAGGCGAGCACGATCACCGGCGCGAGGTCGCGCAGTGACACGTGCAGCACCAGTGGATGGTGTGCGAACAGCGACAGGTCGCTGACGTGCGGCTGACCGGCGACGGTGGCGAAGACCACCAGGTCGCTGAGGCGGATCAGCTCCTCGGTGCTGTCGTGCACGGTGATCCTGCCGGCTGTGCCCGACTGTTCCAGGTAACAGCGGAAGCCGGCCGCGCTGTCGGCGGACAGGTCGTGCACGCCGATCTCGTCGAACGACCAGCCTGTGCCGGCCAGGAAGGTGTGGATGTAGCGGGCGATCAGGCCCGCCCCGACGAACCCGACGCGCGTCGGCCGCGGCCGGCTGTGGCTGAGGCATGCGGCCGCCGACGCCGCCGACGCGGCCGTCCTGGTGGCGCTGATGATCGAGCTTTCCAGACAGGCGAACGGGTAGCCGGTGTCGTGGTCGTTGAGGATCAGCACGGCCGAGGCCCGCGGGATGCCCGCCGTCACGTTCGCCGGGAAGCTGGAGATCCACTTCAGGCCGTCCACCCGCGTCTCTCCGCCGATCGAGGCGGGCAGCGCGATGATCCGGGAGGACGGGCGGTCGGGCAGCCGCAGGAAGTAGGACGGCGGGTTCACCGACTGGCCGGCGCTGTGCAGCCTGTAGGTGGCCTCGACCACCTCGACGATTTCCTTCTCGCGCCCCTGGAGTACGTGCTGAACCTGGGCACCGGAGATCACCGCGAACGGTGGCACAGTGAGCGGCTCGGACATTGAGGACTCCGTAGTGAGGGGACGGATGACGGTCATCCTGCGGTCACTTCGACGGTCGGTGAGCAGTCGTTCAGGTGTACCGCCCCGGCCATCGCGACCAGCACCTCGCGCGGTCCCTCGAAGGGCTCCCTGCTGTGCGCGGTGCGGATGTTGTCGACGAACAACAGGTCGCCGGTCTGCCACGGCTCGCGTGCGGTGCAGTCGTCGTAGACCTTGTTGATCTGTTGCACGACGTCCTCGCCGATCGGGTCGCCTTCGCCGAAGCGGGTGTTGAACGGCAGTCCGTCGGCGCCGTAGACGTCCACCAGGTACTCGCGCACCTCGGGGGCCATCGTCCACTCGTTGAGGAACGCGATCTGGTTGAACCAGCAGCGCCGGCCGGTGACGGGGTGTCGCACCACGGCGCTGCGGCGCTGCCTGGTGCGCAGTCCACCGTCGCCCTGCCACTCGAACTCGATCGCGTTGGCGCGGCAGTAGTCCTCGATGGCCCCCCGGTCCTCGGTGCCGAACGCCTCGGCCAAGGACGCCCCGATCTCGTCGTTGTAGCTGCGGGTGAGCAGCCAGCCCTCCCGCTCGAACCGCTCGGTCAACTCGGTGGGCAGCGCCTCGAGTACGGTCGGTGAGTCGGCCACCGCGGTGGCTCCGCCCGCGGTGGGCGCACCGAGGCACGCGAACACCATCAGGCCGGGGAACTCGAGCCGGTAGCTCAGTTCGTGATGCATGCACATCGGCTGGTTCGGCGGCCATGTCGACGACGAGTACACGCCTTCGGAGTACGCCTGACGGGGGGCGAAGGCCTCCTTCTCGGCCATCGGAGCGGTGGCCAGCTGCTGAAGAACAGCACCGAACTCGGCCGCGTCGCGCAGCTCCAGGCCACGGACCAGGACCGACCCGCGCCCGGCGACGACGGCGCGCAGGGCTTCACGCTGCTCGCCCACCCAGGTTGCCGCGTCGGCCGTGGCCTCGACCCGCAGCATGGGAGGTTTGCCGGGTTGTGACTCCACATCAAGCAGTGATGTCGGCAGTGAGGACGGCATCATGTGTTCCTTTCAGTCGCGGCTCAGGAAGAGCCCGGCCAGTCGGCGGCGCGCAGCACGGCCTTGGCCGCCTCGGTCGGACGGGTGCGCAGGAAGTAGTGGCCGCCGTCGGCGAGCTCGTGCAGGTCGACGTGCTCGGCCAGGAGCTGCCAGTCGCGGTACCGGCGCGGGAACTCCGCCGTGCTCGGGTCGTCTGCGGCAACGACCACGGTGACCGGCGCGGGCAGCCTCACTGTCGGTGGGGCATCCAGCGCGTCGGCGAAATAGCGGTGTGCGGACACGCAGTCGTGCCGGAAGGCGGCACCGACCTGCTCGGCGTGGTGCGCATCCAGCTCACCGAGCTCGGCGTACCCGCTGTCCACGGCCAGCCGTGCGGCGATCTCCGTGTTGCTCCGCTCGGCCAGCTCGGTGATGGCGGCGCGCCGGTCGCCGGCGTCACCGAGCAGCTGCGCTCCCAGGAACACCCGCTGGACCTCCAGGCCGCGCTCCTGCAGCTGCCTGGCCGTCTCCACGGCCAGTGCGGTGCCCGAGGAGTGACCCCACAGGAGGAGCCTGGTCAGGCCACGCCGGGTGATCTCGGTGACGATCTGCTCGGCCACCTGTGCCATCGGCGCGAACGGCTCCCTCTCGCGGGCCACATCGTGACCGGGCAGCTCCACGGCGTAGACCGACATGCCGCCGGTCGGCAGAGCCCTGGCCATCGGCCGGAAGTTCACGGCGTTGCCGCCGGCACAGGGAAAGCACAGCAGGGCACCGGACTGCGCCCGGTCCGGTCCCGACAGTGACTGCAGCAGCCCGGACCGCTCGGACCTGCCGTCGACCACTGCGGCAAGATCGGCGAGGGCCGGGTGACGGGTGACGTCCTTGAGGGTCACCGCACGGTCCAGGGCGATGGCCAGCTTCACTGCCGTCAGCGACGTACCGCCGCGGTCGAAGAAGTGGTCCCGCCGTCCGATCAGGTGCCGCGGAATGCCGAGCACCTGCTCCCAGGCGTCCGCGATCCGCTGTTCGGTCGGCGTGCTCGGCGCGTGGTGGTCGTCCTCGACGACGTCGAGTTCTCCGGCGAGCGCGCTCAGTGTCTTCCTGTCGATCTTGCTGTTGGCGGTCAGCGGCAGGTCTTCCCGCCAGTGGAAGGCGGACGGGACCATGTACTCGGGCAGCGAGGCACCCAGACCGTCCCGGAGGACGTCGACCTCCAGGGGCTGCGGTGCGCAGTAGAAGGCCACCAGGTGTTTGCTGCGGCCGGCCCGCTCGGCGATCACCACTGCGCCGTCCCGGACGCCGGGCACCCGCAGCAGGGTGTTCTCGATCTCGCCGATCTCGACGCGGAAGCCACGGATCTTGACCTGGTTGTCCCGGCGGCCGAGGAACTCCAGCTTCCCCTCCGGCTGCCAGCGGCCGTAGTCGCCGCCCCGGTAGAGCCGCCGGCCCGCGCGGTGCGGATCGTCCAGATAGGCCAGCCTGGTGCGTTCGGGGTCGTTGACATATCCGCGCCCGACGCAGACCCCGGAGAAGACGATCGCACCCGGGGCGCCCAGCGGAACGGGGGACAGGTGCTCGTCGACCACGTAGACATGAACGTTGTTGACGGGGCGCCCGAGCGGGACCCGGTCCCCGTCCGGCACCCGGTCCATGACCTCGTGGTTCGTGTCGTCCGAGGTCTCGGTCAGCCCGTAGGCATTGACCAGCTGGATCCTGGGCTCGGCCGTGAACCAGCGCTGGATGAGCTCCTTCTTCAACGCCTCGCCGGTGACCGACACACACCGCAGGTCCGGCAGCTCGCGGGGGTGCTGCTCCAGACAGGACAGCACGACATCGAGGTACGACGGCACGACCTGCAACACGGCCACCCGGCCGTCGATGATCTTGTCGATGAAGCGTTCGACGTCCAGGATCACTTCCTGCTCGATCAGCAGGGTCCGCCCACCGACCAGCAGCGCCGACAGCAGCTGCCACAGCGAGATGTCGAAGCACTGGGGTGCGGTCTGGGCCACCACCTGCCCCTCGCCGATCCCCAGGTCGTCGATCTTGGCGTAGAGATGGTTGAGCATGCCCGCGTGCTCGCACATCGCACCCTTGGGCTCACCGGTGGAGCCGGAGGTGAAGTAGATGTAGGCCAGCTGGTCCGGCGCGACGCCGACGCCGGGATCATCGTCGGCGTGTTCCTCCTCGTAGGCCGTGTCGACGAAGAGTGTCCGGACCGAGGACAGCGCGTCGAGGGCCTGATCGAGGGTGGCGGTGCTGCCTCGTTCGGTCAGTACGAGGGCGCACTCGGCGCGGGAGAGCGTGGTCGCGATGCGCTCGGCCGGGAAATGCGGCTCGATGGGCAGATACACTCCACCGGCCTTGAAGACCGCCAGGACCGCGGCCAGCCAGTCCAGGTTGCGCTCGGTCACCACTGCGACGACCCCTTCGCGGCGCAGGCCCCGGGCCAGCAGAGCGCGTGCCACCCGATTGGCGCGGGCGTTGAGCTCCTGGTACGTCCACTCCCGTCCGCCGTGCATCGCCGCGACGGCGTCCGGATGCGCCCGCACCTGCTGCTCGAACAACTCGTGCACCCGAAGGTCCGGCAACTCCCGGCACGGTCCCGCCAGCCCGTCGAGCTGGAAGCGCAACTCCTCGGCGGACAGCAGGCTCTGCCGCCCGTGCCCGGCATCGGGGTCGGCGGCGATCAGCCTCAGTGCGGCAAGGTGATAGCCGGCGATGCGGGCCGCGCAGTCGGCGTCGAGCACCTCGGTGCGGTAGCGCAGCCGCAGTCCGAGCCGGCCGCCGCAGTGCGCGATCCCCACCCGCAAAGCCGTGTCCTCGGCCGGCTCACCGCCGGCGCCGGCCGGATCGAGCACGGTCTCGAAGAGCGGCCCGGTCAGTCCCAGCTCGCGCCGCAGGTCATCGATCGGGAAGTCCTTGTGCGACAGCAGCTCCGACTCGACCTGGTGCGCGCTCAGCAGCAGCGTCCGCCACGAGCCCGGATCCGTCGTCAGCCGGCACGGCAACGGCCGGCCGCCCTCCGGCGGAACGTAGCCGGTCACGACCTCCGTCTCGCCGGACAGCGCGCCGAGCACCTTCGCGTGCGCGGCCAGCAGAACCGAACTGTGCGGCACCGCCGCCTCGTCCGTCAGCCGGCGCAGCCCTTCCACGACCTCGTCCGGGACAGTCGCTTCGTGCTCACCCACGCCCGGCACCGGATGGAGTGTCCACCGCGGGATCGGGGTGAAACCGCCGGCAAGGAGCACACCGCGCCAGAAGTCACGGCCGGGGTCCATGTGCGTTCCCATTGCATCCTCCCCTCTGCTCACCGGCCCCACAGTGCTGTTCGCGCACCGGCGCTACGGGGTGACCGAGGGCTTGTCGCATCTCCGAGGCAGGGTTGCCTCCCCACGACGCGTGCGGGGGCATCTCCTCGCCCTTCATGAGGAAGGAGTCGGATGCGAGCACCGCGCCGTCGCCCATCGTCACGCCGTAGTGGACGTGGGCTCCGACACCGAGAGTGCAGCCGCTGCCGAGCGTGGTGTGGTCGGACTTGAAGGTGCCGTCCTCCTGCGAGTGGCACTGGATCTTGCTCCCGGCGTTGAGCGTGCAGCCGTCCGCGATGGCGATGAGCGTACGCTCGGTCAGGATGCAGCCGTCGTCGAAGACCTTGCTCCCGAGCCGGACACCCAGCATCCGCCAGATCATGTTCTTGAAGGGGGTGCCGTTGAAGACCATGAAGTATTCGACCGGCACCTTCCAAAGGCGCTCGTGCAACCAGAAGTTCGGGTCGTAGATGGAGCACAACTGCGGTCGCAGTGCGCGGAATCCCGTGATGACGCGTTCCACCAGTACGTAGTAGAGCGCGGTGAACACGAGGGCGACGGCCAGGGACGCGGCGATCATCACCTGTCCGAAAGCGCCGTACAGCTCGACGGCCGCGAGGCCGAGGAGCGTGAGCGCAAGCAGGTGCAGCCACCGCACGAACAGGAACGCACCCATCGTGCGGATGTTGTAGCGGTTCTTCGCGGCGAGGTGGTCGCGCAGGGTGTCCCCGCCCCGCAGATGGTCGAACCGGCTGTCGCGCTCCACCGACCGGGGAATCTCGAAGCAGGGCGAGCCGAGCAGGCCCACCCCCTCGCGGACCTCGCCGTCCAGCGGAACCATCACCTTGGTCGCGAGGAGGCAGTTGTCGCCCGTCCTGGCCCGCGAAGGATAGGCGATGTTGTTCCCGAGGAAGTTGCGCGGCCCGATCGATGCCTCGGACACGCAAAAGGATGTGCTCGAGAAGTCGGCGTTGATGATCGAGAGCCCGTCGGCGATCATCGTTCCGCTGCCGACACGGCTCAGGTACGGCGTCTCGTGCTGCACTTCCGTGCCGAAGTTGGAGCCGGTCTGTTCGACCTGGGACAGGTCGTAACCGAGGCCGCGCAGATAGTGGACGATGTAGGAGCTGTCGCCGAAGAGCCATTTGAAGAACTTTATGTTCGTCATGCGTGCGATCGCCCGGTGCACGGAGTAATGAAAGCCGTACAGCGGATAGGCCTTGTCCGGCTTGATCAGCAGGTTCAGCAGGCGGGGAACGGTGAGCAGTACGGCGAGGCCCACCACGCCGAAGCCGAGGAAAAGCGCGAGGGAAAGGACCAGCGCGTCGGTGAAGAGCTGCGGCGTGGTGATCCCCACCGCCTCCAGGCCCGGCACGTTGACCAGAGCAGGGAACACGGCCAGCAGCATGTACAGGCCCCCGACGGTCAGGGGCACGTACAGCAGGAGCACCTGGAGCACGGTGACGAGGCCGTAGCCGGCCCGGCGCAGCGTGCCGCAGCGCGCCGGTGCGACCCTCACGTACTCGACCTCCGTGCGCTGTGCCGGGGATCCGTGCCATCGCTGGCCGTCGGGGACCACCTGGCCGCTGTGCAGCGACGATGAGTGGCCGAGTTGCGCACCGTCGCCCATCGACGTGTCGATGTCGAGCACGGTCTTCTCGCCGATGAACACGTTGCTGCCGAGGGTGACCGGGCCGGTCTGGATACGCCCGGCGTGCGCCCGGTAGCAGAGGAGGAACGCTTCCTTGCGGATCACGGTACCGGCGCCGATCGTGAGCAGGTCGGTGCAGACCGGAATGGTTCGGGAGAGGACCGTGACCCCCTTGCCGATCCGTGCGCCGAGGGCCCGCAGGTACAGCACGTACAGCGGATTGCCGACGAAGAAGATCATCGGGTTGGCGTGGACCAGCGCCTTGACGGTCCAGAAGCGCAGATAGGTCAGACCCCAGACCGGGAAGTCGCGGGGCTTCCACCGGCCGATGAGGATCCATTTGGCCACGATCGGCAAGGTGCACAGGCCGACGAAGCCGATGCCGCCGAAGACGACCGAGCGCAGGTAGACGTCGGTGACACCCGAGCCGGCGGAGACCCACTCGTAGCCTCGGGCGACGACAATTCCGGAGAGGCAGCAGTATCCGACGAAAATCAGCAACTGCAGTGTTCCGCAGAGGGCGTACCGCAGTGTGCCTGCTGGTGCCACTGCCTCGGTCGACAGCGGGACCGGCGTCTCGACGGGGGTGGGTGCGGCATCCTCGAAGGCCGTTGCCAGGCTTCGGATCGTCGGGTTCCGGTAGATGTCCTTCATCGACACCGACGGCAGGTCCGCCCGCTTCCTGACTCGTGCACAGAAATGGGCCATCACCAGCGAGTTGGCGCCGAGGTCATCGAAGAAGTGGCCGTCGACCGGCACCTGCTCGATGCACGCGACATCAGCCAGCACATCGGCGAATTCTTTTTCGATGCCGGTCTTCGGGCCGGTGTATCTGCGCTTGATGATTGCAGATTCATCCGGCCCGGGCGTCAAGACTTCGACGGAATTTTCCTCCATGCGAGCTCCCTGAGGAAATATCGACCACCACCGGCCGCCGCGGCCGGCGTCCTGTCCTCGCGCTCGTCGGTGGCCGGAGCGAGTAATCCGGAAGCCACTAGGTCGTGGGCTCTTGTCCGGCCACAAATCTCTGACTCCAGTCTCCGCCGTCCACCGTCGGGTTGCCACTCGAAGGCGATTACTTCCTCGACAGGGATCTGACCGAATCCGCTGTGCAGTAAAAGCAGCTGTGCAGTAAAAGCAGTGGACGGCAAGGCGGTCCACGATCCGCCGCGATGGAGGCCGCGCGGAAGTGGCCGACACCGCCGGTGACCTCCGCCGACGAGCCGCCCGGGGATCTGTCCGTTCCCCGGCAGCCGTCCGCTGGTCGGGGCGGTGGGCAAGGGTGGGGCGGAACCGGGCGTGCGCGGCCATGTGCATCGGGGTGTGGAACACGGCATCACTGCGGGTGGCGTGCGCGTACGGAAAGTGGCGCAGTCGTGATCGGCCGCGCGTGCCAGGAGCCGCGCCGGCAGGCCCGCGAGGGCCAACTGGCTGCGCGGCCACATGGCGTCCATGCCTGGCGACGGAAGGTGATCAGCCGCTTCCAGCCGCTTCCCCGATGCCGGGTTTGACATGACCGCTTTTCTGGCATTGCCCTGCGGCCGGGAGGCGCCGCGCTCCGCTGTGGCGCGGATGTGCCCCCTGTCCCACGGCCGGGGGCATACTCTCCGCCCCCACCGTGTGACACCTCGTCACCGAAGCCTTCGTGCACCGGGATCCGGGCCGGGTCAGCGCGAACTCTCCGTCGGTGCAAGCGATGTGAGACCGGCTGTCACGCCCCGCGCGCGGTAGGCGGCACCCGGTGCTGCTCCACCACCGTGTGCACCCGCACGCCCGGGAACGTGTCCCGGTGCTCGCACAGCGGCCCGCGCCGGCCGCGGCCGCACGGGCAGAGACAGGGCTTCACACTGTGTGCGTCACGGCAGCACGTCGTGACGCCTGTCCTAGGCGTCATCGTCCGTGTCGCATGCCTCCAGGGAGCGGACAGCCGGGCCGTGGAGCACTCGGCCGTCCACGTCGAAACGGGACCCGTGGCAAGGGCACTCCCAGGCGGACTCGGCTTCGTCGAAGTGCACGACGCAGCCGAGATGCGTGCAGCGGGCAGAGACACGGTGCAGAGCGCCGGACGTGTCCCGGTGCACGGCCTGTGGCCCGGTGCCTCGTCCGCGTACCACAGCGCCCTCGCCCGGTCCGATGTCGTCCACCGAATCCGTGTACCGGCCGGGCAGGCGGTCGGCCACGAAGTGCTTGGCCGTCTTCGCCCCCAGCCTCAGCATCTCCGGCCCCTCACTCAGCGGGTGCAGCCGGACGGGGTCGTACAGGCTCGACCATGCCGGAGCCGTGCCCGTGATCAGTCCGGCCAGCAGCTTGCCCGACATCACGCCTCCGCTCAGGCCCCAACCTCCGAAGCCGGTAGCCACGTAGGCGTGTTCTGCCCGGGCGTGCAGTCGTCCGACGTACGGAACGTGGTCGGTGGAGAAGTTGTCCTGCGTGGCCCAGCGGTGCGTGACGCTGAAGTCCGGGAAGTGCTTCGTGGTCCACCGCGTGAGAGAGCCGAAGTGCGCGGCCGCGCCATGGTCCCCCGGGTCGCCGGGGGTGAACTTCTCGCCGGTCACGATCAGCAGGCGACCGCGGTCGCCTGCCGGTGCGGTGCGCAGCGAGCGGGTGTTGTCGTCCTCGGTGAGGAACATGCCGTCCGGAACAGGACCGTCCGGCGGCAGCGGCCCCGCGATGACGACCTCCCGTTTCGGTTCCAGCCTGGTGAAGAGCAGAGCACGGTCGAAGACCGGGTAGTGCGTGGCCACGACGACGTCGTCCGCCTCGACGGTATGGCCGCCGTCTGTGGTCAGCCGGCACCGGTCCGACTCCCGGAGGCCGGTCACACGGCTGCACTCGTAGATCCTTCCGCCCCGGCGCGTGAGATCGGTGGCGAGGGCGAGCAGGAATTTGCGGGGGTGGAACTGCACCTGATCGCCCAGCCGTACGGCTCCGGCGACCGGGAACGGGAGCGGCACGTCCTGGACATACGAGACCATGAGACCTGCGGTCACGGCAGCGTCGGCCTCCTCGCGCAGGTCCCCGGTGCGCGCGGGATCAGTGACATAGGTGTACGCGGCGGTCCGTTCCAGGTCGCAGTCGATGCCGAGTGCTTCGCTCACCTGGAGTGCATGCGTCACGGCGTCCTTCTGCGAGGCGGCGTACTGGCGAGCGCCCTCGGCACCGCGGGCCTTGCGGATGCGGTGGTACGCCATGCCGTGCAACGCCGACAGCTTCGCCGTGGTGTGGCCGGTCACGCCGTGCGCGATCCGGTCGGCCTCGACGAGTGCCACCTGCCGACCCGCCCGGACCAGCTCCCACGCCGTGCAGATCCCGGCCATGCCCGCGCCGACCACGGCGACGTCGACCCGGATGTTGCCCCTGAGAGGGGGATGTTCCGGGCCCGGGTCGTACTCCGTCCACAGTGATCCGGCCGGCTTCCCGGAGTTCGCCATGACGTCCTCCTCGCCTTTCGTACGGCGCTTGACCAGCGGGAGCCCGATATCACGGGCGTGCGACACGACCCGGCGTGCACGACGAGGCGAGTACCCCGTAGGTGGCGGCGCACTCGAGCGGATCGCCGGCGCCGGCCGTGAGGACCGCCAGGTGGTCGACGACGTCATTCAGGCTGCCGGTGCGCAGGTGGCGGGCGCGCTGGCGGTCGGCGCCGCTGCCGAAGGCATGGTGGCGATCGAGGAGTTGCCGGGCCAGGGCCAGATCCGAGGCTGCGCAGAGGCCGGGTGCCGCTCGGGCGGCCAGTCCTTCGATGAGCTGTCGCATCGGGACCTCCGCGCCGGTCAGAGGGTCGATGCCCAGCCCCGTGGAGCCGAGGCGGGCCGCTCGCCGGTGTGCGGCGCGCAGGAGGCCGGGCGGGACGTGCGGCGGCGGGCGTCCGTCCTGGACGCCGGGGAGCAACGCCGTGCACAGGCCGCGCGTCAGCACGGCGATGAGCAGGGCGGTGTCCAGATCGGCGTTGACGTCCGCGATCCGGATCTCCAGCGTCGGTACGTGCTCGGACGGCCGGGCGTACCAGGAGATCGACCGCCGGTCGAGCAGGATCCCGGAGGTGACGAGCGCGTCGGCGGTGGCTTCGTATGCCGTTCTGCTGAGCACGGGTGGGGGCTCGGTCGTGGGCCAGAGTTCGGACCGTATGGCCCGCCGGCTGGCGAATCCGGTGTCCCGGCCCCCGCTGAACGGTGAGTTGACGGCGAGCGCCTGCAGGGTGGGCAGCCACGGGCGTGCCCCATTGGTCAGGTCCAGGGCCTGCGAGCGGTCGATGGAGCCGACATGTATGTGGCAGCCGCACGTCGGTCCGTCTCTGCCGTCCACGGCCGCGCGAAAGAGGGCTTCCATGCGCCGGCAGCGGGGCTTGTCCGTGACCGGAATGGGACCGGAAGGGGGCACGACAGGTGTGCCGGAAGCGAGAAGCAGACAGCCGGCGTCCCGGGCGGCTCCCACCACCGCGCCCCGCAGAGCAGTCATTTGGGCGCGCAGATTCGCGGACGAGGCCGTCGGGTTCGTACAGACCTCCACCATGGAGCGGTAGAACTCGGCCTGCACCTGCTCGCCCAGCACGGCGGCAGCCCGTGCGATCACCGGCGGCGCCCTGGGCACAGGAGCGCGCGAGTGGCGGTCGACGAGGAAGAACTCCTCCTCGACCCCCATCGTCAGCACCTGAAACCCGCCGGCGGTGTCGGTCGGAGGCTCCACTGCGGAATTCTGTTGTGGGCTGTACCCGGAGCCCACCGGCTCCACCAGGGTCATGCGGCGCGTCCACCCCGCGCCTCGATGGGCACACAGGGGGTCGGCCAGGACCGGGAACAAATTCGTCCGACACGTGTGTGGCGGAACTCAATCGGGGAAGTCGCAGCACGGAGGTTGATTCCCATGGTTCCTCTGCTGCTCGTTCTGCTTCTCGTGCTGATTCTTTTCGGTGCGGGTTTCGCCCTCGACGCATTGTGGTGGATCGCCATCATTCTGTTGGTCGTGTGGCTGATCGGGTTCTTCGTCAGGCCGTCGGGCGGCGGGGGTCGCTGGTATCGCTGGTAGGTCGCCGATGACTGACGGCGGTCGCGGGGATCTCCGTAATCTCTCGAAAGCGTTGTGAGGGTTGGTTCGATGTCTGTTGGAACCCTTTTGGCGATCATCATTGCCATCGTCGTGGTGGTCGGCCTGCTCGCCGTGGCGGCCTCGTACGTCGTGCGTCGCCGACGTCTGCGCGAGCGTTTCGGTCCGGAGTACGAGCGCACGGTCGAGGACGCCGGCAGCCGGCGCGAGGCCGACCGTGAGTTGAGCGAGCGCGAGAAGCGTCATGACTCGCTGGACATCCGGCCGCTGCAGCCCGATGTCCGGGACCGCTATGCGCGGGACTGGGAGAACGTGCAGGGTGAATTCGTGGATCGCCCTGAGGGTGCCGTGCACGACGCGGACCTCTTGGTGACCTCGCTGATGCGTGAACGCGGCTATCCGACCGACAACCTTGCCCAGAAGCTCGCGGATCTTTCGGTCGAGCACGGGCGCACGGTCGAGCACTACCGCGTTGCTCACGACGTCAATGAGCGCAGCTTGCAGCATGAAGCCACGACCGAGCAATTGCGAGGTGCGATGGTGCATTATCGCGCCTTGTTCGACGAACTGCTCTCCGACGGGGGCCGGCGTCGTCACGCTCGGGCCTGACCATTTCCATGTACCGGGATTTCCGGCGTTTTCCGAGCGCAGGAGATCAGGTCGAATGGAGGAGATATGGAACGCGAACGCACAGCCGGCCCCACCGGGGGCGGCCTGTCCACCGACGACCTTGCCGCACCCCGTGAACAGGACACCCGTCAAGAGCCCGCAGAGTCGTCGCAGGCCCCTGAGTATCCCGGCGAGTCCACCGAGGCGGCGACGGAACCCGAGCCGGCGGAAGCGGAGGCTCTTCCTGCGGACGATGAACCCCCGCAGCTGCTGGTGCCGGAGGACGAGGAAGGCTTCCACGCACGCTGGCAGGAGATCCAGAGCCGGTTCGTGGACGACCCGCGGGAGGCGGTCCATGCTGCCGACGGTCTCGTCGCGGACGTGATGCAGACGCTGGCCGCGACGTTCTCCCAGCACAAGAAGGACCTCGAGGGCCAGTGGAACCGGGGCGAGGAGGCGGACACCGAGGACCTGCGCATGGCCCTGCGCAAGTACCGTTCGTTCTTCAACCGCTTGTTGTCGAGCTGAACACCGGCAGACCGCGCGGCTCCTTGACCCGCTTCATGATGATCTGGGAGTTGACCTCGGTGACACCGGACAGTGCGGTCAGCTTCTCGATCCACAGCCGCTCGTAGGCGCGCAGATCTGCCACCGCGATGCGCAGCAGGCATCCCGGGCTCCCGAAGAGCCGGTACGCCTCGATGATGTCGGGGATCTCCTGAAGGGCCGCCTCGAAAGCCTCGACCACCTCACGGTCGCGCTTGACCTCGATGGAGACGAGCACTTCGAAACTCCTCTCGACCGCCTCCGGGTCGATGACCGCCCGATAGCCCTGGATCACCCCGTCCTGCTCCAGTTGCCGGACGCGGCGCATGCACGGTGAGGGGGTCAGGCCGACTCGCTGGGCGAGTTCCTGATTGCTGAGCCGCCCGTCGTTCTGGAGCTCGCGCAAGATTTCTCGGTCGATCTCATCCATGACGCAATCATCCACTACGGATGTGGCTGACCGGGGTGAAATTGGCGATCAAATTGCGGGCCAAGGCTCCTATCATTGCCAGAGCTGCTCCGGTCATCCCCGGATCAGGCATGGGGGCGCAGCCGGGCCGGTGCCACGAGCGGGGCCGGGCCGCGTGCCCGTCGAACGTGCCGCATCACCGGCGACAACGACGAGGAGTGGGCACTGTGGGACGGATCGTCGTCATCAGTACCGGCGGGACGATAGCCAGCCGCTGGCAGGGGTCGGGTTTTGCCGCTGACGCGCGCGGCCAGGAGGTCATGGCGACCGCCGCGGTGCCCGAGGGCGTCACCATCGAGGTCGTCGACCTGTTCAGCGTGAACAGCCCCCGCCTCACCACCGCCCATCAGCTCACCTTGCTGCACACGGTGCACGAGGTGCTCACCGACCCGGGCGTGGACGGCATCGTCGTCACCCACGGCACCGACACCCTGGAGGAGTCGGCGTTCCTGGTCGACCTGCACCACGACGACCCCCGCCCGGTGGTCTTCACCGGCGCCCAGCTTCCGCTCGACGCGGCCGACGGCGACGGGCCGGGCAACCTTCACGACGCGCTGCTGACCGCCGCCACGACGCGCGGTCTCGGCGTACTCGTCGCCTTCGACGGCAAGGTGCACCCGGCCCGCGGCACCATCAAGACGCAGACGCTCGCCTCCGACGCCTTCGGCGACCCGTCCGGCGCCCGTATCGGGAACGTCGGATTCGGCCGGGTCTCCGTACTGCGGCATCCCCAGCGCCCCGCCGGGCTGGCGCTGCCGGGTATGCCCGGCACCCTGCCCCGTGTCGACATGGTCATGCACCACGCCGACGCCGACCCGCTGCTGCTGAACGCGGCCGTGGACGCCGGGGCCCAGGGAATCGTCCTCGTGGCCACCGGCTCCGGCAACGCGACCCCCGAGATCGCCGAGGCCGTCGCCTCCGCGACCGCCCGCGGTGTGCTCGTCGCCCTGACGACCCGGGTCCCGTCCGGACCGGTCGCCGAGATCTACACCCACGGCGGTGCGGTCGACCTCGTGGCCGCGGGAGCCGTGCCGACGGGCACGCTGCGCGCCGGCCAGGCCCGGATCGCCGTGCTCACCGCCCTGCTCGCCGCGGCCGACCCGCAGGAACAGGACCGGGTACTGCGGCACGCGCTCGGCGAGGCACTGCCCGCAGGCGCCGACCCGGCCGTAGAGCTCGTCGAGGCATAGGCCCGTCCGAGGCCGGGCAACCCGAACCAGCCGACCCGGACCTGGCCACCGCCCGTCGCCTGCGCGCCGGTCAGACGTCGTCGCGCACGAGGCTGACGACCTGGTCGGCGATCGTGTCGAGGATGTGCGCCGCCGCACTGTCTTCGCCGAGAACGAGGAAGTTCAGGGTCAGTCCGTCGGTCATGACCGCCAGATAGCGGGCCAGCACGGGGACGGGCACGCGGAATTCGAACTTCATGCTGTGACGGAGCTCTTCGATGAGTTCGGTGTAGGTGTCGGAGTACAACTCGTACTGCCGTCGCGCCAGATGTTCGAACCCCGGCTCGCGCAGGGCGTACTGCGTGAGTTCGTAAGTGAGCATGTGTTCCCCCGGATTGGCGGACACATGGTCCCAATAGGCCTGGAATCCCGCCCGGATGGTCTCCCGGAGGGTGGCCTTCGGCCGGATGGCCTCCTTCACCACCGTGAGGTAGTGATCGGTGATCGCCGTGATGACCGACTCCAGCAGGGCCTGCTTGGAGTCGAAGCAGTAGTGGAAGACACTCAGTGAGACGCCTGCCTCGGCGGCGATGGACCGGGTCGTCGTCCTGGAGACACCGTCGCGGGTCATCGCACGGATCGCTGCCTCGATCAGCTGACGGCGACGCTCGGCCGATCGCATGCGTGCCATGTGGTTCCCTTCGCTCCGGTGCTGTGCTGTGCTGTGCCGTACTGTGCCGCGTCACGCGGCCGGGGCCGGCCGGATCAGGAGAGCTGATCCGGCCGGCCCCGGCCCATGGGCACTGGATCGTGGCGTCAGCTGCTGTAGACGCCGACCTCGTGGAGGGAGTAGCCCCATTGGGTGCCGCGCTCCACCCCGTGGACGCGCACGTAGCGGGCCGGTGTTCCGGTGAACCGCGCCGTGTCCAGGCCGCCGTCCCCGGCGGTCGTGGACCACACTGACTGCCAGTTCGTCCCGTCGGCGGAGACTTCGATGCGGTACGCCTTCCCGTAGGCGCGCTCCCAGTTGAGGGTGACGCGCTTGATCAGGCTGGGGGCTTTGAGGTCGATCTGCAGCCACTGGTCGTTGCTCCAGTCGCTCGCCCAGCGGGTGCCCGCGTTGCCGTCCACGGACCTGTCGGGTGCGTAACTCGTGAACAGGCTCCACTCCGACGAACTGGCCGATGCGGACGCGCCTGCGGCGAGGTTCACCCCGGCCTTGTGGTTCTCGGAGGACGCCCAGGTGTCGAGGTAGGACTCGGCGCCCCGGAAGAGGTCGTCCACGACACCCTGGCCGCCGACGATCCGTATGTCCTCCAGCCAGTCCGGGACCAGACCGTAGTGCGCGGCGCCGTCGGTGTTGAGGTCCCAGGTGCGCTCACCGGTGGTCTGCCTGTCGATGACGGAGCCGCCGTCGGCGCTGCGGAAGGGGTACCGCACCGGGTTCGGGGTGTCCGCGCCACGGGGGCCCGGCCAGCCGCCGACGCCGTTCATGTCGGTGCCGTAGCCGTAGCCGACGTTGTACTTGTCGCGCAGCGCGTCCGTGCGCTTCGACTCCGCGCTGAATCCCTCGGCGCCGTGCATGTACTGGGCGATGAAGCCGCCGAGACGGTAGACCCGCTCGGTCCAGTTGAGGTCCATCCAGCTGTGCGAGGAGATCACACCGGGATACGACTCGGACTCGAAGATGTCGAAGGCCCGGCCCGCGGCCTTGACGCTCATATGGTCGATCTCCAGCATCATCTTGCGTTTCATCATGCCGCGCACGGCGTACTCGCCGAGCGCCGTGAGCCCGCGGGTGTTGCACTGCGCGTCCGCCGCGTACGAGGGGACCTCCACGCCCTGCGGCAGTTTCTTCTCGGCCGCGGCCGCCGGGGCGATGCCGATGGGGTTGTCGTGCTGCGGCCCGGTGCACTTCTCCGTCTTCCAGAAGGTGCCGGTCGACAGGAACTGGCCGACGTTGATCGCCGTGCCGAGGGTGCCCGAGTCGAACCGGACCCCGCACAGGGCGTTGTCGAACTTGTGGCAGAGGAACATGCTGCGGACGCCGAGCTTGTGCAGCTCGTCCAGGCCGCGGTCGATGTCGTCCTTGCCGCACTGCGCGACGTCCAGGATCTGCTTGCAGCCGAACGGCTCGGAGGTCTCGACCCCCAGGACGACGGCCAGTTTGCCCTGCTGGACGACCTCGCGGGCCTGCGCGCTGTCCGTGACGATCCGGAACCAGCCCTTGCCCGGGCCGCCGTACATCCTGTCGATGTAGGCCTGCATGTCGTACGTCTTCTGCGCCTGCAGGCGGATGGAGGTCATCTCGTCGCAGCTGCGGTCCTTGAAGAAGTAGACCGAGCAGATGACGCCGTTGGTGACGAGGTCGTTGACCATCACCCGCTGGCCGCCGCGCCATGCCCGTTCGACCCAGGCGTAGTAGTTCTGCTGGTGGGTCAGCGAGTCATGGGCGGGCCAGTCCTTGAACGTCGGCCATCCGTCGGGGTCGTGCCTGCCGTCGCCGCCCTTGGTGATGAAGTCGAAGACCGCGAGCGAGCCGTCGGGGTAGTGCTCGGGACAGTCCTTGAGCGCATCGGCGATCCCCTGCTCGGAGAAGGTCTGGCCGCAGATGAGCCGGCCGCCGAAGGCCTCGTTGGACATCAGGTGGTTGTGCGCGTCGACGAAGCCCCGTACCTGTCCCTGGGAGTCCGTCCCCTTGAACGGTTCGCCCGTGACATTGATCTGGGAGTCGGGCGCCGGCCGTGCCGCCGGGGTCCACCAGTCGGACTCGGCCGAGTAACTGGGCGCTGTGCCGAGGACCATGGCCACCACGGTGAGGAGCAACGACAGAACCGCGATGGGCCTGCGGGGGCGGTGCGAGTGTCGAGTCATCGTCATCACTCATGCCTTCGGTGAGCGGATGGTCCGGTCGATGAGCCGAGGCCGTCCGGGGTCACGCGTTCCCAAGGGATTGTCATGACCCGAGCAATTAGTGGGACGAGAATCGCGACTATCACACAAGGAGTCAATAGTCCGGGACGGATGACCTGATGGCTCGGTGCGGCAATCGGACCCACCGGGCGCGCGATGGGATCGACGGCGTGATCCGCCGTCCCGATCCGGTGGGATGCGAGGAGAATCGGGCCCACCGGGACGTGGGGCCGGTGCGCCTGCTCGATGGTCAGGTGAGGGCTGCGGCCAGAAGCGCGGCAGTCTTGCTGATCAACGCCTCGTCCGCCGGTGCATCGGCCTGCGGCTTGGTCGAGAGGACGGCCATCACGATCGGATCCCGGCCGGACGGCCAGGTGATACCCACGTCGTTCGTTGTGCCGTAGCTTCCGGTTCCGGTCTTCTCGGCGGCCGTCCAGCCTTCGGGAAGGCCTGCTCGCAGGCGCTTGGCGCCGGTCGTGTTGTCCAGCAGCCATCCGGTCAGACGGTCGCGGTGCCGCGGCTCGAGAGAGTCCCCGAGAGTGAGCCGCGCGTAGGTCCTGCCGATGGCGTGAGGGCTGGTGGTGTCGGTCACGCGCCCCGGTTCCGCCGAGTTCAGCTCGGGCTCCCACCGGTCGAGCCTGGTCACGCCGTCCCCGACGGAGCGGCAGAAGCGGGTGATCGACGTCGGTCCGCCGAGCTCACCGAGCAGGAGGTTCGCCGCAGCGTTGTCGCTGTAGGAGATGGCCGCGGCACACAGCTCCTCAACCTTCATGCCATGGGCGAGGTTCTGCTCCAGTCCGGTGATCGGGGCGTAGCCGGACTTCACGACGTCGCTCTCCGTGTACCGGATCCGCTGTGAGAGATGGTCACCGTTCTTGTCGAGGTCTCTCATGACGGCGGCAGCGGCGACCGTCTTGAACACCGAACACATCGGAAAGCGTTCGTGCCCGCGGTGGAGAACGGACCTGCCGGTCCTCGTGTTGCGGGCGAACACCCCGAGCCGGGCACCGTGCTCCCGCTCGAGGTCGCAAAGCTGCCTGGAGACCGCGTCGTTCCGCGGCGAAGCCGCGTACGCCGCAGCCGGCCTGGGCATGCCGGCCACCGCTGCCCCGACCCCGCAGACCAGGATGGCGCGGCGGGACATCCGTGCCGCCTCGTTCGGCTCCACGACTCTGCTTCCTCTCGACGGGTCCCCCTGCTGTTGCAGACGGTGTGGGAGGGTCTCGGGTTCCACCCGGGGCGCGCCGGGCGTGATCGGGGCGAACGCGCCCAGCGCGAGGTGAGCGCGGTGCCCCGTCGAACGGGCGATCAGCCGTTTGAAGCCGTACCGCGCGGTCGCCACTCGCTACGGCAGGCGCGGCTACGCCTTCCTCGGGACCGCGACCGCCGCAGCGCTCGTCATCTGGCTACGAACATGATCGACCGGACAGGTCCGGCTCTGTCGGCGCGCGGGGTGCCCCCGAATCGTGTTGGTGGACGGGCGCCCTCGCTGCCTAGGATCCGACGGTGAACACCAGGACACCGGATCAGCCCTTCCAGCGTGCCGTCGCGCGTGCCGACGCGGGATGGCTGTCCTGCCATGTCGACGCGCACACCTGCCCGTTGGAGCAGGTGCGGTGTCTGCTCGCCCACGAGAGCGAGGCTCTGCGGGATCTGGGACTGACCCTGCTGGCCGAGCGCGCCTGCGCCGACAGCGGCGGTGAAGCGGCGGAGCAAGCGGATCTCCTGGACCTGGTGCCCGGTCCGGATCCCGGGCACCCGGAGCGCGCGCTCGCCGTCGCGAGGCTGTACGAACGGCTGGGACCGTACCTCGGTGGGCGCCCCTGGCCGGCGTGGCGCGACGCGGGCCTCCCGGAAGGGGTACGTGTCGCCTGGCTGCGCGCCGAGTTGCTGAACGAGCCTGCCCTCGCCGGGCGCGAGGCGCCCGGCGAACTGCTCCACCAGGCGGTGCACTCGACCGACGCCCGCGACGCCCATCGGCCCGAGGAGCTCGTACGGGAGCTGGCGGGCAGCGCCGATCCGGTGCTGCGTGCCGAGACGCTGCGCCTGGTGCGGCAAGGGCTGCATGCGGGCGTGCTGGCGCCGTCCGGGGCGCGTGAGCAGCTGGCCGCACTGCTGGAGGCCGCGGGGACCGGCAGTACCGCTGCCGACATCCTGCGCGAACTCACCGAGCCGTGGGCCGCACTGGATCCGCTGCCCGCAGGGACGTTCGCCTCGTTCCTCGCCGCCGGGCAGGACGGCGCGGCGGACCGTGCGGCCGGGGCGGCGCTCGCCGCCGCGGCACACCACGGGCACGACGAACTGCTCCGGGCGGTCGTCACCGACCCGGACCGCGCACCGCGGCTGCGGCAGCACGCGATGGAGCTGCTCGGTGAACGGGCCGAGCGCGGTGACATCGGCGAGCTGACGGCCGTCGCCCTGCGGGATCCGCTGCTGTTCGGCAACGCGGCGACGGCATGCCTGCGCGCGCTCCACCGTCGCGGCCACTTCCCTGGCGGCGCGGACCTGCCGTCGGTCGTGGGCCTTGCGCTGGCCGACGTCTCCGTCCCGGCGGACGATATCGCCACCGTGCTGTACACGTGCCGGACCGAAACGGTGCGACTCCTGGCGGACGCACCCATGGACGACCCGTCCTGGCCGCGGCGGCTGGAGTTGCTCACCGCGCTGGTCCGCCAGGGGGTGGACACGCGGCCGATCGGCGAGTTGGCCACCGCGATGCTCTCGGTGACGCACCGACCGGCGCCGTTCCTGGAGGCGATCCGCGCGCTGCGGTACACGGACGCCGAGGAGACGGTGATCGAAGTACTGCGGGACGCCCCCGCGGTGGCGCTGGAAACCCTGGAGGCCATCGGAGGGGAACGCACGGTACAGGTACTGGCCGAGGGGCTCGGACTGCCCGCGGATCCGGATGACCCTTCCGTGCACGTGGTCGCGCCGCATCTTCGTGCGGTACGCCATCGGGCGCTGGAGCTCCTGTGGCACCTGAACCGGGATCCGCGACGGCGCCGCAGCCTGCTCCGCCGACTTGATCCGGTGGAGCTGCCGGCTCGTGTCTCGGCCGATCTCGGCGCGCCCGACGAGGACGAACTCGCCGTTCTGTGCGCGCACATGGATCCGTCCGACCCCGTCGCCGCGCTGTGCCGGCTGGCCGCCCACGGCAGCGCGGGCACGGTGCCTGCCCTTGCGGACCTGCTGCTGCGCGTCGTGGGCGAACTGGTCGCCGCCCACGAGCCGGGAGGTTCCGAGGAGCATGCCGCCGAGCCTTTCGTGCCCGAGGCGGTGGCCGACGCACTGCGTGCGATGGGCCGCAGGCTGTACGGGCGGGCGAAGATCCGGCCGGCTTGTCTGCTGGACGCGCACGGCGCCGAAGAGGCGGGTCACGCGTTCGTGGCCGGCACGGTGCTGGACCTGCTGGACCGGCCCGGACTGGCCGACGGCGAACAGGCCGTGCTTCTGGAACTGTTGAGGCGCTGCCCGTACAAGGGCACCCGCCCGCGTGTGCACCGCCTGCTGCGCCACCGTGACCGGCACGTGCGCAAGCATGTGATCGCCCTGCTCGCGCAGGACGCGGCGGGTGACGGCGCCCTGGCGCTGTCGGCGTCGCTGATCTCGCTCACTGCCGCACCCGACGTGCAGACCGTACGGCAGGCGCTGACGGCTCTGGGCCAGGCCCGCGCCCGCTGGGCCTGTGGTGCGATCGCCGCGTGCCTCGGCCATCCGGCCATGAACATCAGGAAGACCGCCGCCGCGGCACTCGTCCGGGCGGGTGCCCCGGAGGCGGTGCCCGCCCTGTTGTACCGGCTGGGGCGTTCGAACAATCCGGGACTGCGGGACACGCTCGTCGAAGCGCTGCACGCCGTGCTGGGCGACGCGTACGCGGCGACACTCCTCGCAGCCGCGGAGGGCACGGAGGACACCTCCGCCCGGACGCTGTTGCTGTCGGCTCTCGACGGCCGGCTTTCCGCCCGGTCACTCGTCGCGCTCGGCCATCAAGGGTCCGTGATCGTGCCCTCCCTGCTGGCGCTGGTGGCTTCCGGCCGTGTCGCGCTGTCCTCGGGAACACCCGCCGACCTGGCCGCTCTTTTCGCCGCGCACGGCGTCGACGGGCCGGCCTCCCCCGGGTCCGGTGTGCACGAGTCGGCGGACGCAGACGCCGTGCTGCTCGTGTCGGACGGGTGGAGCACCGCGGTCGCGCTGCGCCTCGCCGGACGGACCGAGCGGCCGGGGCCGGCACGGCTGCGGGAGTTGCGCCCGCTGCTCGCGGACTGGCTCCATCTTGCCGAGACCGTGCCGGAGACGCGCAGGCAGCTGCTGGGACTCGTTCTGCGGCTGTGCCCGGCGCCGTGGCCGGACGACGAGCGGGCGGTTCTCGTCCGTCACGCCGGTGTCTTCATCGATGCGCTGCCAGGCTCGTCGGGCGAGGAACGCGACGCTCTCGTGGCGATCCTCGAGACCGTCGTCCCCGATCTGCCCCCGTCCCGGCGGCAGTTCGCCGCCGCCGCGGTGCGGATGCCGGCCGGGGACCTGCCCGGGGCCAGGTGCACACTGCCTCTGCTGCGCGCCTCCGGGGCGGTGGTGGGCCGGGCCGACCTCGACCGCAACCTCGCCGCTGCCGGCGTCGCGGCCGATCCGGACCGCGCCGCGGTGGCCGTCCTGCGGGAGGCGTTCGCCTTGGAGCAGCCTTCCGGGACGGTCCCCGCCGGTGCGTGGCATGCGGCCCTGGGCGTCGCACTGCGCACACCGGATGCGCTGGAGTCCTTCTGGGGCGGGCGCGCGGATGCCCTCGGGTCGCGAGAGGTGCTGGGCGCACTGATCGACGCCTGGCCGACGGCCGCGCCCGGTGTCCGGGACGCTCTCCTCGACCGGATGACGCGGCTTCAGCCCCTGGACGCACCCGAGTGGACCCTGACCGAGACGGCTGCCGCGGCACCACCGCCCGCACGGTCCGTACGCGCCGACGACCTCGACCAGCCCCGGTCGTCCGCGCTGTTCGAGCGGCTGACGGCGATGCTGACCGACAGCGATCCGGACCGCCGTGACGAGGCGGGCCGGCGGCTGCTCGCATGGCCGGATCCCCATGCGCGGATGCCGGTGCTGCGGGCCTTTCTCCGCGGCCGTGTCACCGTTCCCGTCCTGGGTCTGCGCGACCTGGGCCTGCCGGCCGGACCGGAGCTGCGGAGCGGGGACATCCTGCCGGACAGGGTCCTGCTCATCGCCCGGGAGCTCGGTGCCTGGGAACTCGTGCCGCTGATCCCGGTGTTGCTGGAGTGGTGGGAGCAGGGTCCGTCCGCCGTACGGCGGGACGCCGCGCTCGCTCTGCGCCGGGTGCCCGCCGACGTGCTCGCCGACGCGCTGGGTGAGCGTCTGGGCGCGGGCGCCTGGGGCGTACTGGATCTGCTGCCGGATCCGCTGCTGCGCACCCCCGCACTGACGCGGGTGATCGAGCGGCTGCGCGCCGAGGGACGTGACGAGGCGGCGGACGGACTGCACCTGGTCGACGGCCCGTTGCGCGGCCCGGACGCTGCACGAGAGGACGCGGCGGCGCTCGCGGCGCTGCGGGAACGGGTTCCGGTGCGGGTCGCCCGCCGGGACGCGTCGCGGCGGGAACTGTTCGACCTCGCCCGCAGCGGCACCCCGGAGCAGATACGCCGTGCGCTGACGCGGCTGGCGGAGGACGACGACGCCACGACCGGTGACGGTGGTCAGGAACTGACAGATGTCATCGGGCAGTTGCTGGGCCACCGCGAGCGCCGGGTCCGGCTGCACGCGCACCGGATCTCGCGGACCCTGCTGGACCGGGAGACCCATCTGCACCACACGTCGCTGCTGCTGGACGACCCGCAGGCGGACGTGAAGCGCATGGCGATCCGTGTCCTGTGCCGGGCCAAGTGGGCTCCCGCGGTGTCCGCGGTGACCGCGCTGCTCGACCACGCGCATCCCGTGGTCCGCAGGGCTGCGGCCGAGGGACTCGTCTCTCTCGGGGAGGCCGCCGTCCCCACACTCACCCGCGCGGCCGCCCGCTCACGCCCCGACAGGCGGCGGCTGTACACGGACGTCCTCGAACGGATCGAACTCGGTTGAGCGAACGATCGATGCCCTCAAGGGCTTCCGGGCCGTGGCCACCCGCTTCGACACGTGGGCGCATGTCCTCCACGGCACCGTGACCGTTGCTGCCGTACGTCTGTGGCGCCTCTCATGACGTGCCGGACAGGACATGGTGGCCTTACCGGAAGCGTTCGGCTTCGCCGGTGTGGTTCGCGTCGTGCGGGCTGTCGGTCATGGCGATCCCTCCGGTCGGTGGGGAGGGGCGTTGCGCGCCTCGGCGGTGGACACGGCACCGACGGCCGGGCCGGCCCCGGCTCCGGCTTCGCGGAGACTCACGGGCGACAGCGCCCCCACCCGCCGGCTTGCAGCGTTTCATGCTGTTTCGGCAAGGTGGCGGACATGGACGAGCTGAACGATGTGCTGGCCGCCGTGGGCCCACGGCTGCGCGAACTCCGCCGTCAGCGCGGATTCACCCTTGCCCGTCTGGCGGAGACGACCGGCATCTCGGAGAGCACGCTGTCGCGACTGGAGGGCGGCGGGCGGCGGCCGAATCTGGAACTGCTGCTGCCGCTGGCCCGCGTGTACGGCGTCCCGCTGGACGAACTGGTCGGGGCGCCGCACACGGGGGACCCGCGCGTGCATCTGCGCCCGGTGCGCCGTCACGGAATGACGTTCGTGCCACTGAGCCGCCGGGCCGGGGGACTGCAGGCGTTCAAACTGGTCATCCCGGCGGAGGGCCCTGCAGCCGATCCCGATCCGAGGACGCACGAAGGGTACGAATGGCTCTACGTGCTCAGTGGCCGGCTCCGGCTGCTGCTCGGTGACCAGGATCTGGTCCTGAAGTCGGGGGAGGCCGCGGAGTTCGACACGCACATCCCCCACTGGCTGGGAGCCGCCGACGCCGCACCCGTCGAGCTGCTGGTCCTGTTCGGCCAGCAGGGCGAGCGGGCCCATCTGCGCGCCCGCTCGGCCTGACGACGACACACGGCTTGGCACCCAGGAGATCACGGCGGGCGACCTGGTGATGCAGGGCCTGGCGGCCGGCAACGTCGATCCCGGGATCCGGCCGGACCTGTCCAGGCCCGTGCACGGCACCGCTCACACCGTGCCTTCAGCGGCGGGCCGCACGAGTGCCCGGGCCAGGACATCGGGCGGGCGTCGCGGACACAGGAATCGACACGCTGCTCGCACGCCGGCACGACATCGAGCTCGCCGAGCAACTCGCGACCGGTGCCGTCGAGCTGTCCGGTCATATATGAGTGCCTCGGGAGCCCTGCGCGACAGGCTATGTGAGCCGGATCTGATTCCCGGAGACGCTGATCTGCTTCGCTTCCAGCGGCCGCTGTGCAGGGCCCTTCGCCACCGAGCCGTCCTCGATACGGAACTTGCTCCCGTGGCACGGGCAGTCGATGGTGCCGTCCGCGACCTTGTCGACCGTGCAGCCCTGGTGGGTGCAGATCGCCGAAAAGGCCTTGAAGTCACCCCGGACGGGCTGGGTCACCACGACCTTCTTGGCCTCGAACACCTTTCCGCCGCCCTCCGGGATCTCGGAGGTGGTGCCCAGCGGTTCGCCCGCGGGCGGCTGGGCGCTGCCGCTCTTCTCGGCCGGCGAGGTGGGTGCGGGGACGAACGACTCACCGCCGTCGTTCTCGTCCCCGTATTTGGTGCAGCCCGCTGCCGCCACAACGGCGGCGCCGGTCACCAGAAGCGTGCGGCGGGTGGTGCCTTCTCTGCTTACGCGGTCACTCATGTCGTCACTCCGAACGTGCGGAAGAACCAGAGCGCGGAGGTCAGCCACGCCATCGTGAGCGTGGCGAAAACCAGCCCGCCGACGATCGGCAGCAGCCACCCCGGCAGCCGCTCCATGCGCAACAGCAACATCTTTGCGCTGAATGCCCCGAAAAAGAAGCAGGCGAAGAACGAGTGCCACAGCGCCCGCGAGGTGGACGTCTGATAGCCGAGCGCGTACAGGCAGTGCACGGCCACGGGCACGGTCAGCAGGAACGCCGCCCGGCCCGACCAGCGGTGCAGTGCGGGCGTCCAGGACGCGGCCCGCAGGCCCGGCATCTGCCCGTACATCGTCAGCGCGGAGACGAGCTGCACGAATGCAAGGGCGAGCGCAGCGGTGGCCAGCCAGGCCTTCACCGCACTCGGGCTGCTGAAACCGGCCAGATTGAAGGCGGTGGCGGACGGACTGTGGAGCTTCCCGTACACCCCGAGGCCGACCGCGACGGCCACGGCGACCAGAGCCGGGACGACAAAGCGCGCCGCCCCGGAGCCGGCAACCCCCTGCGGGGGCACGGACGGGGGAGGGGGCGGAGGCGGAGGCGGAGGGGAGTCGCCGCTCCGCGTGTTCGGGTCCACGTTCATGACGCACCTCGGGGACGCTCAGGGGACGACGGGGCGGGCGGTCAGCTGAGTGCCGTCGACGGTGACGGCACCGGTGGCCGGGTCGATCGGGGGAGCGGCGGCCGGCTTGCCGTCGCGGCTGACGATGCCGACCTGGCTGCCGTCCTGCAGGACGATCCAGCCGCCCTTGAGCTCGGCTCCGCGCACCTGGGCGGCGGCGCGGTAGAGCCCGGACGGCTTGACCGCCTTGTCGGCGGTGAAGGCCCAGTTGCGGTCGCCGATGTCGACCGTTCCGGTGACCTTGCCCCCGCTCAGGATTCCGTCCAGCTTCGCGTTGGTTTCGGCGCTGGTCAGGTGCATGTCGCCGTCCTCCTCCACGGGGCCGCGCATCCAGGCCTCCCGGGTGCGGCCGTCACAGACGTACGCGATGGCCTTGTTGCCGCGGAGCGAGATGGCGACGGACGCGGTGTTGTCGGTCGTACGGCCCGCGTACTCGGTCTGCGGCCCCGCACTCGCGGTAGTGGCCGGGGGCGAGGTCCGCGCCGGGGACGAGGGTGAGGGCGTGCTCGGCCTGGGGCTCGGCGTCGCGCTTGTGGCCGGGCGCTGGCGCGACGAGGGCGCAGGCTCACCGGTCATGGCGTTGAGCGTCAGGATGAACAGACCGAGCACCAGTCCGGCGAACAGCGTGAGCAGTGGTCCTGGGTGCTTCATCGGCGCCTTCCGCAGGGATGCGGGCAGTGAGAACTCCATGCAAACGGACGTGACGCCATGTGTCCACCGGTCGACAATCCGTAGTGGTCCGGGTGGCGGCAGGGTCGGGGGCGGGCGACATCGGCCGTGATCCACTCTTCTCGGCGCGTCGTCCGCTCGCCTGACCGGCCAGGGCGGCTCCCCGCGTCAGCCGCCCGAGCGGCGCCCGGGGCTCAGTACGGTCTCGATGCCGTGCCGGCGTTCGCCGAGGACCCGCTCGCAGGCGGCGGCCTCCGAGGCCGGGCTGAACGCCTCCTGCGGGCGCGGCGCTCTGCGGCGGGCCAGTGCCGCCGCGGTATCGGCCGCCACGAGGTCGGCGTTGACCGCCGTAGCGGCCTGCACCCCGGAAGCCGCGGCCACCGCGACGCCGGCCATGAGGTCGGTGACATTGCCCGCCACCCACACCCCCGCAACCCCGGTGAACCCGTTCGCGTCGGACTCCACGTGATGCCCCACGCCCAGGGGGTGCTCCACGCTCGCCACACCGAGGTCCGAGAGCACCGCGCTGCGCGCTTCGAAGCGCGGTCCCACTGCCAGTGCCCGCACCGGCACACACGTACCCGAAGCCAGCCGCACACCGCACAGGCGGTCGTCGTTCACATCGAGACCGACCACCTCGCCATCGACCACGGCGACACCACGTGCGGCCAGTTGCTCCCACTGTTCCTCGGTCGGGTCGCCTGCCGTGTGCAGGAACAGGGTCACATCCGGGGACCACTGCCGGAACAGCAGCGCCTGGTGCGCCGCGCCCGGACCGGTCGCCAGCACGCCGATCGGCGTGTCTCGCACCTCCCAGCCGTGGCAGTACGGGCAGTGCAGTACGTCGCGGCCCCAGCGCTCACGCAGGCCGGGAACGTCGGGAAGCTCGTCGACCAGCCCCGTGGTCACCAGCAGGCGCCGCGCGCCGTAGCTCCGGCCGCTTCCGGTGACCACGACGAAACGACCGCCGGCCCGGCAGGCGCCGGTGACCAGGTCCGGCACGATCTGCCCGCCGTAGCCGGTGACTTCCTCCCTGCCCGCCCGCAACAGCTCGCCGGGCGGGAGTCCGTCGCGGGACAGGAACCCGTGCACCCCGGAAGCGGGAGCGTTCCGCGGCTCCCCGGAGTCGACCACCAGCACGGAACGCCGGGCCCGGGCCAGAGTCAGCGCAGCGGACAGGCCGGCCACGCCGCCTCCGACCACCACGACATCCATGTCGTCCACGTCATCCACGTCATCCACGTGTTGCTTGTCCGAGTCGGTCATACCGCCACCCTGCGACCCGTACAGCTGCGCGGCAATGTTCTTTGCTGTTTCGGCAAGGCGGCCATGAAGTGCCGCTCCCCACGGCGTCAGGTCCCGTCGGCTGCCGAAGGGCCGGTTCCGCATCGGGACTCAGGTAGTACGGGTTCTCCACGACGCTGCCGCTGACCCACACCTTCGGGTGGGCCTTGACCAACGGGATGATCAGGTTGCCGCACCCCAAGGTCCTGCGCGCAGGGTGCCGCATGCAAACTGGTCGTCGCCCTGCACACCTCATGTGAAGGAACGTCAGATGACCACTCCGGCCGCGCTCGACCTCCAGGTGGGCGGCGGGACGCTGCGCGTCCTGCGCTTCGGCGAGGGACCTCGCACCGCCGTCGCGGCCCACGGAATCACCGCGTCCGGGATGTCCTTCGGAGCCGTCGCCCGCCATCTGCCGCCGGACTGGTCCCTGTTCGCCCTCGACCTGAGGGGCCGGGGCCACAACGCGTCGGCCCAGGGCCCGTACGGCATCGACACCCATGCCGCCGATCTGTGCGCGGTCGCGGAGCGGTGGGGCGGCGGCGCGCCCGTCGCCCTCACCGGCCAGTCCATGGGCGCCTGCGTCGCCCTGCGCGCAGCCGCCCGGCGCCCGGAGCTCTTCGACCGCCTGCTGCTCGTCGACGGCGGCCTGCCACTCCCGGTCCTGCCGGACACCGACCCCGACGCGGTCCTCGACGCGACCCTGGGCCCCGTCATCGCCCGGCTGTCCCGGACATACGAGAGCGACGAGGCGTACCTCGACCTCTTCCGCGCCCATCCCGCCCTCGGCCCGGAGTGGAACGAGGACATCGAGGCGTACGTCCGCTACGACCTCACGGGCCCCGCGGGCGCCCGCCACTCCCGCGCCCAGGAGGGCCCCGTCCGCCACGACGGCCGCGAGCTCCTCACCGCGGCGGCGTCGTTCGGGGAGGACCTGACGGGCCTGACCGTGCCCGCGCGGCTGCTGTATGCGCCGCGGGGCCTGATGGGCACGGAACCGGGCATGCTCCCGGCCGCGCTGGTCGCACACTGGACGGCACAGGTGCCACTGCTGACCGCCGAGCCGGTCCCGGACTGCAACCACTACACGATCCTCATGGGAACAACGGCGAAGACCGTCGCGGACCGCCTTACCCGTGCACCTGACCAGTGGACGTGACCGTCGCCTGAGCGCGCGCGAGGCACGTCCCCGGAAGCACGCCTCCACGGCCCCGCAGCGGCTCACCCGGAGAGTTGAGCCAGGACGAACACGGCGCGCCCGTCACGGCGACCGGGCACCAGGATGAGGGCCGGTACCCGCCCTGAGCCGCCCGCGGCTCCGGGTTCCGGCGGGACCCGGCGCCGCCCCGCCACGGTCCCTCGCCGCAGATCTCGCGGCGCACCGGACAACTGGAAATCTTCCCGGCCACGGCCCCGGCCCATGTCCGCCAGGCCCGCTTGAAGAACACGCACTGCTCGCACTCACCGCCGGCATCGCCGTACGCGGCGCGTCACCGCTTCGGGAGGAGCTTGTCCGTCCACAGCGGACGACACATGGCAAAGGCAAGGAGGTCCACCCACTCCTTGCCACTCTCAACATATAGCGCACCAGGGAGCTTGCGGCAACAGCGGGGTCGTGCCGCAGAATCGTCGGCCGAGGCCAGGACCTGCGGAAATCAGAGATTCGCGGAGTGCGTGTGCCGTTGTCGGTGTACGGGTCACGCGGGGACGTCGAACCGCCGGCGGGACTTGCGGTGCGTCGCGGGCCCTCGGCACGGAGGCGCGGGCGTGCGCGCCGCCGGACTGCGCGGAGCGGCCGGCCGAAATTCAACATTGTCACATGGGGGTTGTCATGATTGACGTGATCGTGGTCGGCGGCGGACCGACCGGCTTGATGCTCGCCGGCGAGTTGCGGCTGCACGGGGTGCACGCGTTCGTGCTGGAGAAGGAGGCGGAGCCGACCGCGTACGTCCGCGCGCTCGGCCTGCACATGCGCAGCGTCGAAGTGATGGACCAGCGCGGTCTGCTGGAGCGGTTCCTCGCGCACGGCGAGCAGTTCAGGGTCGGCGGTTTCTTCGCCGGCATCAGCAAGTCGTGGCCTGACCGGCTGGACAGCGCACATTCGTACGTCCTCGCCATCCCGCAAACCGTCACTGATCGTCTGCTGGCCGAGCACGCCACCGAGCTCGGCGCCGAGATCCGGCGCGGCTGCGAACTGGTCGGGCTGAGCCAGGACGAAGACGGGGTGACCGTCGAGCTGGCCGACGGGACGCAGTTGCGCTCGCGCTACCTCGTCGGCTGCGACGGAGGCCGCAGCACGGTGCGCAAGCTGCTGGGCGTCGGCTTCCCCGGCGAGCCCAGCAGGGTCGAGACGCTGCTGGGCGAGATGGAGCTGGCCGTGCCGCCGGAGACGGTGGCCGCCGTGGTGGCCGAAGTCCGCAAGACTCAGCTTCGGTTCGGCGTCGGACCCTTCGGGGGCGGGGTGTACCGCGTTGTCGTGCCCGCCGAAGGGGTGGCCGATGACCGCTCGGTCCCACCGACCCTCGAGGAGTTCAAGCAGCAGCTGCGGGTGTTCGCCGGCACCGACTTCGGCGTGCACTCACCGCGCTGGCTCTCCCGCTTCGGCGACGCCACCCGGCTGGCCGAGCGTTACCGGACCGGCCGGGTGCTGCTGGCCGGCGACGCGGCGCACATCCACCCGCCGACCGGCGGGCAGGGGCTCAATCTCGGCATCCAGGACGCGTTCAACCTCGGCTGGAAACTGGCCGCTGAGGTCAACGGCTGGGCGCCGGAGGGTCTGCTGGACAGCTACCACGCCGAACGGCACCCGGTGGCCGCCGACGTGCTGGACAACACCCGCGCGCAGATGCAGCTGATGTCCGTCGAGCCTGGTCCCCAGGCAGTGCGCCGGCTGATGTCGGAGCTGATGGACTTCGAGGAGGTGAACCGGTACCTGATCGAGAAGATCACCGCGATCGGGGTCCGCTACGACTTCGGCGAGGGGCATGAACTGCTCGGCAGGCGGCTGCGGGACGTGGGGCTGAAGAAGGGGCGTCTCTACGAGCTGATGCGCTCCGGCCGCGGACTGCTGCTCGACCAGACCGGCCGGCTCTCGGTGGCGGGCTGGGCAGACCGGGTCGACCACGTGGTCGACGTCAGCGAGGAACTGGCCGTGCCCGCAGTGCTGCTGCGGCCGGACGCCCATGTGGCGTGGGTCGGTGAAGATCAGCAGGATCTGCTCAGCCGGCTGCCCAAGTGGTTCGGTGCTGCCGTCAGCTGAGCGCGCAGCTGTGGCTCGACGGGCGGGACCTGTCTCCGCCGGGTTCGGCGCGGTCAGGTGCCGTACCCCGCCAGGACCCGCGCCAACACCGGTGGTGGTGGTTCGGCGTCGCAGTCGGCTCCTCTGGCGGCGAACATCATGACCAACCGCAACGGACGGCTCGACCGGGATGCGAGGTGTTCGTCGCCAGGGGCGACCTGACCGGCCTTGAACCTCCCGGCTCAGAACGTGGAACAAGGCAAGACGTGTTGAGCGTGGAGAGGGCCGCCCGATCGCACCTGCGCGGCCGGGCGGCCCTCAGTGATGCGCCTGGGTCACCAGGTGTGCGCGACGTCCACTATCAGCTTGTCGCCGGACTGCAGCACGCGGAAGGGGAGCTTGGCTCGTACGCCCAGGCCGACCTGGGTCTGCCCTTCGAAGCTCGCCCCGAACTTGGTGTCCTTGAACGTCTTGTAGCCGGTGATCTTCACGCCCGGCAGCGGCTGCGCAGCCTTCCCGGAGTACGTCGGCTTGCTCGTCGCCGGGTCGTAACTCGGCGCCGACACGAAGATCTCCAGGATCGCGCCGCCCTTGACCGGGATCTGTTCGCCGGAACCGTCCTGGTGGAACGCGGGCACGTAACCGACGTGGTAGCCGATCTTGCCGCTCACGCCTTTCACGTCGAAGACCATGCGGTCGTAGCAGGTGTTTGAGCTGGTCGTGATGTTCCTCAGCGGCTTGGAGGCCGTGTCCGTGGCCGACTTGACACCGCTGCCCCAGGCGGTCGAACAGGCCTCGGCCGAGGCACCCTTGTCCATGTGACCGGTCGTGGCGCCGGCCGTCCCGGCCGTGCCGACCAGCCCGGCACCCGCCAGCAAGACCGCTGCGGCCGTGGTTCCTAACTTACGCATGACATACCTCGGAGAAGGTTGAGTGAAGATCCGTACGGGGCGGGATTGCCCCGTCCGTGATCTTCACCCTTTCGTCAGCCCGGGCCGGCCCTCATCCGTGTTAGTACTCAAATCGGTTGTGAGTACTAACAACTTGGTCTGGCGGCAAGCAGCTCCCCTGCACCCCCGCATCCCGCGCAGATCTGAAGGATGCCCGCCTTCCTTTCCGCTGCCGGGACGGACCGGTGCCGCTACGCGCCGCCTTCCGGGCCCCGGTCGTCGTGAAGGACAAGAACTCTGGATGCAGCAGTCCGGTGCAGTGCGTCCACCGTGGTCATCTGGTCCTTCGCCCGGTCCTTGAGCGTGTCGAGCCGTGATGCCTCGAAGCGGCCGGACCCGGAGGCCAGCGGAGTCAGCGCCTGCCACAACTGCTGCTTCCCCTGGATGCCCAGCCGCAGGGTCTCCAGCTCGATCAGCGTGCTCAGGCCCGAGCGGTGGTAGAGCCGGCCGTTCGGCTTGAGCCGGGCCACCTTCTCGCCGGCCCAGCCCCCGTAGACCTTGTAGCGGTGAGGGCGCACCTCGAGGAGCTCCATCAGGTCGAGAAGACTCTCCCGGTCCTCGGTGATGTCGTCGGCGAGGCGCTGCAGCTCCCTCGCACGCGCCGACGAATGATGGGCGCGGGCAATGCGCCGGGACAGCTCGACTCCGGCGGTGGCGCCTGCCAAGTGATCGTTCAGATAGATCTGCAGGGATTTGTGATGCATTATTGGATCATTCCTCGAACGGGAGCTCAGTCACGGAATCCATGACGTGTTCCCTCTTCGGTGGTACGCGAGGCGCGCACAGCCCGAGGCGACGCGGGAACGCGTCCGTCCGACGCGGAGCCGGACGTGGGACCCGGGCATCCGGCCGCCGGTGGGGCAGGGCCCTGTCGAGAGGGGGGCGTCCACGAGATATCTTGATGTCGAGCAATGTTGCAGACGTGGAGCGGAGCACCGGTGACTGACTCGACCATCATCTATACGCACACTGACGAGGCCCCGGCCCTGGCGACGTATTCGTTCTTGCCCGTCGTCCAGGCGTACGCCTCGACGGCCGGCGTCAGCGTGGAGACCCGTGACATCTCCCTGGCGGGGCGGATCATCGCCAGCTTCCCCGAGCGTCTCGAGGTCGGGCAGCGCATCGACGACGCACTCGCCGAGCTCGGTGAGCTGGCCAAGACTCCCGGGGCGAACATCATCAAGCTGCCGAACATCTCGGCCTCGATCCCGCAGCTGAAGGCCGCCGTCGCCGAGCTGCAGCAGCAGGGCTACGCGCTGCCCGACTACCCGGACGACCCGAAGACCGACGAGGAGCGCGACATCCGCGCCCGCTACGACAAGGTCAAGGGCAGCGCCGTCAACCCGGTCCTGCGCGAGGGCAACTCCGACCGCCGCGCCCCCGCGTCGGTCAAGAACTACGCCAAGGCGCACCCGCACCGCATGGGCTCCTGGTCGGCCGACTCGAAGACGAACGTCGCGCACATGACGGCCGACGACTTCCGCTCCACCGAGAAGTCCGTGGTCGTCCCCGAGGCCGGCTCGCTGCGCATTGAGCTGGCGGGCGACGACGGCACCACCACCGTCCTGCGTGAGTCGGTACCGGTACTCGCGGGCGAGGTCGTCGACGCCTCCGTCATGCGGGTCGCGGTGCTCCGTGAGTTCCTCGCCGCGCAGGTGGCCCGCGCCAAGGCGGAGGGCGTGCTGTTCTCCGTGCACCTCAAGGCCACGATGATGAAGGTCTCCGACCCGATCATCTTCGGTCACGTGGTGCGCGCCTTCTTCCCGAAGACGTTCGCCGAGCACGGCGAGACGCTCGCCGCGGCCGGTCTGACCCCGAACGACGGCCTCGGCGGCATCCTCAAGGGCGTGGAGTCCCTGCCCGAGGGCGCGGCCATCAAGGCGTCCTTCGAGGCCGAGCTCGCCGAGGGCCCCGCCCTTGCGATGGTCGACTCCGACCGCGGCATCACCAACCTGCACGTGCCGAGCGACGTCATCGTCGACGCCTCGATGCCGGCCATGATCCGCACGTCCGGCCACATGTGGGGCCCGGACGGGCAGGAGGCCGACACCCTCGCCGTCATCCCCGACAGCAGCTACGCCGGCATCTACCAGGCGGTCATCGAGGACTGCCGCGCGAACGGCGCGTACGACCCGTCGACGATGGGCTCGGTGCCGAACGTCGGTCTGATGGCACAGAAGGCCGAGGAGTACGGCAGCCACGACAAGACCTTCGAGATCGCCACGACCGGCACCGTGCGGGTCCTCGACGCCGACGGCAACGCCGTGATCGAGCAGACCGTCAGCGCCGGCGACATCTTCCGCATGTGCCAGACCAAGGACCTGCCGATCAAGGACTGGGTCAAGCTCGCCGTCACCCGCGCCCGCGCGACCGGCGACCCGGCCGTCTTCTGGCTCGACGAGGGCCGTGCGCACGACGCGCAGCTGATCGAGAAGGTCAAGGCGTACCTGACCGAGCACGACACCGACGGGCTGCAGATCGAGATCATGTCGCCGGTCGACGCGATCACGTTCTCCCTGGAGCGGATCCGCCGCGGCGAGGACACGATCTCGGTCACCGGAAACGTGCTGCGTGACTACCTGACCGACCTCTTCCCCATCCTCGAGCTCGGCACCAGCGCGAAGATGCTCTCCGTCGTCCCGCTGATGAACGGTGGCGGCCTGTTCGAGACCGGCGCCGGCGGTTCCGCGCCCAAGCACGTCCAGCAGCTCGTCAAGGAGAACTACCTCCGCTGGGACAGCCTCGGTGAGTTCCTCGCGCTCGCGGTCAGCTTCGAGCACCTCGCGCAGACCACGGGCAACGCACGTGCCCAGGTCCTGGCCGACACGCTCGACCGCGCGACCGGCACCTTCCTCAACGAGGACAAGTCGCCGAGCCGCAAGCTGGGTGGCATCGACAACCGCGGCAGCCACTTCTACCTGGCCCTGTACTGGGCACAGGAGCTGGCGAAGCAGACCGATGACGCCGAGCTCGCCAAGGCGTTCGCCGCGCTGGCGGAGACGCTCGCCGCGCAGGAGCGGACCATCGTCGACGAGCTGATCGCGGTACAGGGCTCGCCGGCCGAGATCGGCGGTTACTACCAGCCCGACGTCACCAAGGCCTCGGCCGTCATGCGTCCCTCGGCGACCCTCAACCAGGCGCTCGCGACCCTCGCCTGACCCGCATCCGGGGGCGCTCCCCGGCGGCACCTGTTCCGCCCCGGCCTGCATCCGCAGGCCGGGGCGGACGCGTCTTCGTCAGGCTCCGGTTCTCCGGACTCAGGCCCGGCCGCCCTCGCTGCCCACCCGTCACGCGTGACGGCGTGAGCGGACGACGGCATGACGGAAGGCGGCACGACGGCCCCTGTCGCTCCAGGGCCGTCGTGCCGCCTTCCGTAGATGTCAGTAGCGCTGCACCAGCGGTGTGCCGGCGAACCTGGAGCCCGAAAGACCCAGCGTCGCCTCGTACGCCTTCTCGTGGTCGCCGCTCTGGTCGTGCGCCTCGATGGCGTCCGCGACCGCCTCACGCAGCGCCTTGTCGTCCTTGGCCATGCCGATGCCGTAGGGCTCCTCGGTGAACCGGTTGCCGACGACCCTCAGGTCGTCCGGACGCTGGGCGGCGTAGCCCATGAGGATGGCGTCGTCCGTCGTGACCGCGTCGACCTTGCGCTCGAGCAGCTGCTGGACGCACTCGGAGTACTTGAGCGTCGCGACGGTCGTGGTGTTGTAGTCGGGCTTCTGGATCTCCCGGAGCGCGGTCGCGCCCTTGACCGAGCAGACCGTCTTGCCCTGGAGCGAGAAGGGCCCGCTGATGGTCCGGTCGTCCTTGCGGACGAGCAGGTCGGCGCCCGCCATGAAGTAGGGGCCGGCGAATCCGACGACCTTCTTGCGCTCCTCGTTCATCGTGTAGGTGCCGACATACAGGTCGATGGCACCACCCGATATGGCGGCCTCGCGCTCGCTGGTGACGAGGGTCCGGAATTCGATCTTCTCAGGTGAGAAGCCGAGATCCGCGGCGACCATCTTGGCGATCTCGATGTCGAAGCCGGACCGCGTACCGTCCTTCTCCTCGAAGCCGAGGTACGGCTGATCGTTCTTGACACCGATGACGAGCTTGCCCTTGCGCTGGGCACGCTCCAGGGTCGGGGAGTCGAACGTGACGTTCTTGGCGACCGCGTACGTGGGCAGCTCGGGCCGGTCCAGGCTGCTCGGGCTGCTGCTCTGCTCGTCCGTGGCCCCGTCGGAGCTGCCGCCACAGGCGGTTGCGGTGAGGGCGACCACAAGGGCGATGGCCGCGGACGCGGCAGATTTACGCGGCTTCATGGTGGAGCATCCTTCATCTCAAGTGATCACCCGGCGGTACGGGAGGCGCCGTCGAGCCGGGTCGCCCGCAGCAGGGACGGCGCTCGGGCGGCCGCCGACATGCCCGTCATCGGCTCCGGGCTCCGCCCCCTCGAATGGAAGGACACTACGGACGAAGCCCCCTCACCGTCACCAGATCTGAGGTGAAATTGAGCATCACATTCCGGATACGGTGATCACTCGGCCCCAGGGGTGATCACCTGGGCCGATGCCGTCAGGCGCGTCCGCGGCGCCACTGTTCGACGACCGCCTCGACGTCGTACGGCCTCAGCCCCAGCGGAGGGCCGGGTGGTGGGCGCAGCATCATCGCCGAGATCTTCTCGTTGATCTCCGCGATGACGCGCCGCACGGCCTGCTCCGAGGGTGCGGCGGCCGCCTTCTCCAACGCGTCCTCCGCCTCCTTGCGCAGAGCGAGAGCGGGCGGCAGCGCCGCGAAGCCCTCGCGGTGCATCTTGCTCTTGATCCACCACAGCTCGTCGTACGGCTCCCCGCTGTCCGGCAGAGGCTTGCCCATCCCCGGCAGATCCCTGAACGCGCCACGCTCCGTGGCCGTGCGGATCTGGCGATCGACCCAGGACTCGAAACTGACGCCTTTCGGCTTGCGCTCGGTCATACGTTCCAGCCTAGGTGTCCGGTCACCAGGGACGGGCCGGGACGGCCCTTCTGAACCCGCTGACAGTGCCGTGCCACGTGATGCCGTGAGCGTCACTTGCGCAGCCGGGTCTGCGACGGGCCGCCGACCGGAGCGGAGGCGCCCGTACGGCGTCCGATCACGTCGGCTGGTTCCGGCAGGTCCCGGTGCACCGACGGTCCACGGCCCGCCGCTCGACGGGTGCGGCAGGCGCACATGCAGGCTCTTCGCCGGCCGGCGGGTCACGTGAGGCGGCGAACGAGCGGACAGAGCGACTCCAGGGAACCGGTTCGTGTTCATCAACGAGCCGCAGCGGAAGGCCTCACCGGCCGGCAGGGAGCGCCGAGCCGGTCCCGAACAGGCGCAACTCCTCGTCGAGGATGGGCTCGACATCGGCGCGGCCCCGGGCGGCAGATGCGGACCGCTGTCCATGCGCCTCCCGGCCGACGTCGGAGCCCGCGCCGAACTCGAGCCCCGTGCCCAGGCGTTGGAGCGCGATGGCCGTGTGTCGCAGCGGCTGCCTCCCGAGAGGGGCCACCGGTGATCGAGCGCTCCCGGGCGCTCGCTATGATCACGCGTGGCAAGGCTGTAGCGCAGAGGTCGTCGCGCCCTAGCTTCAAGCTGGAGGACGTCGGTTCGAATCCGACCGGCCTTGCCACTTCTTGTTGTGGATGGAGAGTCGATGGCGTCGGTTCGTCCCGGGCGGACTGAGGGCACTGCCGTCCTCGTCGAACCGGGCACCGGCGATGGACCGGTGGAGTGGTGATGACGCAGCCGACACCCGTACGCTGCCCCGCGATCGAGCACCCGGACATTGCGCTCGCCGACCCGGCGGGCCTCGCCCCGCTGCTCGGCCGGCTGGTGTCCACGCGTCCCGTCGAGGCCGACGAGGCGTTCGAGCTCGGCACGCTGCGCGCGGACGGGCGGGTCGACCTGTGCAAGCAGGGGCTCGGACCCCGCGGCGCGGCGAGGCTCATGCCCGTTGCCGCCGCCTCGCCGCACGCCGTGCATGTGCTGCTCGGCACCAACGCCATCGGTGACGAAGGCGCCCGGACCGTCGCCGGCGAGCTCGGGGCAGGGCACGGTCTGCGGACCCTGTATCTCGGATGCAATCGCATCGGCCCCGACGGCGCCGCGGCCCTCGCGAACGGACTGTCGTCGGACGACACCGTCCGCGCCCTGTGGCTCAAGCGCAATCCGGTCGGCGACGACGGTGTCCGTGCCCTCGCGCGCATGCTCCGCTCCAACACCGCCCTGCGGACACTCGACCTGGTCAACAGCGGGATCACCACCGACGGCCTCGGCGCGCTGCTCGCCGCTCTCAGCGCACGCCCCCAGCCGGTGGAGCGCCTCTTCCTCGGCGGCAACGGCCTGGCCGCCGACGCCGCGCCGCTGCTGGCCGCCCTGATCCGCGAGGCGGGTGTCCGCGAGCTGTACCTGCCGGCCAACCATCTGGGCGACGAGGGCGCTGCGGTACTTGCCGCCGCCGCCGACCCGGCCCACCCGGTCCGCCTCGGACTGGGCGGCAACGGCATCGGCCCCGCCGGTGCCCAGGCGCTGGCCGACGCGCTCGGCGGGATCGAGGCGCTCGATCTGGGCCGGCCGCCGTCGGAGCGGAGCCTCGGAGCCAGCGCCAACCTCACCGGCGACGCCGGAGCCACCGCACTGGCCGCCGCGTTGCCGGGCAGTCCGCTGCGCCGGCTGGAGCTGTGCCACACCGGTCTGACCGGGCGAGGAGCGAAGACCCTGCTGGCGGCCGTCACCGACAATTCGCGCCTGGAGTACGTGGGTCTGGGGCCCGGACTGCCGCGCAGGGTGAAGCGGTCCATGACCCTTCGGCTGCGTCCGGCCGGCCGGACGCACCCCGATCTGCGCGCGATAGGAAGTGTCTACCGGTGAGCCGCCGTCCCGAGCCGTACTGCTTCCCCAGGGACGAGGCGTCGAGCTGGGAGCGGATCCGCCGTTACGCGGTGCCCCGGTGGATGATCGAGCGCGCGACCGAGCGCCGCCTCGCCGGCGACTGGCAGGGCGCGTGCGCGGCAGCCGGCGTCGACATCGCGTTCGATCCGTCCGAAGTCGCCCGCGAGTACGGCGAGCCGGTCGCCGAGGCTCTCGAGGACGATCTGCGCCACCTCGCTCCGGACCTGCTGCGCTGGCACCTGCCCCGGTGGCTGGGCGGACGGACGACACTCGCCACGGATCGCACCGTCGTCCTCGCCGGCTACGGACCGCCGGCCCGGGAGGGCGGCAGCCCGGGCACGCCGTACCTCCACGTCACCACGCCCACCATGATCGACGGACCGCAGCGGATCAGCCTGAGGTTCCAGGCGGTCGAGAGTGCCCAAGCACCCGGTGTCTTCGCCCGCGACACCGACGACTGGACGACGGCGCGGCATCTGTGGGACACACGTCGCGCCGCCGAGCTGCGCCAAAGGTACGGCGGAGGAGACAGGGCACCGTTCTTCCGCACCGACGGAGGTCTGCTCGAGGCGCACGAACTGCCCACCGCCGAACCCGGCGCCGGCGACCCGGCCGCACGCGCCGAGTGGGTCGCACTGATCCAGCAGAACGGCACGCTCGCCGAGGCGTTCGCCGCCGCGGGCATCGAGCTCGACCTGACGGCGCCGGCCGCGTCGCGCTGGTACCGGGTCGACCCGGAGGCCGCTCTGCGGAACCTCGCGCTCGATCTCACCCGTCTGGAGCCCGAGGTCCGCCGTCTCGCGGACGCGGGCGTCGGTGACCGCTTCCAGATCACCGACGGCTGGCGAAGCTCCGCACTGTTCGAGCTGACGGATCGTGGCCCGCTCGGCAGGCTGAAGGTGAGGGTCGTCGAGCGCAAGGACGCCCAGGATGTCGCCGTACTGCCCGAGGCCTTGTGGCGTCGGCTGCCCGACCTCGACCTGCTGCGGACCGGCGGGATCGCACCGGAGGGCCTGCACCCGCTGGTGGCTGCGGCGCTGTTCCCCGACCTCGTCCCCGAGGGTCCTGCCGGCCCGCCCGGGCCCGGGAGCCCGGCACCGGTCCCCGTCAGGTGCCGTGGCGAGTGGCACGAGGTGGCCTTCCGCGGCGGTCGTCTCGACATGCCGCACAGCGAGGAGGAGCAGCAGCGGGAACGCGCGCTGCGCGCCTTCGGAGGGGCCGTCGCCGGATGCTTCGCCGTGCAGCAGGCCGCCACCTCGGGAACCGGCCGGTTGCCGAAAGCGCTGCGGGCCCAGCGGCGTGAGCTGTTCCTGCGGGCCCAGCACGGCGACACCCCGGGAGTTCTGGAGCTCCTGGACGCGGGTGTCGACCCCCGGGTGCGGGACGGCGGCGGGCGCACCCTGCTCCATGTGCTGCACCTGCTCGACCACGAGCCGCTCCTGCCGCGGCTGCTGTCGGCGGGACTCGATCTCGAGGCCAGGGACCACCGTGAGCGCACCCCGCTGTTCGTGGCGGTCAACGATGCCGGCTCGAAGGCTCTCGTGGAGGCGCTGATCGAGGCCGGGGCCCGGATCGACGTGGTCGACCAGACGGAGCTGTCACTGGCCCAGGTGGTCCGCAAGTACCACCGGGCCGACCTGAGCTTCCTCCATGACCGGGTGCGGGCGGAGCACCCGGGCATCGGCGCCGACTGGTGGGACGAATGGCGCGAGGACGAGGAGGACCGGTGAGCGTGGACCGTAGCCTGCGAAGCCCCCTGGCTGCCGCGGACGACCTCAACCGCCGGCTGAGCGCAGTCCGTACGGAGCCCTCCGGCCATGCCCAACTGGAGGCGCTGGCACTGGCCGTGACGGCCAACCAGCCCGTCCTGCTGTGGGGCGAGCCCGGCATCGGCAAGTCGGCGGGCATGGAGCAGCTCGCCGACGGGCTGGGTCTGCCGCTGGAGACGGTCATCGCCAGCGTGCACGAGCCCTCCGACTTCGCCGGCCTGCCGATCGTCGGCGACGACCCGGCGACCACCGGCGTTCCGATGGCACCGCCGGACTGGGCGGTGCGGCTGGCCCGGGCCGGAGGCGGCCTGCTCTTCTTCGACGAGCTGTCCTCAGCGCCCCCTGCCGTCCAGGCGGCCCTGCTGCGCGTGGTGCTCGAACGCCGGGTGGGCAGCCTGGTCCTGCCGGAGCCGGTGCGGATCGTCGCCGCCGCCAACCCGCCCTCCAGCGCCGCCGACGGCTGGCACCTCACGCCGCCGCTGGCCAATCGCTTCGTCCACCTCGACTGGACCCACGACCCCCGGACGGTCGCACGCGGCATGGCCGGTACATGGCCGAAGACGGCCGTCCCGGTCGTCGATCCGGCCAGAGTGCCGGGCGCCGTCGCCCGGAGTCGTGGCGCGATCTCCGGGTTCCTCACCGCGAGACCCGGGCTGGTGCACCACATACCCGCCGATGCCCAGAGCCGGGGCCGGGCGTGGCCCTCGCCGCGTACGTGGGAGATGGCGCTGCGGCTGCTCGCGGCCGGATACGCGACCGGTGCCGGCCGTGAGGCGGTGGCCGCGGCGCTCACCGGAGCCGTCGGCGACGGGGCGGGCATCGAGCTGCTGTCCTATCTGGAGCATCTCGACCTCCCGGACCCCGACCGGGTACTCGCCGATCCGGACTCCTTCGCCCTGCCCGACCGCGGCGACCGGCAGCTGGCGTTTCTCATCGCGGTGGTCGCCGCGATCCAGGGCGACCTCACCCGCAAGCGCTGGGAGGCGGGTTGGGCCGTGCTGGCGAAGGCCGTGGACGCGGGCGTGCCCGACGTGGCGGCCCGGGCCGCCGTCGACCTCGCCGCGATGCGCGACACCGACTGGCCCGTGCCCCAGGGCATCGACGGGTTCCTGGAGCTGCTCCAGCTGTCGGGCGCCCTGCCCGGCAGCGACTGAGGGCGGGCATGGCGCGCAGCGGTGCCGCACTGGACATGACCAAGCTGCTGGCCGCCCGCTTCCGGGCGGCCGGCGACCGGCCCTATCTCGCCTCCGCGCTCTACGCCCTGACCGTTGTGGCGTCTGCCGAGGTACCGACGATGGGGGTGGACCGGCGCTGGCGCTGCTATGTGTCTCCCGCGTTCGTCGACGCCACGCCCGTCGCGGAACTCGCCGGCGTCTGGGTGCACGAGGTCGCGCATCTGCTGCGAGACCACCACGGTCGCGCCGACCGGCTGCCCGCCGCCGACCAGCGCGACTGGCACCGGGTCAACGTCGCCCAGGACTGCGAGATCAACGACGATCTCCTCGCCGACGGACTGCGACTGCCCGCCGACCGGGTGGAACCCGCCCGATTCGGCCTGCCCGAGGGGCAGTTGTTCGAGACGTACCTGGCCGGCCTGCCGCCGCTCCCGCGATCGCACGACTGCGGCTCGGGCGCCCACGGCCGGCCGTCACCCTGGGAACTCGACGAGTCCGCCGGTCCCGCATGCCTCGGACCGGTCGAGGCAGAGGCACTGCGGCGCCACACCGCCGAGGCGATGCGCGCCCATCGCCGCAGCCGCGGCACCCTCCCCGCGGGCTGGCAGCGCTGGGCCGACGAGCTCCTCGAGCCCACGGTGGACTGGCGCCGGGCCCTGTCCGGAGCGGTCCGGGAAGCGGCAGCGTGGGCCGGGGGTGCCGTCGACTACACCTACAGCCGCCCCTCGCGCCGGACCCCCGCGCTGCGCGGAGTCGTGTTGCCGAGTCTGCGCCGCCCGCTGCCCCGCGTGGCCGTCGTCATCGACACTTCGGGTTCCATGGGCGATGCCGAAATCGCAGCGGCTCTGGCGGAGGTGACGGGGGTCCTGCGCGAGGTGGGCGTACGGGGCAACCGTGTCACCGTGCTGGCCTGCGACGCCGATGTGCATGCCGTGTCCCGGGTCACCGCCGCTGAGCAGATCACGCTGGCCGGTGGCGGTGGCACCGACATGCGCGTCGGTATCGGCGCCGCGCTGGCGACGGCCGACCGGCCGACCATCGTCATCGTCCTCACCGACGGCTTCACGCCCTGGCCGGACGAAGTGCCGTCCTGCCGGCTCATCGCCGCCCTCGTCGGTGACGCGGCACCCACTCCTCCTGCCTGGGTGGAGACGGTACGCGTCACCGCGTGACGGGCTGCGCCCCACTGCGGGCGCCGCGGAACGGAACCGTCCCGGGCGGCACATCGTGGTAGCTCCGTGAGCAAGGGCGAGGAGAGGGGAGACCGCCATGGCCACCAGCGCCGTACGGGTCGACGGGAACAGCCTGCTGCTGGGGGGCAGCGTACGGATCCGGTTCATCCGGACGCTGCGTCTGCCGGAGTCCGGGACGCATCCGCTGCCGCCGGGACTGGGGGAGTTCCCCGTGCGGCGCGTCGAGGACCACCCCGGCACCGTCCCGCCCGAGTGGCTGGCGCGGGGCGGAGTGATGCTGCCCGTGTATCTGCGGGAGGCGATGTGGCTGAGCTTCGCGGGCACCCAGGAGCCCGCCGCGCTCCAGGTCGGCGTCGGCAAGGTGTGCGCCGTCTCCGGTGAGCGGTGGAGCGGCCGGCTGGAACGCAGGCCGCAGAACTATGTGGTGCTGCCCAGGCAGCCGTGGCTGGACGGCATCAACTCCGGCAAGGGCACGGTACGTCAGTTCGTCGCGGTGCCCCTGGGCCTCGGGGCCACGGTGGAGGGACAGATCACCGGCGAGGAGACCACGGGCGGCGTCCAGTTGCAGGCGTTCTCGCCGGCCGGGCACGCACTGGCGGCCTGGCGCGAGGAGCAGCGGGCCCGCGCGGAGCAGGAGGCCCGGGCACGGGCAGCGGCCCCGCCCCCGTGGCCCGGGGCAGCTCCGCAGAACCCGTCGGCCGCCGCGCCCGGCGGCTACGGAGGAGCCTTCGCAGCCGGCATGGCCGCGGCCCCGCCCGCCATGGCCCCGCCTGCGCCGGGCGCCGTGCCCCCCGCGCCTGCTGCGGCGGCCGGGCCGCCCCGGCACGCCGCCGCGATGGGGCTCGGAGCGGGCGGCACGATGCGCCAGGAGGTCTACCAGGACGACCGGCGCCTGTCCGACTGGGCCGAAGAGCCCTCCGGCCGGGTGTTCGTGCACCTGGTGACCCCGCCGGAATGGCGCCGTATCACCGGTGAGGCGGCACCGCCGTCACCGGTCGACCGTGCCGCCTACACACAGGCCGGACTGCCGTGGTTCGACTACTACGACGAGGACGGCACCGATCTCGCGCCGACCGGCGCCCTGGGCGGGGTCAAGCCCGTGGGCGACTGGCTCGGCGACGACGACATGCCGTGGCAGGCGCCGGGAACGCACCAGATCCATCCGCTCGGTGACGCGCCGGCGCCCGGAAAGCCGGTGGCGGACGGGGACTGGTGACAGGGACCATCGCCCGGCGCCGTCCGGCGCCGGGCGATGGTCCGGCCGTCGATCCGTTGTTCCTAGAAGGTGAGGTTCCAGGCGTCGATCCTGCCGACGTCCTGGGAGGCGATGTCGCGTACGCGCAGCTTCCAGGTGCCGTTCGCCGCCTCGGACGAGGCGTTGACCGTGTAGGTCTTGTTCACGTCGTCGGCGCTGTCGCTGTTCGGGAAGTCCTCCAGCGGGTACACCGTGCCGTCGGGGGCCACGAGAGAGACCACGAGGTCACCGCGGTACGTGTGCTTGATGTTCACGCCGACCTTGAGGGCGGTCGGGGCGTTGCCGGTGACGCCGGTGACCGGAATCGGGCTGTCCACCGTGGCGTTGTCCGCGATGGTCACGTCGGCGAGGTTCTCGAAGTACTTCCCGGGCGGCGGAGTGCCGCCATCGACCGCCTTCAGCGCGTCGACCTGGCCCTCGCCGAAGAAGGCGTTCTTGGCCGTGGTGCCCGTGCACCGGCTGTCGGACGGGCAGGCGATGTCCGTGGCCTGCTCGCCCAGCTTGGCCCGGATGTCCGCCGGCGTGTACGCCGGATTGACGCTCGCCAGCAACGCGGCCACTCCGGCGACGTGCGGTGACGCCATCGAAGTGCCGTTCATGTTGCCGTACTTGCCGCCGGGAAGCGTCGAGAACACACCCGATGCCCCGTCGCCGCCGGGGGCCGCGACGTCGATGACGCTGTTGCCGAAGTTGGAGTACGACGCCTTCACGTTGCCGTTGCCCATCGCGGCGACGGTGACGACGCCGGGCAGCTCGGTGGGTATGTCGATGCAGGCGTTGGTGATGGTGCGGGTGACCGGGGTCGAGTCGTTGGGGCTCGAGGAGTCGGTCGTCTTGTTCGCCAGGTTGTAGTTCGAGTTGCCGGCGGCGGCCACCTGCAGGGAGCCCTTGCCCTCGGCGTACGCCTGGGCGCGCTTGACGCCCTCGATGATGGCCGCCTGGTCCACGTTGTCCGGGCAGTTGAACATCCACGGATCGGTGTAGTAGCTGTTGTTGGTGACCTTGAAGCCGTGGTCACCGGCCCACATGAATCCGCAGATGGTGTTCTCCGCGAAGAACATGCTGGTGTCCGGCTCGGCGATGCGGACGGAGGAGATCTTCACGCCGGGCGCGACGCCGATGACGCCCTTGCCGTTCTTGGAGGCCGCGATTGTCCCCGCGACATGGGTGCCGTGCTCGCCGACGTCGCGCCAGGCACCGGCACGGGTGTCCGCCTTGCCGTAGGCGCACGAGACGGAGTCGGCCGCGTTGAAGTTCGGCGCGATGTCCTGGTGCTGGTCGTCCACCCCGGTGTCGAGCACGCCCACCTTCACGGCGGACGAACCGGTCGTCACAGCCCAGGCCTGGTCGGCCTTGATACGCGTCATGTCCCAGCGGTTGGACTCCGTCAGCGTGGTGGGAGTCTGTGCCGGGCTCGCCGGCAGAGCCGGGTCGTAGGCGTCTGCGGGCACGTCCGAGGTCCGGGTCGCGCCGACCTGCTGCACACCACTGACCCCCCGCATGGTGCCGGCGAAGGACGTGGACGCCGAGTGGGCCACGATCACGCCGATTGCGTCGTGGTGCGCGAATACGGTGCCCCCGTTGTTCGTGACCGCCGTCCGCACGGCCGAGGTGTCACCCGGCGCGGTGATGACCAGATAGGCACGGGTGCCTGCGGCCCAGGACGACGACGATGACGAAGACGACGGTGAGGAGGGAGCGGCCTCGGCGAGACCCGTGGGGGCCATGAGCGCGACAGCCGTTCCGAGCGCGGCGGCCGCCATGGAGCGTCTCAGCCGGCTGGATATGAAGGGAAGCAATGCGTCCTCCGAAAACCCGGCGGCGCTCGTGACGCCGACCGGGTCATGTCAAAAAGTGGTCGAGGCAAGATCTCAGACACCGGGCCGTCAAGGGAAGTGCCTTGCCCTGCCCGACTGTTCATCCGGCAGTCACAGGCGCGACCGGTTCCGGTCCCGCCCGACGCCTGGCGGTTACCGCGCAGTAGTGCAAGGATCGGCACCGGTTGCCGGGCGAGGGGAAGGGGCGGCGGGCCATGGCCGAGCTGCACGATCTGACAGCGCTGGAACAGGCGGACGCGGTGCGATCGGGCACCGTGTCGCCGACCGAACTCACCGAGCACTATCTCGATCGGATCGACCAACTCGACGAAACCCTGGGGGCCTTCCTCACCGTCACCCCCGAACTCGCCCGCAAGCAGGCGGCCGAGGCCGAGGCCGCGGCCCTGACCGCGCGGCGGGAGGACGTTCGGCTGAGCCCGCTGCACGGGGTGGCCGTACCGGTCAAGGACCTGAACTTCGTCGCCGGTGTGCGCTGTACGCGCGGATCGCAGGCGTTCGCCGACTTCACGCCGGACGTGGACGACCACGTGGTGACCCTGCTGCGCAACGCCGGGACGGTGATGCTCGGCAAGACCAACACCCCGGAGTTCGGACTGCCCTGCTACACCGAGAACCGCCTGGCGGCGCCTGCCCGTACCCCGTGGGATCCGCAGCGTTCGGCCGGAGGCTCGTCGGGCGGCGCGGCCGCGGCCGTGGCCGCCGGTCTCGCACCGCTGGCGCACGCTTCCGACGGCGGCGGTTCCATCCGTATCCCCGCATCCGTGTGCGGACTGTTCGGCGTCAAGCCGAGCCGTGGCCGGGTGAGCGCGGGGCCGACGCTGCACGATGTGAGCGGCCTGAGTACCTCCGGCCCGCTCGCCCGCACCGTGGCCGACGCGGCCGCGCTGCTCGACGTGCTCTCCGGCCCGATGCCCGGCGATCCGTACGGCGCACCGTCGCTGCCGCCCGGCGAAACCTTCCTGTCCGCCGCGGGACGCGAGCCCGGGCCGTTGAAGGTGATCGCCCTGGCCGCCCCGCCGCTGGACGGCGTGGAACTGCATCCCGACTGCCGGGCGGCCTATGACGGGGCCGCCGGGCTGCTGCGCGATCTGGGCCATCAGGTGGAGGAGATCGAACTGCCGGTGGGGGACCAGTTGCGGGAGGCCTTCGGCCACATCTGGACGGTGATGGCCACGGTCAACCCCGTTCCGCCGGAGCGGGAGGAGCTGCTCATGCCGCTCACCCGGCATCTGCGGGCGGCCGGACGGCAGGTGAGCGGCACCGACTTCGCCCAGGCCCTGTACACCTTCCGTGCTTTCGGGCAGCTGGTCGCGGACGCCCTGCTGTCGGCGTACGACGTCATTCTCACGCCGACGCTGGCGCAGCCGCCCGCCCTGGTGGGCGGCCTGCGGGACGACAGCGACCCGTCGGCCGAGTTCGAAGGGCTGGCGGCGTTCACACCGTTCACCCCCCTGTACAACGTCACCGGGCAGCCGGCTGTCAGCGTTCCCCTGCACTGGACGGAGGAGGGCCTGCCGATCGGAGTGATGCTGGGGGGCCGCTACGGCGACGACTCCACCCTCATTTCCCTCTCCGCCCAGTTGGAGGGCGCCAGGCCCTGGGCACACCGCCGTCCCGCCGTCTGGTGACGGGCGAGAGGCGGCGCGGCCGGGTCAGGCCGGGATGGGGATCGTGCCGAGGTGCTTGCCCGTGGGCTGCGGTGAGCCGCCCTCGGGCTCGACGGTGATGCCGATGGCCGTTGCACCGCCCAACGGGCCGCGAAGGACACGCATCTGCTGTTCGCCGGTGCCGGCCAGCAGGGCGGCCGGACGCAGCGTGCCGGCCTCGTCGAACCACAACTCGTAGACCTTGCCGGAAGGCAGCGGCGGCAGCCCTGAGGCGACGAAGGCGGCCTGGCCCTCGCTGCGCGAGACGATGACGCTTCCGGTGGCCGTACCGAAGAGCCGCTGCGTGACGATGGTCGCATCGGGGGCGGAGAGCATGTCCGCGAGCACCTCGTACCGCTGGTCGGCCCGGCTGATCTGCGCGCGGGCGTCGTCGGCCTTCCGGTGCTGCTGCAGCGCGAGAGCTGCGAACGCGAGGGCCGCGGCAAGGCACGCCGCCAGCGCCACCTGCAGCAGGCGGCGGCTGCGCGGGGCGGCGGGCGGCGCTTCGGGGCGGGGGCGTTCCTCGGCGGGGGAGTGCGGCGCGGGGCGGGGGCCTTCCTGGCCGGTGACGGCGATCTGGTCGAGAACCCGCTGCTTCAGACCCGCCGAAGGGCGCATCGCCTCGGCCTCGCCCAGACGGGCCGCCGCGGCCGCCAGTTCCGCCGCCTCCTGCGCGCATGCCGCGCATCCGGCGAGATGGTTCTCGAACGCGGCCCGCTCGTCTGCCGGCAGGGCGTGCAGCACATAGGCCCCGAGAGCCTGGTGCGGATCGGCCGCGCCGCTCACCGGGTCGCCTCCAGACAGTCGCGCAGCCGGTGCAGACCGTCACGCAGCCGTGACTTGACCGTCCCCGGTGGCGAGGACAGGGTCCGCGCCACGTCCAGGTACGTCATGCCCTCGTAGAAGGCGAGGGTCAGCGCCTGCCTCTGCAGATCGCTGAGAGTCTCCAGACAGCGGTGCACCTCCTCGCGGTCCTCCCGCGCCTCGACCTCCTCGGCGACTTCGTCGAACGGCGTCCCACGCTCCAGCAGCGCGGCCCTGTGCTCGCGGTCGGAGCGGGCCTGCGCATGACGGACCCGGTCGACCGCCCTGCGGTGGGCCAGGGTCATCACCCATGTCATGGCACCTCCGCGCTCGGGACGGAATCGCCCCGCCTTGCGCCACACCTCCACCAGCACGTCCTGGGTCACTTCCTCCGCCTGTGCCGCGTCCTTGAGGATCCGGAAGACCAGTCCCATCACCCGGGCATGGAGCGCGTCGTAGATCGGCACGAAGGCGTCCTGGTCGCCGGCTGCGACCTGCTGCATCAGCTCGTCCAGGCGTCCGTCCGTGGGGTGCCGGGAGCCACGCCCGGAGTCCTCGCGCTCCATGACATCTGCCGTCTCATGACCTTTCAGCTGTGTCAGAGACCGATGCCATCACTGATTCGGGCCGCTCGCATCCGGGCGGGTCAGACTCAGTACGGCATGGACGGTCTTGCCGCCGGGCTCGGGTACGGCGATCAGAGTCGCCCCCAGACTCCGCACCAGGGCGAGACCGAACCCGCCGTTCTCGCCCGCGCGGTCCGCGGCACAGGGCACCGGGAGCACCTCGCTGCGGTCACTGACGGCGATGTCCAGAAGCGAGTCCCAGGCCGTGAGAACCAGGGAGCGAGGCCCCCTCGCGTGCCGTACGGCGTTGGTGACCAGTTCCGAGACGATCAGCAGCGCTTCGTCGCGCCGCTCCGGTCGCAGGGACAGCCGGCCCAGGCAGGACTCCGCCGCGTGACGGGCGGCGGCAGGTGCGTGGACGCCGTCCGGCAGGGGCACGTGCTCACGGAGCGTGTCGGGCGAGAGCGTGGCGAGGGGGGACATGGCCGGTTCCTGGTGGTGACGGGGTGCGGTGCCGCGACGACGGGCGCGTCACGCAGGACGTGGTCGCGGAGGGCTTGGTCGTGGGGGGCTCGGTCGTGAAGAACGGCGGAGGAAACAGGGTGAGGGCCCGCGTCGCAGGGCCCTCACCGTCCGGCCGGCGGAAGCCGGCCGGTCAGGAGAATCAGCGGCTGTTGCAGTCCCAGTGGCCCTTGACCCAGTTCTTCTCGAAGTGCCCGTGGGTCTTCTCCCAGAACGGGTGGCCCGCGTGGTGCCGGCCCTCGTGGATCACGAAACCCTGGTGCCAGTCGTTGGGCCGCTCGAAGTAACCCTTGTGCCAGACCTTGTGGTGTGCCTTGAAGCCCATGTGCCACCTCTTCTCCCAGCGGCCCTTGACCCACTTCTTCTCCCAGTGGCCCTTCTCCCAGGTGCACCGGCTGTCGAGGACGCTCGAGACGGTCACGGCCGTGGGCGTCGGGGCGGCGGCAGCGGGAGCGGCGGCGCCGAGAGCGGCACCACCGGCCAGCAGTCCGGTCGCGGCGAAGCCGGCGACCAGGCGCTTGATCCGGACGGGAGGGGTCATGTTCCCCACCTCCTCCAATTCCTGTGTGGCTGATACGACACAAGCGATTCGCAGCCGGCGCCGATCCGGATGGGTGCCAGGGGAGAAAAAGTGCAAATCGGGCTACTTGGTCCGATCTGGATCCCCGGGTACGGTCACCCCATGCAACGGGTCGCCGCTGTCCTGATCGATATCGACGGTGTGCTCACGGTGTCCTGGAAACCACTGCCGGGTGCCGTCGAAGCCATGGAGCGCCTGCGTGAGGCGGACATCCCCCTCGCGCTGCTGACCAACACCACGTCGCGCACGAGAGCGTCCATCGCGGCGGCCCTGGCCGACGCCGGGTTCCCCGTCACCGCGGACGACATCTTCACCGCTCCCGCAGTGGCGGCCACCTACCTCGCCGAGCACTGTCCGGGGGCCCGGTGCGCGCTGCTGAACAGTGGGGACATCCAGGAGGACCTCGGCGGCGTCACGCTCGTGGATCTCGGCGACCCGGCCGCGGTGCCGGACGTGATCCTCGTCGGCGGCGCCGGACCGGAGTTCGACTACGCGGCCCTCAACTCGGCCTTCGCCCACATCCAGCGCGGAGCCCGCCTCGTCGCCATGCACCGCAACCTGTACTGGCGTACGACAAGGGGGCTGCAGCTCGACACGGGCGCCTTCCTGGCGGGCCTCGAGCGAGCGGCGCGCGTCGAGGCGGAAGTGATCGGCAAGCCCGCGGAACCGTTCTTCGCCACGGCCCTCGCCCATCTCGGGGCCGACGCCTCGCAGGCGCTGATGATCGGGGACGACATCGAGTCCGATGTGCTCGGCGCACAGCGCCACGGGATCACCGGCGTACTCGTCAGGACCGGTAAGTACTTGCCCGAGGCCCATCGGGCCGCACCGGGCGAACCGGACCATGTACTGGACTCCTTCGCCTATCTGCCAGGTCTCCTCCAGCGCCTGGGCCGCTGACCCGGCGCCGCTTCGCTCCGCGGCGGCCTCCCGGACCTCCACACGGTCCGGGAGGCGACCGTCCGGCGTACTGTCAGCGTGAGCGCCGGCGCAGCGCGCGGACCAGCAGTACGGCGACGATCACGGCGGCTGCCGGGACGGCCGTCTTCCGCAGAAGGACCGGCAGCACAGCGGCTCCCAGGTCCGCCGCCTCCGGTTCGGCCGCCGCCGGGACGCCGGTTCGGGGCGCGCCTGAGCCGGTGTACGCGTCCGCCGGACTGCGCAGCAACTCCTCCAGTCCGGAGGCGAACTGCCGGACGATCCGGTCGCCGACCTCCGCCATGATGCCGCGTCCGAACTGCGCCGGCCTGCCCGTGATGTCGAGCTCGGTGAGCACCCGGACGCGGGTTCCGGCCGGGTCCGCAGGATCGGCCGTGACAGCGGCGACGACCCGGGCCGCTGCCGTGCCGGCGCCCCTGGCCTCGCTCCCGCTGAGGTCGAGGACGAGGGTGCGGCCGGTCTCGTCCCGGGTCACGGTGCCCTCGCCGCGGTAACTCATCTGCACCGCACCGATCTTGACCTTGATCCGGCCGGTGAACCGGTCGCCGTCCAGCGTGTCGAGGACCGCGCCCGGCATGCAAGGGGCGACGCGGCGGAGGTCGAGGAAGAGTTTCCAGGCATCGTCGGGCGTGGCCGGGACGGTGAAGGAGTGGTCGAGTTGCATGGGGATGTCCAATCGTCAGGAGTGCGAGCCGGGCTCTTGGTCCCGGGCGGCCGTACGGATCAGGTCGCGCACCCGGCTCGGCGAGAGGGGGCCGCGTCGGACGACCACGCCGAGCGGGCGCAGCGCGTCCTCCAGGGCGCCCGCGAGCACGGCCTGCGGGGCGATCGCGCCGCCTTCGCCGAGTCCCTTGACGCCGAGGTCGTTCATGGGACTCGGGGTGAACAGCTCGTCCAGGTCGAGATCCGGGATCTCCGACGACGTCGGCACCAGATAGTCCATGTAGGTGGCGGTGCGAGGCTGGCCGTCGGGGCCGTAGACCATCTCCTCGTACAGCGCTCCGGCGATGCCCTGGGCGATGCCTCCGGTGACCTGCCCTTCGGCGATCAGCGGGTTGACGATGACGCCCGCGTCGTGGACGACCGCGTACTGCAGGATCTCGATCTCTCCGGTGTGCTCGTCGACCTCGAGCACGGCCGCATGGGCGCCGCTCGCGACCGCGAAGCCCGGCGGCCGGAAGTGGACCGTCTCGCTGAGCTCGGTGCCGTGCCGGCCGTCGGTCGGCTCGGGGGTTCCCGGCAGTGGGGCCTGCCCTGCCAGCTGGGCGAGCGTGAGTGACGGGCCGTCGGCCGTCCTGGGAGCGATGACTCCGTCGCGCAGGTCGAGGCTGTCCGCCGGCACGCCGAGCCGGCGGGCGGCGGCGTCGACGGCCTTGTCGCGCACGAGCCGGCCGGCGCGGTGCGTGGCGTTCCCCGCGTTGACCAGGGCCCGGCTCGCGATGGTGCCGACACCGAACGGGGTCGCGTCGGTGTCCCCGCCGACCACGTCGATGATGTCGAGCGGCACTCCGATCGCGTCCGCGGCGATCTGCGCCATGGAGGTCCGGTGGCCTTGGCCCTGAGACGGCGTACCGATGGCGAGTCGGACGCGGCCGTCGGGCGCTATGTCGATGCGGGCGGTCTCGAACGGGCCGAGGCCGGTCGCCTCGATGTACATGGCGAACCCGACACCCACACGCCTCCCGTTCCGAGCGCCCTCGCGCTGGCGGGCGCGGACTTCGGGCACGTTCACCTTGGCGGCGGCTCGGCGGAGCAGTTCGGGAAAGTCGCCGGAGTCGTACGACTGCGGTTTGCCCGAACGGTCCACCAGACCCGTCCGGTACGGCATCTCCTCGGGCCGCACCAGGTTGCGTGCCCGTAGCTCCGCCGCTTCCATGTCGAGCCGGTCGGCGAGCCGGTCCATCGCCCGCTCCATCGCGAACACCGCCTCGGGGCGTCCCGCACCGCGGTACGGAGTCGCGAACGTGGTGTTGGTCAGCACGCCGACGACGTCTATGTCGGCGTTCGGCACCCGGTAGGGGCCCAGCAGATGACACAGCGAGTTGTACGGCACGACCAGACCGGTCATGTTGTACGCGCCGAAGTTGACGATGATCCGGTCGCGCACACCGAGGAGGCGGCCATCGGCGTCCGCGGCGAGCTCGATGCGATGGATCTGCTCACGGGCGTGCGAGGAGGCGGTGAGGTTCTCGCCCCGGTCCTCGCGCCACAGCACGGGACGCCCGAGCACCCGCGCCGCGTACGGGACCAGCAGCTCCTCGACGTACAGGATGCCCTTCTGGCCGAAGCCGCCGCCCACGTCGGTGGCGATGACGCGCACCGTCCCGGCATCCAGGCCGAGCGTGTGGGCGATCGCCTCGCGCAGCCGGTGCGGGGTCTGCGTACCGGACCAGACGGTCAACCTGCCGCTGTACGGGTCCACTTGGGCCGAGATCGCGCGGGTCTCGATCGGCGACGCGACATAGCGGTGTGCCTGGAACTCCTCGCTCACCACGGCATGCGCGGTGGCGAACGCCTCGTCCGGATCCCCGACCTTGGTGGCCACCGCGACCGCGACGTTGTCACCGAACTCCTCGTGGACCAGGGCCGCTTCGGGGGAAAGGGCCTGTTCCGGGTCCACGGTGACGGGCAGCGCGGAGTAGCGGACGTCGATGAGTTCGAGGGCGTCCTCGGCGAGGTAGCGGTTCTCGGCGAAGACGACGGCGACGGGCTGGCCGACGTATCTGACCTTGTCGGCGGCGAGCAGGGGCATGGGCGTCATCCGGACCAGAGGGTCCAGAAGCGCGGCGAGACCGGGCGGGGTGCGCAGCTCCTCCTTGTTGAGCATGGGCGCCAGCCCTGCCACATCGGCGCCTGTCCAGACGGCGACCACGCCGGGGGCGTCGAGCGCGGCACCGACGTCCACCGACTCGATGCGCGCGTGGGCCTGCGGGCTGCGCAGGAACGCGGCCTCGACGCAGCCGGGAAGGGCTATGTCGTCCACGTAACGGCCGTTGCCGCGCAGCAGCCGCTCGTCCTCGACGCGCGGGACGGACCGGCCGACATAGCCGGGGGACTCGTCGTGGGACATGTGGCTCACTCCCCGAAACGCTCGTCGAGTGCCTGGCACACGGCACGGCGGATGTTGCGGTAGCCGGTGCAGCGGCACAGATGGCCGCTGAGGGCGTCGGCGACCTCCGGTCCGGCCGGCCGTCCGGCCTGCTCGGTCAGAGCGGTCGTCGTCATGACGAAGCCCGGTGTGCAGAAGCCGCACTGCATGCCGTGGCACTCGTGGAAGGCGCGCTGCACCGCAGTAAGGGGGGCGTCGCCGGGGGCGAGGCTCTCGACGGTGCGGATGTCCGCGCCCTCGCACTGGGCGGCGAGGATCAGGCAGGAGCGCACCGGTGCTCCGTCCAGCAGGACCGTGCACGCGCCGCACACGCCGTGCTCGCAGCCGACATGGGTGCCGGTGAGCCCCAGGCGGTCCCGCAGGAAGTCGCTGAGCAGCAGCCGGGACTCCACCTGGCAGGCGATCCGGTCACCGTTCACGGTGAGCCGTATCTCGTGCCAGCCGGAGGGTTCGGCCAGTGGAGGCGTGCGAACGACCGTGGGGCGGACCGCTGGAGCGGGAGAAGGGGAGGAGGGGACGGAGGTGGTCATGAACAGCGCTCCCAGGCGGAGGTACAGGCACGGACGAGAAGATGGGCGGCGGCTTCACGCCGGTGGACGGCGGTGGCGTGGATGTCGTCGGCGGGGGTGAGCCGGGTGAGGACGGCCTCGGCCGCGGCGCGGACCGCGCGCTCGCCCGCGTCCGTGCCGAGCAGCGCGTCCTCGGCGGCGCGCAGCCGGACGGGGACCGGGCCTGCCCCGCAGAAGACCACCCGGGCGCCGCGTACCGTGCTGGTGCCGGGCGCACGGTCGAGTACGAGCGCGACACCGACGGTGGCGAAGTCGCCGTGCCGGCGGGTCAGTTCCTCGAACGCCCAGCCGCGGCCCGGCTGGGGCCCGAGGACGACCTCGGTGAGGAGTTCGTCCGGTTCCAGCGCCGTCTGGAACGTGGCGACGAAGAAGTCCGCGGCGTCGACGGTACGGGTGCCGCCCGGTCCGGTCAGGACGAAGCGCGCGTCCAGGGCCAGCGCGACGGCGGGTAGTTCGGCCGCCGGGTCGTGGTGGGCGAGGCTGCCGCACACCGTGCCGCGGTTACGGATCTGCGGATGCCCGATGCGCGCGATCGCGGCGGCGAGCAGCGGCCAGCCGTCGCGCACCGCCGGATCCGCGACGGCCCGTGCCTGGCGTACCGCTGCGCCGATGTGCAGGGCGCCCGCCGCATCCACGTGGATCCGGTCCAGCTCCGGCACACGGGTGATGTCCACCAGCACCGTCGGACGGGCGAGACGCATGTTCAGCATCGGGATCAGCGACTGGCCGCCTGCCACGACCTTGGCGTCGTGCTCATCGTCGGCGAGGAGGGCGACCACGTCCGCGACGCTGCGCGGAGCGGTGTAGTCAAAGGGTGCGGGTTTCAACCGTTTTCCACCACTCTCGGTCGTCATGCGTGGAGCGTGTCGAGCCCCGGTATCCGTAGGGGAACCTTCGGCACGACATCTATCTAACACCTGAAATGATTTATGCTGAAGTTTATTCTTGGCAAGAGGGTGACGCGGATTCGAGGTGGGTGACATGAGGTACGTGCTGGACCAGGCCGCCGCGTGGCAGCGGTCGGCGACCGCCTTCGCGATGGCGACCGTCGTTCGGACGTGGGGCTCCTCCCCGCACCCGGCCGGCGCCTCGATGCTCGTCTCGGCCGACGGCAGGGTGGTCGGCAGTGTGTCCGGCGGCTGTGTCGAGGCGGCCGTGTGCGCGGTCGCGGAGGACGTGCTGGCAGGATCCGGTCCGGTTCGCGAGGAGTACGGCGTCGACGACGGTGACGCGTTCGCGGTAGGGCTGACCTGCGGCGGAACGATCGAGGTCTTCGTACGCGAGATGGGTCCCGAGGCCCCCCTCGACCGGGTGTCCGCCGATCTCGCGGCGGGTGTGCCGGTTGCGCTGGTGACGGTCGTGGCAGGTGCGGGCTCCGGGGTGGGAGCGAGCATCGCGGTCGGCGCCAATGGTGTGACCGGGACGCTCGGGGAGGCGGGGCTGGACCGTGCCGCGGCGCGGGCCGCGCACGCCATGCTGGCCATGGGTGTGAGCGGGACGGTGCGGACCGGAGCCCTGTACGGTGGGGGCGATACGCACGTGGACGGCGGTGACGCAGCGCTCGTGGACCGCGGGTGCGATGCCCACGCGGCCCGCGGTGGCTGTGCCCCCGACTGCGAGATTCTGGTGCAGTCGTTCGCGGATCCGCCGCGGCTGCTGGTGTTCGGCGCGGTCGAGTTCGCCCGCCCGCTGACCCAGGTCGGAGCCCTGCTCGGTCATCGCGTGACCCTGTGCGACGCCCGCCCCGCGTTCGCCACCCGTGAGCGCTTCCCCGACGCCCATGAGGTCGTCGTCGACCGGCCGCACCGGTGGTTCGCCGCCCACCCGGACCTGGTCGGCCCGGCCACGGCGGTCTGTGTGCTCACCCATGACGCCAAGTTCGACGTACCACTGCTGGAACTGGCGCTGCGCAGCCCGGCAGGGTACGTGGGGGCAATGGGCAGCAGGCGTACGCACGAGGACCGGCTCGCGCGACTTGCGGCAGCAGGGCTCACCGAGGCCGAACTGGCCAGACTGCGCTCGCCGATCGGCCTGGATCTCGGCGGGCTGGGGCCGGAGGAGACCGCGGTGTCCATCGCCGCGGAGATCATCGCGGCACGCCGTGGAGGCAGCGGCCTGCCGCTCACCGACCGTCTCGGACCTGTCCACGGTGTGTGAGTGTTTTTGAACGACTGTTTTTCTGAACACTCGTTTAATGTGGGCCATGTGGATTCCGAAAGCAAGACACCCGGCTCAGCTGCCGGGAGGGCCCCGGCAGACGGGGCGGCCACGGACTCACCGTCACGGCGTGGCCGCGCCCACGACCCCGAGGGCAACCGCCGGGCCGTACTGGACGCCGCTCGGCGGCTGTTCGCCGCGCAGGGCTACGCAGGGGTCGGCATCCGGGCCATCGCCGCCGAGGCGGGTGTGACCCCCGGCCTGGTCATGGCGTACTTCGGTACCAAGGACGGACTGTTCCACGAGGCGGTCGCCGGCGGTACCGGTCTGGCCGCGGACGTGCTGGAAGCCGCCGGGAACGACCTGGCACGGCTCCCGCAGGCCCTCGCCCACGCGTATCTTGAGCGCTGGGAGCGGCTGCCGGCCCAGGATCCGTGGCCCGCGCTGATCCGCTCGGCACTCGATCATCCGCCCAGCGCCGCGCTGTTCCGCACGATCCTGGACCAGCAGGTGGGCGAGCCCCTCTGCCGCCTCCTGGGTGACTCACCCGAGGCCGAGGTCCGCGCCGCCATGGTCCGCAGCATCCTGTTCGGCGTGATCATGGAGCGGTACATGTTCGCCCACGAGCCGGCTCGCTCCGTGCCCAGGGCGGCGCTGGAACCGGCGCTCGCCGATGCCCTCGCGACCGCCGTGACGGGAAGGAGTGCGCGGTCGGCAGACCGGCCCGGGCCCGCTGAAGCCGTTGTCCCCATGGCTCAGGCCGGATCCCGGAGTGAGGCGGACACCGAACCGTACGCGTTCGATGCCGATGCCGACGCCGAGAGGCCCGCGTCCGCCGCGGGGCCTGCGGCAGAGCCCGCCACTGCATCCGCGACCGAGCCTCTGCCCGCCCCCTCCTCCGTGCCTGCCGGTGCCGTCTTCGACGGGCTGAGCAGCTGCTTCCAGCACCACCAGTCGCTGATCGGCCGGATCGCGAAGCAGTACGGCATCAGCCCGGCCGCCTTCGACGTGCTCAACGCGCTCCGCCGGGCAGGCGCTCCGCATCGCCGCACGATGAGTGAGGTAGCGGCTGCCGGCCAGGTGAGCCAGGGCGGCCTCACGATGCAGGCGGACCGTCTGGTGGAATCAGGTCTGATCGAGCGGGAGCGCGACGGCCGGGACCGGCGGATCGTTCATCTGCGCCTCACCCCGGCCGGCCTCGACCTGGCCGACCGGATGGCAGCGGCCCGTGAGGCGGGCGAACGGGAGATGCTCGCCGGGCTCGGCATCGCCGAGCGGCGGCAGCTCGTCGGACTGCTCGACGTACTGGGCCGGTCGCCGGAGCCCCCCCGCCCGCAGAAGTGAAACGGGTTCCCCGTTCCGCCTGTGCGGCGGAACGGGGAACCCGCGCGGCGCGCGGTGCGCGCCGGATACCGGGGGCGGCTCAGGAGTTGAGCTCCTCCAGCGTCTTGCCCTTCGTCTCCACGGCGAACAGCGCGATGACCGCGCCCACCACCGCCACGCACGCGAGCTGGGCGAAGACCAGGGTGAGGCTGCCGCCGGCCCCGAGGATCGCGCCGACCGTGATCGGTCCGAGGATGACACCGAGGCGGTTCCACAGTCCGCCGAACGCGGCGCCCTTCGCCCGGTTCCGCGTCGGATACAGCTCGGGGGAGTAGAGGTAGAGCCCGGCGTTGATCGCGTAGACGAAGAACGTCGTGCAAGAGGCGAAGATCGCCACCTGGCCGCCGGAGACTGCTCCGGTCAGGGCGAGCGTGCCGAGCGCGAGTGCGGATCCGCCGAGGGCGGCCACCAGGGCGGGGCGGCGGCCCACCCGGTCGATCACCAGCGCGACGATGAACGTGCCGAGCAGTCCGGTGACATTGCTGAGCAGGGTGTAGGTGAGAGCGGTCGTCAGGTCGAGGCCGAAGTTCTTGGTGTAGAGGGACGGCAGCCAGGTCGAGATGCCATGGTTGACGTAGTACGCGACGAACCACAGACCCGACACCACCGCAGTACGCCGCAGATACCTGCCCCTGAACAGCTCCCGCAGACCTCCCTGGGAGGTCTCCTCGGCCGTGTCGGTGGCGGGCTCCGGCAGCGGCGCGGCCGAGGAACGGACGACCTCCGCCTCGATCTGCGCGATGACCCGCTCGGCCTCCTCGGTCCGGCCGCGCGCCATCAGCCAGCGCGGGGACTCGACGACGTGCTTGGGGAGTGCGGCCGCGATCAGGACGGGCAGCGCGCCGATCACGAACATCGCCCGCCAGCCCAGGTTGGGAACCACCCACACGGCGACCAGCGTTGCCGCGGCCAGACCGGCCGGGAAGATCATCTCGTAGAGCAGCACGAAGCGGCCGCGGCGGTCAGAGCGCGCGATCTCGTTGATGTACGTGGCGGCGACCGGCACGACGCCGCCGATGCCCAGACCCTGTACGAAGCGGAAGAGCGCGAACATCTCGATGCCGGTGGAGAAGGCGACGGCGAGGCTCGCGAGCGCGGTGACGGCGACCCCCAGCGCGACGGTCCGCACCCGGCCGATCCGGTCGCCCAACCAGCCGGCGGCCAGTGCGCCGACGAGCATGCCGATCGAACCCGCGGTCACGGCGAAGGTGGCCTGACCGGTCGTCAGGTGCCATTCCTTCATCAGAACGGGGAGTGCGGAGGCGGCGAGCAGTTGGTCGAACGCCTCGAAGAAAGTGACCGCGCCGATGAGGAAGCGGACCTTGACGTGCCAGCGGGAGTGCGGCAGTCGTTCGAGCCGTGCGGCTATGGATGCCACGGCGGGCCGGCCGGCCACAGTCGTCATGAGTGGTTCCTTCCGCGAACAGAGAAGTTGCGGAGACAGTAGGAGTAGTTATCTAAGCGGTCAATGGTTAATGGCAAAGACATCTCGGATCGGTGCCTCCGGGGTGCGGGGCGGGCTCTCTTGATCACATGCAGCCTGGACTGCCGGTGAATCCTCTCATGCGGGGTCTTGCGTGGGAGATGTCTTAGCGCTTAGATTTCTAGTGCTCAGAGACGCCGCCCCCCGCCTGGAGGTTCTGCCATGCCTCGCTTCACCACCGACATCCTGATCGCGGGCCACTGGCGGCGCGGCGCGGGCGCCCCCGTCGAGACTGTGGACCCGGCCACCGGCCGGGTGCTCGCCACCGTCCACACCGCATCGGTCGAGGAGGTTGACGAGGCCGCCCGCGCGGCAGCGCAGGCAGCAGCCGACCCGGCCTGGCGGGACCTGCTGCCCCACCGGCGCGCCCAGCTGCTCCACCGCATTGCGGAGCTGGTCGAGGAGGCGGCGGACGAGCTGTCGGCCGTGCAGACCGCCGACACCGGCAAGACCCTCGCCGAGACCAAGGCGCTCGCGCTGAGCGCCGCCGCCACCTTCCGCTACACCGCGGCGGCCCTCGAGACGGCGGAGGAGACGATCACTCCTTCGCGTGGCGACTACGTCACGATGAGCGTGTACGAGCCGATCGGCGTCGTCGCGGCCGTCAACCCGTGGAACTCGCCGGTCGCCAGCGACGCACAGAAGATCGCCCCCGCGCTCGCGGCCGGGAACGCGATCCTGCTCAAGCCGGCCGCCTGGACCCCGCTGGTCTCCCTCGCCCTGGGGCGGTTGATCACCCGGGCGCTGGACGAGTTCGGCCTGCCCATGGCGCTGCTGTCCGTCCTGCCCGGCAGCGGACGGGTGGTCGGCGACGCCGTCGTCACCCACCCGCTGGTCGGCCGGATCGGATTCACCGGCGGTACGGACACCGGCAGGTCCATCGCCGCCGTCGCCGCCGCCAAGCTGATCCCCGCCTCCCTCGAACTGGGTGGCAAGTCCCCGACGATCGTCCGCGCCGACGCCGACATTCCGCAGGCCCTGGCGGGCGTGATGTTCGGGATCTTCTCCTCCAGCGGCCAGTCCTGCATCGCCGGGTCGCGGCTGTTCGTGGCACGCGAGATCTACGACGAGTTCGTCGGCGAACTGGTCGAACGGGTGCGCAAGCTCCGCGTCGGTCCCGGCACCGCCCCAGGCACCCAGGTCGGCCCCCTCGTCCATCACCGGCACCGGGACGCCGTCGCCGCCTGTGTGGACCTCGCCCGCGAGGAGGGCGGGCGGGTGCTGTGCGGCGGCGGCGCACCCGAGGGCGAGGAGTACGCACACGGCGCCTACTACCTCCCGACGGTCATCGACGGGCTGCCCAACACGGCCCGGGTGTGCCAGGAGGAGATCTTCGGCCCGGTGCTGATCGCACTGCCCTACGACGACGAGGACGACCTGGTCCGTCAGGCCAACGACTCGGTGTACGGCCTGGCCTGCGGCATCTGGACCCGCGACCACCGGGCCGCGTGGCAGCTGGCACGGCGCATCGAGGCGGGCACGGTCTGGATCAACACCTACAAGCAGTTCAGCATCTCCACCCCCTTCAGCGGGATGAAGGACAGCGGCCTCGGCACCGAGAAGGGCCGGGACGCGATCCGCGCCTACCAGCGGCAGAAGTCCCTGTACTGGGGCACCTCCGGCACGCCCCTGCCCTGGGCCGGATAGCCGGACGGTTCCTCCATCCCCCTTGTACCTCTGGAGACGGTCATGTCCCATCCCCCCATAGCCCGGCTGCGCGCCCTGCGCTCGGTCGAGCTCCTCACCCCGACCTTCGGCGAGGCGGCCGACTTCTACGCCGAGGCATGGGGCCTCACGGTGGTGGAGTCCGAGCGCGACGCCGTCTGGCTCCGCGGCACCGGCGAGGAGCACCACGCGCTCCAGCTGACCCGCTCGCACCGCATCGGTCTCGGCCGGATCAGCTTCGCCGTCGCCACCCCCGCCGAGGTGGACGAGGCGGCCCGCCGGCTGCTGGCCCGCGGCATCACGCCCGTGGCCGGACCCGGCCGCCTCGACCAGGTCGGCGCCGGCTACGGCCTGCGCTTCACCGACCACGAGGGCCGGCTGATCGAGCTGTCCGCCGAAACCTGGGCCGTCACCCCGCGCGGCCGGGACGAGGCCGTCCCGGTCGGTGTCACCCACGCCGTGCTCAACACCACCGACATCGACGCCTCCGTCGCCTTCTATTGCGACGTGCTGGGTCTGCGCGTCTCCGACTGGTCGGAGCACCAGATGGCGTTCCTGCGCTGCAACGCCGACCACCACTGCATCGCCTTCAACCAGGCCGAGTGGGCCTCCCTCAACCATGTGGCCTACGAGATGAGTTCGGTCGACCACTTCATGCGAGGGCTCGGCCGGCTGCGGCACCACGGCATCAGCCCCCAGTGGGGCCCGGGCCGGCACGGCCCCGGCGACAACACCTTCTCCTACTTCACCGACCCGACCGGCCTGGTCTGCGAGTACACCTCGGAGGTCGCGCAGGTGGTCGAGGACCGCTGGATCGCCAAGGTGTGGCGGCGTACCCCCGAACTGTCCGACCTGTGGGGCACGGCGGGCGCACCGTCCAAGGAGATCCGCTGCCACATGGCCGGGTCGCCCGATCCCGGGCCGCTCTCCACGGCCGCCCTTTCCCAGGAGGTCCCGGCATGACCCGCATCCGCAAGGTCGGAGTCGTCGGCTGGGGCGCCATCGGCCGCGTCGTCGGCGCGGCGCTGGCCGAACAGTCCGTTCCCGGCGCCGAGTTGGTGTGCATCGTCGACAACCGGCCGATCGGTGACAGAGCGCCCGCGCCGCAGGTCACCTTCGACGAAGCCCTCGAGCGCTGCGACCTCCTCGTCGAGGCGGCGGGGCAGGGCGTCGTCCGCGAGTGGGGCGAGCGCGTCCTCGCCGCCGGGACCGATCTGCTGATCGCCTCGACCGGCGCGCTGACCGACGAGGACCTCGCCAAGCGGCTGCTCGCGGCCGGACCGGGACGGGTGTACTTCACCGGCGGAGCCGTCGGCGGCCTCGACCTTCTTCAGGCCGTACGCTCCCTCGGTCCGCTCCACAACGTACGGCTGACCACCACCAAGCTGCCCGCCACCCTCGAACAGCCGTGGATGGACGAGGAGTTGCTGGCCCGTATGCGGTCGGCGACCGGTCCGGTCGAGGTCATGTCCGGCAGCGCGCGCGACGTTCCCGTGAAGTTCCCCAAATCGACGAACGTCGCGGCCTCGGTCGCCCTGGCCGTCGGCGACCTGGACGCTGTGCGGGTCCGGGTCGTCGCCGACCCCGGCGCCCACCACACGCGGCATGTCGTCGAGGCGTCGGGCGCCCACGGGACATACCGCTTCGACGTCGCGCATCTGCCCGACGCCGGTAACCCGGCCACCAGCCAGGTCGTGCCGTACGCGGTGCTGCGCAGTCTCGCGGCACTGGCCGGGCGGACGGGTCAGATCCTGTGACGGCCGGCCTGCACCTCGAGGAGTCGGGGGACCAGGGACCGCTGCTGCTGTGCCTGCACGGGATCGGCTCCTCGTCGGCCGCGTTCGCGCCGCAGCTCGCCGAGCTCGGACGCCACGCACGCGTCGTCGCCTGGGACGCCCCGGGGTACGCCAAGTCGGCCGATCCGGCAGACCCGTTGACGCTCGACGACTTCGCCGACGCCGCCGCCGCGCTGATCCGCGAGCGCGGGGGGAGCGCCCATGTCCTGGGCGTGTCCTGGGGCGGGGTGATCGCCCTGCGGCTCGCCGTCCGCCACCCCGGGCTGGTCGCCTCGCTGATCGTGGCCGACTCCAGCCCGGGCTCGGGCACGGACCCGGCGAAGGCGGCGGCCATGCGGGCCCGGGCCACCGAGCTGGCCGAGGCCGGTCCCCGGGCGTTCGCCGAACTGCGCGCACCCCGCCTGGTGTCCGCAGGCGCATCCGAGGAGCTGGTACGGCGGGTGACCGACACCATGGCGGACTCCGTCCGCCTGCCCGGCTACGCCTACGCCGCCGAGTCGATGGCCGCCGCCGACCTGCGCGGCGAACTGGCCCGGATCACGGCGCCCACCCTCGTCCTGTGCGGCGACCAGGACCGGATCACCGGCATCGAAGCCTCCCAGGCCATCGCCGGCGCCATCCACCGGACCGCCTACGTGATCGTCAAGGACGCCGGTCACCTGGCCAACCAGGAGCAGCCCGCGCACTTCAACGCCTGGGTGCTCTCCCACCTCCGCATCACGGACCGCATCCCCGAATGAACACCCCTCCCGGACAGGAGCTCACCATGCCTCTCACCACCACCGCGTACGACAACGGCGGCGACCTCGCCGCATACACCGACTCGCTCATCGCGACCAAGGACTCCCGCGAGCCCGACTGGAACACCCTCGCCTTCCAGTCCAAGGCCGGCGACCAGTACCGCCGCGCCCAGATCCGCTACGTCGGCTCCGGTGCCACCGGCAACCACGAGGGTGACAACCGGATCGTCCCGTCCGGCGGCTTCACCTTCTCCAACATGCTGCTGCCGCCCGGCGCCGAGGGCCCCGAGCACACCCACCACGACGTGGAGGAGGCCTTCTTCGTCCTGGAGGGCCAGGTCCGGGTCGGCATCCACCGCGGCGCGGACGAGGTGGAGTACCGCACCCTCGGCTACCGCGACATGATCGTCGTCCCGGCGGGTGTGGCCCGTTCCCTGAAGAACGAGGGCGACACCGACGCCCTGTTCTGCGTCGTCATCGGCACGCAGAAGCCGCAGGTGCCGACGTACCCCGAGCACTCGCCGATGCACGGCGTCACCCGTGACTGATCCACGCGGGGACGTCCGAACGGTCGTCGTCACCGGGGCGGGCCGTGGCCTGGGAGTGGCCATGGCCCGCCGGGCCGGCGCGGACGGTTTCCGGGTGGTCGTCGCCGAGCTGGAGCAGGAGCGGGGCAAGGACGCCGAGCGGCAGCTGCGCGCGCAGGGCATCGACGCCCACTTCGTGCGCTGCGATGTCGCCGACCCGGCCTCGGTGGACGAACTCGCCGCCTTCACGGAGCAGTTCGGTCCTCTGCACGGCCTGGTCAACAATGCGGCCCTCGCCAACGGCGTGGGCGGCAAGGAGTTCCAGGACATCGACGTCGAGGTGTGGGACCGGCTGATGGCGGTCAACGCCCGCAGCCCCTGGCTGGTGTCCAAGGCCCTGCTGCCGCAGCTCCTCGCCCACGGCGCGGGCGGCCGTATCGTCAACCTCGCGTCGGACGCGGCCCTGTACGGCTCACCCCGGCTCGCCCACTACATCGCCTCCAAGGGCGCGGTGATCGCGCTGACCCGGGCCATGGCCCGGGAACTCGGCGACAAGGGGATCACCGTCAACGCGGTCGCGCCCGGCCTCACCGAGTGCGAGGCGACCGCGACCGTGCCCGCCGAGCGCCACGACCTCTACCGCATGAACCGGGCGATCTCCCGCCCCCAGCAGCCCGACGACCTCACCGGCATCGTCGCCTTCCTGCTCGGCGAGGAGTCCCGCTATCTGACCGGACAGGTGATCGCCGTCAACGGCGGCTTCACCATGCACTGACCTGATCGACAGGAGACAACTGCCATGGATCTGGGCCTCGCCGACCGCACCATCGTGGTCACCGGCGGCAGCTCGGGCGTCGGCCTGGCCACGGTCCGCGCCCTGATCGACGAAGGCGCCCGCGTCGCGGCCTGCGGCAGGGACGCCGACCGGCTCGCGAAGGCGGCTGCGGTCATCGGCAGCGACCGGCTGCTGACGGGAGTGTGCGACGTACGCGACGCACATGCCGTGCGCGGCTTCACCGACCGTGTGGCCGCCGAGTTCGGCGGCATCGACGGGCTGGTCAACAACGCCGGCCAGTCCCGGATGAAGCGCCTCGACGAGACCACGGCCGAGGACTGGCGCGACGAGCTGGAGCTCAAGTTCTGCGGTGTGCTCAACCCGCTGCACGCGGCCCGTCCCCACCTCAAGGCCTCGGACGCGGCAAGCGTCGTCAACGTCAACGCCGTGCTCGCCAAGCAGCCCGAGACCCGCCTCATCACGACCAGCGCCGCCCGCGCCGGCATCCTCAACCTCTCCAAGTCCCTGTCGGCAGAGCTCGCCCCCGAGGGCATCCGGGTCAACTCCGTGTGTCTCGGGCTGATCGACACCGGCCAGTGGACCCGCCGTCACGCGGCCGCCGGCTCGGGAACGACCTACGAGGAGTGGCAGGCGGAGCTCGCCGCCGACCGCGGCATCGCGCTCGGCCGCCTCGGACGGGCCGAGGAGGTCGCGTACGCGATCGTCTCGCTGCTCTCGCCCCGTGCCTCGTACATCACCGGCACCGCCATCGACGTCTGCGGCGGCGTCGGCCGCTCCGTCCTCTGAGGAGACCTCACCATGCGTTACGACAACGGAGGCGATCTCCTCGTCGCCGTCCTGCGGGAACTGGGCATCGACACCGTCTTCGGCATCGTCAGCGTGCACAATCTGCCGCTGGTCGAAGCCGTCGACCGGGAGCTGCGCTTCGTGCCCGTACGCCACGAGGCGTCGGCCGTGAACGCCGCGGACGCCTACGGGCGCGCCCGCGGCACCATCGGCTGCGCCCTCACCTCCACCGGTACGGGCGCGGGGAACGCGGCCGGATCGCTGATCGAGGCACTCAGCGCGGGCACGTCCGTCCTGCACATCACCGGGCAGGTGGAGAGCGAATTCCTGGGCAGTGGACGCGGATTCATCCATGAGACCAAGGACCAGCTGGGCATGCTGACGGCGGTGTCCGCACACGCCGCCACCGTGCGATCCGCCGGCGAGGCGGGCCGCGTGCTGCGCGAGGCCGCCCATGCCGCGCTCACCGCACCCGGCGGACCCGCGAGCGTGGAGTGGCCGATCGACCTGCAGTACGCGGCCCAGACGGACACCCCGGCCGAGCTCGCACCGGTGGCCGTGCCCACGCCGGACGAAGATGCACTGGCCGCAGCAGCTGAGCTGTTGGCCTCCGCCCGGCGGCCCCTGATCTGGGCCGGCGGCGGAGCCGGCCGGGCCCGTGCCGAGCTTGCCGAGCTGCTCGCCGCCACCGGCGCCGGACTGCTCACCTCCAACTCCGGACGCGGCTCCGTGCCCGAGGACCACCCCCAGGTCATCGGCAACTTCGCCACCACCCCGGCCGCCCGGGCCCTGCTCGCCGACGCCGATGTGCTGCTGACCGTCGGCACCCACTTCCGTTCGAACGAGACAGCCGATTACACACTCGAACTCCCCGCGGCCCACGTCCAGATCGACCTGGACGCCGCGGCGCTGGGCCGCGTGTATCCGGTGCAGAGCGCCGTGCACGGCGACGCCGCCGTCGTCCTCGCGGAGCTGCTCCCGCACGCACGGGCGGCCGAACCCGCCTGGACGAACCGGGTCGCCGCCGTCCGCGCGGAGGTGCGGGCAACGCTGCACGACAGCATCGGCCCCCAGGCGGCGATCTGCGACGCGATCCGCGCCGCACTGCCCCGTAGGGCCGTCGTCGCCCGCGATGTCACCATCCCGTCCAGCAGCTGGGGCAACCGGCTCCTCGAGATGTACGACACGCGCGACAACGTCTTCCCGCGTGGCGGCGGCATCGGCCAGGGCCTCGGCATGGGCATCGGCTCGGCGCTCGCCCGGCCCGAGGACCCCGTGGTGGTCCTCGCCGGTGACGGCGGACTCGCGGTCCACCTCGGCGAACTGCTCACGCTGGCCCAGGAGCGGCCCCGCCTCACCCTGCTCGTGTTCAACGACGGCGGCTACGGCGTGCTGCGCAACATGCAGGACCGGTACAGCGAGCGCCGCTCCGGAGTCGACCTGGTCACACCCGACTTCGAGCAGCTGGCCGGCGCCTGTGGGCTCCCGTATCTGCGGATCTCCGCCGCCGAGGACGCCCGGCCGCTGATCGCCGAGGCGGTCGCCTCCGACGGGCCGACGCTCGTCGAGGTCGATCTCGCGGCGCTCGGCCCGATGAAGAACCCGTTCACCCCGCCCGTGAGGATCCCGGGCCTCTCCCCGGCCCAGTGAGGAGTCAGCCGAGATGAGCGAGACCTCTGTGCAGCTGACCGTGCACCGGATGACCTGGGAGGCGGAGGGCGTTCTGTCCGTCGAGCTGACCCATCCCGACGGCAAGCCCCTTCCCGCCTGGACACCCGGCGCGCACATCGACGTCCATGTGGGCGGCCGGATCCGCCAGTACAGCCTGTGCGGCGACCCCCGGTCCACGGCGGCCTACCGCATCGGCGTCCTCGACGAGCCCGCGTCGCGGGGCGGTTCGCGGTACGTGCACACCCAGCTGCGCCCCGGACAGACCGTTACCGTCTCCGAGCCGCGCAACCACTTCGCGCTGGAGGACGCCGCCGGACATGTCTTCGTCGCGGGCGGCATCGGCATCACGCCGCTGCTCGCCATGGCCCGCGAGAGTGCACGACGCGGTGTGCCGTGGCGCATGGTGTACGGCGGGCGCAGCCGCGCATCGATGGCCTTCACCGATGAACTGGCCGCTCTGGACGGCGAGGTGACCGTCGTCCCGCAGGACGAGCAGGGCCACATCGACCTGGACGCCGCCCTCGCGGGACTGCCCGCCGACACGCTCGTCTACTGCTGCGGCCCGGAGCCCCTGCTGGCCGCGGTGGAGGAGAGGTGCCCCGCCGGGCAGCTGCGCCTGGAGCGGTTCGCCGCACCCGTCGTGGAACGCACCGGGGACGACGAGGTGTTCGAGGTCGAGTGCGCCGTCTCGGGGCTCACCCTCACCGTCGACGCCGACACCTCGATCCTGCAGGCCGCGGAGGACGCGGGCCTGAAGGTCGACAGCTCCTGCCGGGACGGCATCTGCGGCTCTTGCGAGACCCGGGTGCTGGCCGGCACCCCCGACCACCGCGACTTCCTGCTCAGCGAGGCCGAGCACACCGCGAACGCCACGATGATGATCTGCGTCTCGCGCTGCGCCACCGGCCGCCTCGTCCTCGACCTGTGAACCGACCGTTGGAGGCCCCGATGACCACCGCCCCCTGGCCGTACCTGGACGCTCACCAGTCCCGTACGCACGAACCCACCCCCTACGAACACAAGCTGGCCGCCACCCTCGAAGAGGTCTTCACCAAGGACGGCCACGAACTCGCCGACGTGATCCGTGGACTGAACTCCCGTCAGCTCCACGCCCCCGACGGCACCCCGTGGACCGAGGAGTCCTTCCGCGCCGAGATGCACCGCCTGGGAGCCTGACCATGACCCTGTCGACCACCGCCACCGCCGAGCACATCTACGCCACCGGCCTGCGCAACCAGTGGCACCCCGTCGTCCCCTCCGACTTCGTCGCGCCCGGCGCGATGCGCAAGGTCACCGCGCTCGGCGAACAGTGGCTGCTGTTCCGCCGCTCCGACGGTGTCCTGTCGATGCTCGCCGACCGCTGCCCCCACCGAGGCGCCCCGCTGTCGCTCGGCAAGCACCTCGGCGACCGGGTCGCCTGCTGGTACCACGGTGTCGAGGTCGAGACCGACGGCACCGTCTCGTCCGTCCCCGGCCTGCCCGGCTGCAATCTGGAGGGCAAGAAGCTCGTCACCTCACTGCCGGTGCGTGAGATCGCCGGCGTGATCCTCGCCTACTTCGGCGACGAACAGCACCCGGAGCCCGCCGAACTCATCCTTCCCGACCCGCTCACCGACCCCGAGGTCGAGCCGATCCTGTGCTACGCCGAGTGGAACGTGCCGTGGCGGTACGCCATGGAGAACCTCCTCGACCCGATGCACGGCGCGTTCCTGCACCACGAGTCGCACACGATGTACGACGGGGACACGACGGCAAAGTTCCGGATCCGCGAGACCCACCGCGGCTACTTCTTCGAGAAGACCGACCAGCGAGGCGTCAACTTCGACTGGGTCGAGCTGTGCCGCACCGGCATCGACTGGGTCGATCTGTCCATCCCGTACCCGCCCTCCGCCGGTCCCGGGGGAGCCTTCGGCATCGTCGGCGCGGCCTGCCCGGTCGACGCCGAACGCACCGGGGTCTTCTTCTGGCGTTACCGCCGCGTCCAGGGCTGGCAGCGCGACACCTGGCGCTTCCTCTACAAGACGCTCATCGAGAAGCGGCACTGGGAGGTCCTCGAGCAGGACCGCGTCATGCTGGAGGCCATGCCGGCCGACGCCGACCAGCGCGAGAACCTCTACCAGCACGATCTGGGTGTCGTACGGCTGCGCCGTCTGTACCGGGCGCAGGCCGAGGCACAGTCCGCGGCCGCCGACGGGTGACCCGAGCGGGGGTACTCAGCCGGCGGGCTCCTCGTCCGACACGAGGATGGAGTGCTCCAGCTTGCGCAGCAGCCGCGCGAGCTGGCGGCACTCGGCGGGGGACAGCTCGCCGAGCATCCGGCGTTCGTTGTCGAGATGTTCGGCGAACACCTCGTCCACCTTGGCGAGCCCGTCGTCGGTGAGCCGCGAGTAGACGACCCGCCGGTCCTCCGCGTCCCGTTCCCGGACGATCAGCCCGTCCTTCTCCAGCCGGTCGATCCGCAGCGTGACACCGGCGGACGAGACGAGTCCCGAGTCGGCGAGCTGACCTGCGGTCAGCCGGTACGGCTTGCCGGCCCGCCGCAGCGCGGTGAGCACGTCGAAGCCCGCGACCGAAAGGCCGTGGCGCTCGATGGACGACGTGAGCCGAGTGCTGTAGCGCAGATACGAGCGGTGCAGCCGGGCGAGGACCTCCAGCGGGCTGGTGTCCAGCTCGGGCCGCTCCCGTGCCCAGTCCTCGATGACATTCGCCACGGCGTCCCGATCGGCCGCGGCCCTGCGCTCCGCCATCCCCGCCCCCTCGTACGACCGTGCGTATCGCTGCTTCGGGGCGTCCATGTCCCACGCCCCTGAAAATTCTACCCCTGAGGCGATCGGCTCTCTCCGGCCCGCCGGAGGGCGGGCCTGCAGCCCGTGGTGGCTTTTCAGCTGTCGGATGTCACCACCGGGATCTCCGCCCAGACCTGCTTGCCGCCGCTGAGTGGCACCGAACCCCAGGACGCCGTCGTCGCCTCGACGATCAGCAGCCCGCGCCCGCCGGTCGCCTCCCAGTCCACCTCTCCCGTCGGCTTGACGGGGCTGCGCGGCGACGCGTCGTTCACGGCGATCCGCAGGCGGTCCGCGGACAGCGTCAGGTCCAGCCGTACCTCGCCCTGGGTATGGGCGATGCCGTTGGTGACCAGTTCGGAGACCACCAGCAGAGCCACGTCCAGTTCGTTCTTCAGCCCCCAGGAGCGCAGCGTGCGTGCGGTGAACCGGCGGGCGTGCATGACGGCGTTGGGCAGCCGCCACACCGTCCAGTGGGTCCGTACCGGCCGCACCCGCGTCCCGTCGTAGCGCAGCAGCAGCACCGCCACGTCGTCGTCGCGCCCGTTCGCTCCCCCGAGCAGTTCGTCGGCGACGAGGCCCGGGTCGGCCGGGTCCGTCGCGGCGAGCAGCTCGCAGACGCGGCGCATGCCGTCCTCCAGATGGAGCTGGGCCGATTCGACGAGGCCGTCCGTCAGCAGGGTCAGCAGGGTTCCCGGGACCAACCCGGCCTCGGTCATGGCGTATTCGGCGTCCGCGAGCACGCCCAGCGGCGGGCCGCCCTCGACCTGCAGCTCCTCCGCGTGGCCGTCCGGGTGGCGCAGTACGGGCGACAGGTGCCCCGCGCGTACGAACCTGGCGATGCCCTCCTCCATGTCCAGGTCCACGTACAGGCAGGTGGCGAAGAGATCGGTCTCCATGCCGACGAGCAGACGATTGGCGCGGGCGACCACCACATCCGGCGGATGGCCCTCGACCGCGTACGCCCGCACGGCCGTGCGCATCTGGCCCATGATGGTGGCGGCTCCGGCGCTGTGCCCCTGGACGTCCCCGATCACGAGCGCCACATGACCGTCGCCGAGCGGGATCACGTCGTACCAGTCGCCGCCCACCTCGAGCCCGACGGTCGCCGGCAGATACCGGGCGACAGCGACCCCTCCGGCCAGTTCGGGCAGCGTACGGGGCAGCAGGCTGCGCTGCAGCATGGTGGCGAGCTCGTGCCCGGCGTCCAGGGCGTGCGCGCGCATCAGGGCCTGACCCACCAGACCCGCGGCCGCGGTCAGCAGCGAGCGCTCCTCGGGGCCGAACCGGTGCTCTTCGTCCCAGCCCACCAGGCACACCCCGACCATCCGGCCGTCGGCGGGCAGCGGCAGCACCGCGAGCCCGCCCGGCCCGATACCGGCGAGCCCGGACTCCAGGCCGGCGCCCGGGGGCCACAGGCTCACATGGCCCTCCCGCAGCGCGTTGCGCAGCGTGGGCAGGCTCTGCAGGGACGCGTCGGGCCATTCGGAGCGCCACTCGGAGCGCCAGATGCCGGGCCAGGCCTCGTGCTCCGGCGGATCGAGCATGGTGACGAACAGCCGCTCGGCCTCCAGCTCGGCGACCGCGATGCGGTTGGCGCCCAGCGGCTCGCGCAGGGCGGTGACCACCAGTCGGCTGACGTCACGGATGGTGGTGGCCCCGGCCAGCCTGGCGGACAGGCGCTGGACGATCGAGACCTCGTCGGCGCTGGGGCGCAGGTAGGCGGCGTCGGCGACCACGCCGAGGATGCGTTCCGGGGCGCCGGTGGCGTCGACCTGGACACGGCAGCGCAGTCCGAGCCAGCGAAGTTCGCCGCCCGGCCGGCGTATCCGGAAGGCCAGCTGGTCCCCGTCCGGGGACAGGCGGCCCGGTTCCACGATGGCCATCAGTGCGGGGATGTCATCGGGCACGGCGCAGGCGAGAAGGGTCTCGACCTGTCCGTCGAAGTCGTCGCGGGCAATACCGAGGAGACTCAGCACCTGTGCGTCCGCGTCCATGGCGCCGGTGGCAAGCTCCAGGGTGAAGGCGCCGCCTTGCAGTGGCATCAGCTTGGGGCCCAGATGGGCACGTGGCTGCGCCCGCCCGGCGACGCGGGCCGCGACCGATTCGAGCCCGGCGGCCACCTGGTCGGCGTACAGCTCCAGAAGGCTGCGCCGGTCGGCGTCGAAGCCGTTCGCCACCTCGCCCGCGACCACCAGGCAGCCCAGCTCCCCGTTGCCGCGTCCCAGGGGCAGCACGCCCATCGAGATCTTGGCCGACGGTCTGCCGGCGGTGCCGATCAGCGTGGCGTCACCCCCGTTGGCGTGGTAGGCAGCGACCTCCTGCGGACTCAGCCACAGCGGGCGGCGGGACCGGAAGGCCTCTGCGGCGGGGGACTGCCCGGACAGGCCCAGAACCGCGGGCAGCCCGTACGAGAGGCCGCGCTCGCCGACCGTCTCGGCCAGGTGCAGTTCGTCGCCACCCTCGGCGAGTACGTAGACGGCTGCCATTTCGGCCCCGCAGAACGCAAAGTTGTGCCGAGTCAAAGTCTGTATCACCTCCACACCCGCCGGGCGACACTGCCCACTCCCCATGGTGGCGCTCGCAGGACTGCGGGAGCTAGTCAGGAGGGGAGGGTGATGCCACCGGCAGACGGCATCCGCCTTAAGTTTGTTCACGACACGTGTCCGTTTGGTCATCTTATGTAGCGATTTGGGGTCATTCGGCCCTAGCGTCAGCTCATGACGAAACGACAGTTGATGTACCTCGGATGCGCAGCCCTCATGGCCGCCACGGGACTGGGCGCCGCGGCACCCGCCCCCGCCGAGGTCACACACCACCTCACGCACTTCGTACGTGCCGGCCAGTCCATCCAGGCGGCTGTGGACGCCGCACTGCCCGGAGACACCGTCACCATCGCTCCAGGGACCTACCGCCAGAGCGTTGTGATCAAGAAACACAACCTGACTCTGCGGGGGACGGGCGGACGGACCGTGCTGAAGCCGGCCGCCGCGTCCTCCAAGAACGCCTGCGCCAAGTCCGGCAACGGGATCTGTGTCCTCGGCACGCGGGCACTGCCCGTCAAGGGGGTACGGATCCAGTCGCTGACCCTGTCGGGATACAAGAAGAGCGGGATCTGGGCCACCGGCACCGACCGTCTGACGGTGCAGAGGGTGTACTCCGAGAGCAACAAGGTCTGGGGCATCGCCCAGGAGTGGTCGACCCGCAGCGTTCTCACCCACAACATCGCCCGCAAGAACGGAGACGCGGGCATCTTCGTCGCGAACACCGTCACACTCGAAGCGGGGGCGACCGACACCGGCGGCACGGTCGTCGGACACAACCTGTTGTTCGACAACCGCATCGGCGCGACCATCCGCCGCGTCAGGAACCTGACCGTCCAATACAACAGCATCTCCGGGAACTGCGCCGGTGTGTTCGTGGTGGGCGACGAGTCCAAGCCCCGGGCAGGCGACCTGACCGTCCGCGGCAACCGCATCAGCTCGAACAACAAGTACTGCAAGGCCACCGCCCGGCTCCCGCAGATCCAGGGAACGGGGCTCGTCCTCACCGGCGCCGAGGACACCCTGGTGGACTCCAATCTGATCTGGGACAACGTCGGCAAGTACCCGCTCTCCGGCGGCATCGTGCTGTTCAAGAGCTTTGTGGGCGCCGCCAACACCGGCAACGTGATCCGAGGCAACGTCGTGCTGCGCAACGGGCCGGCGGACCTCGCCAACCGCGACGTCGGCACCGGCAACCAGTGGACGGCCAACATGTGCCGGGTCTCCCAGCCCGGAGGCATGTGCTGACCGGTCCGCAGACGCGGACCGGACCGGCCGGGCCACTCGGCCCGGCCCCCCACCTCACGAGAAACGAGAGGGTATGACGACCGTAAGTACCACCCCACAGCCGGCCATGCGGCTGCGGGAACTCGTCTTCGGGGCGGCATGTGCCGCGGCGGTGCGCGCGGCGGCCAGGCTGCGCGTCGCGGACGCGCTGGGGGAGGAACCCGCCACCGCCGAGGAACTCGCGGCTGCGGTGGGCACCGAGCCGAGAGCGCTGCGGCGGATGCTGCGCGCACTGACCTGCTACGGCGTCTTCACCGAGCAGGAGGACGGCCGGTTCGTCCACACCGAGATGTCCCGGATGCTGCGCGAGGACGATCCGCACAGCCTGCGCTACATCTCCCTGTGGTGCACCGAGCCCTGGACCTGGGACGCCTGGCCGCGGCTCGACGAGGCGGTGCGGACCGGCCGCAGCGTCTTCGACGAGCTGTACGGCAAGGGGTTCTTCGACTATCTGCACGAGGACGCCCACGAGTCGGCCCATGTCTTCAACCGGGCCATGACCACCTCCAGCATGCAGTCGGCGCAGGACGTCGCCGATCTCCTCGACCTCACCGGAGCCTCGACGGTCGCGGACATCGGCGGCGGCCAGGGGCACGTACTGGCAAGCCTCCTGGAGAAGTACGGGGATCTGCGCGGAACGCTGCTCGACCTGCCCCGAGTGGTTGCGGGCGCAGATCCACGGCTGCGGGACGGCGGCGCGCTGGCCGACCGGGTCACCATCGTCCCCGGGGACTGCCGGGATTCGATCCCCGTCGAAGCGGACGTGTACATCATCAAGAACATCCTGGAGTGGGACGACGAGAGCACGCGCAGAACCCTGCGCAATGTGGTCGCGGCGGCCCGTCCGGGAGCGAGGGTGGTGGTCATCGAGAACCTCGTGGACGACTCCCCGTCGATGAAGTTCACCACCTCCATGGACCTGATGCTGCTGCTCAACGTCGGAGGCGCCAAGCACACCGAGCGGAGCATGATCAACCGTATGAAGGACGCCGGCCTGACGGTGGGCGACGTCCGCCCGGTCAACGCCTATCTCCACGCGTTCGACAGTGTCGTCCCCGGCTGAAACGCCCGGGACGCGCACAGCACGCCGGCCCCGCGAGAACCGCGGGGCCGGCGTGCTGTGCGCGGGTCACGCCTTGGCGGCGGCGCGTTCCCAGCGATAGAACTCGTGCGCCATCGCGTCCTTCGGAGTCCGCCAGGTCTGCGGGTCGTACGGACTGACGAAGGCCGCGAGCCGGTCGCTGACATCGCGGAAGGCAGCGTGTTCGGTCACCTTGGCGATCGCCGGGCCGGGGGGCCGGTCGGCCTCGATCAGATGCAGGTAGACGTCGCCGAACTGGAACAGACTGCGCCGGGTGACCCCGACGAGGTGCGGCAGTTCGCCGCCGTCGGAGGCCGCGAACACCTCGGCGATGTCGGTGGCCGAATCGGGCGCCATTCGGGCGACGATGAGAGCTCGATGCATCGGGGGGAGTCCCTTCGGATGCCTGTCGGGTTGGCTGTCGGGGGTGGGGCGGCGGTCAGCGGGGCGTGACCGGGGCGGACTCGCGGGTGCGGGCGCGCTTCTCGATCTTGTCCCGGATGAGATCCATCTGGACCTTGGAGTTGCGGTTGATGTTGTCGGTCATCCACGCGTCGTCGACGGGGGCGTCCGGCTTCATCGCGAAGTCCTGCGTCCAGTGCATCAAGGTGCCTTCGGGCGTCTCGGTGTACTCCCAGCGGATGTCCATGTGCTGGAAGGGTCCCGTCTCCACCCGGCGGGCACGCACCGTGCGCGCGCTGCGGTCGACGACCCGCTCCGAGACCCAGCTCCACACGGTGCCGTTCTCGTCCGGATGCATGGTGAGGCGGAACAGCGTCCTGTCGTTGTCACGCTCGAGGACGTCGACGGACGCGTACTCGCTGAACAGCGAGGGCCAGTTCTCGATGTCGTTGGTGACGTCCCAGACCAGATCGATGGGGGCGTCGATGACGACCTTGTTCTCGGTGTGCCCGGTCACTTCAGGCTCCTGCCATGAGGGAGTTGTTGACGAGGTCGAGGAATTCGCGCGGGGTCTTGCAGCGGTCGGCGTCGGGCGGCAGCGCCCGGCCGTACCTGTTCTCCAGCTCCCCGACGATGCCCAGCAGACCGAGCGAGTCGAGGCCGTAGGCGTCGAACGGCGTTTCCGGCCGGCCGCCCATTTCCTTGGGGTCGACCGTGATACCGGCGCTCTTCATCAGAACAGCCAGTTGGTCGATGGTCAGTTGCGCGGTCATGAGGCAGTTCTCCTTCTCACGAGGGGGTGTCGGCGGCGTGCCGCAGCACGAGCGCCGCATTCGATCCCATGAGTCCTCGGCTCAGCACCAGGGCCGTACGCAGCTCGGCGGGGCGAGCCGCGCCGGTCACCATCGCAAGGTCGTGGCACACGTCGAAGACATGGGGGGTGGGCGGGATCAGACCGCTTTGCAGCGCGAGCACCGCGGCGGCCGAATCGAGCACCGGCGCTCCGCAGTAGGCACGGCCCGTGCCGGTCTTGGGTGCGGTCACGGGCACCCGCCGGCCGTGCGGGCCCAGGGCGTCGGCGATCGCCAGCGCCTCGGCCCGGTCGGCTTCCGGAGTGCCCAGCGCGTCCGCGAAGACCACATCGATCTCCTCGGGTGTGCAGCCGGCTTCGTCCAGCGCACCGGTGATCGCCCGGGCCAGGCCCTCGCGGGACTCCTCCCACCGGGATGCCCCGCTGAACGTCGCCGCGTGGCCGGCCACGGTCGCCCGGATCGGTGCGCCCCGCTCACGGGCCGCCGACTCCGCCTCGACGACGAGCATGCCGCCGCCCTCTGCGGGCACGAAGCCGCAGGCGGTGGCGGTGAACGGGCGGTAGGCCCGCTCCGGTTCGTCGCTCGTGCTCAGTTCGCGGTAGCCGAGCTGGCAGACGAGCGAGTACGGCGCGAGCGGCGCTTCGGCCGAGCCGACGACGACCGCGTCGGTACCGCGTCCGATGGCCCTCGCGGCGTGCGCGATGGCGTCCAGGCCGCCGGCCTCGTCGCTGCACACGACACCGCACGGACCCTTGAACCCGCCGCGGATCGAGATCTGGCCGGTGCTCGCCGCGTAGAACCAGGCGATGGACTGGTACGGACCGACGTAGCGCGACCCCTGCCCCCACAGCCGTTGCAGCTCACGCTGGCCGAACTCACCGCCGCCGGAACCGGCGGCGGTGACCACGCCCACGTCGTACGGCGAGTCGCCGTACTTGCCCGCGGCGATCCGCGCATCGGCGAGCGCGAGGTCGGCCGCAGCCATCGCGAAGTGGCTGAACCGGTCGGTCTGGACGAGGAAGCGCTGCTCGATGAGCGATTCGGGGTCGAAGCCCCGGACCTCTCCGGCGATCCGGAGCGGCAGATGCCCGCAGCCCTCTCGCGTGATGTGGTCGAGAACGCTGATGCCCTCCCGAGTGGACTTCCAGAAGGTTTCGACACCCACTCCGTTGGGGGCGACCACACCGATTCCGGTGATGACTGCACGCCGGTCATTGGAACTCATGCTCTCCTCCCACCTGGTCGGGTGAGCACGACCGCGGACTGGAAGCCGCCGAAGCCGCTGCCGACCGACAGCACGCTGCGCAGCTTGAGGGGGCGCGCGGTGCGCGGCACATAGTCGAGATCGCACTCGGGGTCGGGGGTCTCGTAGTTCGCCGTCGGCGGCACCACCTGATGGGCGATGGCCAGCACGCAGGCGACGACCTCTATGGCTCCGATCGCGCCGAGCGAGTGGCCCACCATGGATTTGATGGAGCTCATCGGCACCTTGTAGGCGTGCGCGCCGAGCGATTCCTTGACCGCGGCCGTCTCGTGGCGGTCGTTCTGCTGGGTGCCCGAGCCGTGCGCGTTGACGTAGTCGATGTCCGATCCGTTGAGGCCGGCCTGGTCCAGCGCGTGGTCGATCGCGCGGGCCATCTCCAGGCCCTCCCGGGTGAGACCCGTCATGTGGTGGGCGTTGCCGAACGTGGCGTACCCGCCGATCTCGCAGTACACCGTGGCCCCGCGGGCCCGGGCGTGCTCGAGTTCCTCCAGAACCAGTACGGCTCCTCCCTCACCCATGACGAACCCGTCGCGGTTGGCGTCGAAGGGGCGGGAGGCATGGGCCGGGTCGTCGTTGTTCGGCGAGGTCGCCTTGATGGCGTCGAAGCAGGCCACCGTGATCGGTGAGATCGGGGAGTCCGACGCTCCGGCGATGCAGACGTCGACCCTGCCCTCCGCCACGGCCTGGAAGGCGTAGCCGATCGCGTCGAGCCCGGAGGTGCAGCCCGTGGACACGGTCTGCACCGGGCCGTGGGCGCTGGTCTGCTCGGCCACCTCCGAGGCGAGGGCGCTGGGAGAGAAGGCCCGGTGGAGATGGGGTGCTGCCTCGCTGTGGTCGACGTCCCAGCGCCGGCCGGAGCTGCTGACCTTGACGTAGTCCTGCTCCAGACGGGTGGTGCCGCCGACCGCGGTGCCGAGCGAGACGCCTATGCGCCAGGGATCCTCCTTCTCCGGGTCGAGCCCGGCGTCCTGAAGGGCTTCCCGGGCCGCGACCATGGCGAACTGGACGTACCGGTCGGCGCGCTGGATCTGTTCCGGGTCCAGTCCGTGGGCCAGCGGGTCGAAGTCGCACTCGGCGGCTATGCGGGAGCGGAACCCGGTCGGGTCGAAGAGCGTGATGCCCCGCGTCGCGGTCCTGCCGCTGGACAGCAGGTCCCAGAACGCGGGTGTCCCCACGCCGCCCGGAGCCACGACACCGACTCCGGTCACTGCCACGCGTCGTGTCATGAAACGGACCCCGTTCGTTCCGGCGGCCGCTGGCCGGCACCTTCCTCGGCCGGCGTCTCCTCGGTGTCGACATGGCCGAGTTCCGGGCGCGGGGCCAGCGGCCCCAGGTGGAAGACCATCCGGGCTTCCGTGCTGCCCACATTGCGGAAACGGTGCCGTACGTACGCCGGGATCAGCAGACCCTGATCCGGTCGGAGCGGATGCGCCTCGCCGTCGAGATCGACTTCGAGCATTCCGCTGACGACGTACACGAACTCCTCGGAGTACGGGTGGTAGTGCTCACCGATGCGCTCGCCGGGCTCCACGATCGCGAGGCCCATGAAGCCGCTCGTGGCACCCACCGTGGTGGGTGTGAGCATGGCGCGCAGGTCACCGCCGCGCCTGCGATTGGGCTGGGTCTCGCTGAGATCGACGATGCGATGGGGTGTGGTCATGACTGCTTCCTCCACGTGGCCGATTGGCGTGGGTGCCAGCGGTGCGGTAGCGACCGCTGGGGATCCGGGCGAGCGGGTCAGGCCCGGCGGTCGGTGATCAGACGCATGTCGGCGCTCGCGAGGAAGCGCGACATCCGTTCTTCGTCGGTGAGCGAGCTGTTGGTGCCCAGCGCGTCGTGGTCGATCAGACGTGCGAGCACCGCTGCCTTGCGGGGGCCTTGCGCGCCGAGTGCGATCATCGGTGCCGAGTCGAGGGAGCCGCGTGCATCGACCAGCCGCACGACGATGTCGTCGCGCTGGAAGATGGTGCTGCTGTCGATGGGAGCCGAGGGGTCGTCGGCGGCGGCCTCGTCCTGCTGCGCGAGCAGCCGTGCGAGTGCCATTCCGCAGCCGGGCTTGGCCGGGTAGTACAGCGCATGCCGCTTGACGGTGGCGTGCTCGCCGCCGGCGGTCGCCAGATGGTGCACCGCGGGGAGCGCCGCCCGGGTGAAGAACACCCGTGCGGAGTTCGGGTCGTCGAGGTCCCGGTCCTGCTCCAGGTACGGGTTGATGGCCTCCTCCACCGCCCTGACCTCGGGCTGCTGGGCCACATGGCGCAGGGCGGCGAGCAGGTCTCCCTGCACCTCGATGGCCCGTACGACCCGGTTGCCGTGCATGAACAGCGAGGTGCGGCGCAGCCGTGTGCCGGAGTCGACCTGGGGCTCGGGCGAGGTGTAGCTCGCCAGGATGTCCGCGACGACCGGCTCACTTCCCGGCTTGACCGTGAAGGTGATGGCGTGGCGTACCACGCCGTCGCCCACCCGCGGTGCAGACTGGAGACCGGTGCCGCTCCGCGCGGCCTCCGCCGTCGCCTGGAAGTTGCCGGTCTCCCGCAGGACGCTGAAGCGCAGCGACCGTGTGTCGCGCACACAGTCGTGCAGCGGCCGCACGGTTTCGACGTGCTCCTCGCTGTTCACCCAGGCGAGGAAGGGCGGCGCGCTCTCCCATTCGCTGGTGATCAGCCACTGGGAGGGGTTTTCGATCGACTGGCAGAGCTGGTCGCTGACATGGCCGGCTACCGATGCCACCTGATTGCGCATGTGTTCGTACGCCGTCAGGAAGCGTTGCTGGGCCCCGTCATGGAGGTCCAGCAGCAGAACGACTCGCAGCCGCGAGCCGTCAAAGGCTGATTGAGACACACGCTCGGACAGCATTGTCATGTTCCACGCATCTCCTTGACGCTGAGGCCGTCACATCCCGTGGCACGACGTCCCCTTTCGGGGACCGGGCGAGGATCCGGCGCGAATGGACGACCGGTCACCACCAGCAGGAGGTGCCGGTCCGGATTCGATCCTGTGCCGGTACCTCAGGTGGCGCGAGATGTGTGAACCAGGTGGGTGAAGGGGGCGATCGAAGCGCTCCTGCCAGGGCATGGAAACTCCATCCCCCCTACCGGCGGCTGGAGCAGGAGCATCTGATGGAAGAAAAGGTCGACGAACGCGTACCGGTCCTCATCGTGGGCGGTTCCCTGGTGGGGCTGTCCGCTTCCCTGTTCCTGGGCCGGCTCGGTGTCGAGCACATGCTGGTCGAGAAGCACGTGAGCACGTCGATGCATCCCCGCGGACGAGGCAACAACGTGCGCACGATGGAACTGTTCCGGGGGGCCGGCGCCGAGCAGCTCATCCGTGAAGCCGCGTCCGTACTCGCGGACAACCACGGCATCCTCCAGACATCGTCCCTCGTCACGGACGAGGGGGAGTGGCTGCTCAAACAGGTCGAGTCGGGCGCGGCACTGGCGAAGTTCAGTCCTGCCGGGTGGTGCGTGTGCAGTCAGAACGATCTGGAACCCGTACTCCTGGAGTGCGCACTCAAGAACGGGGGAGACCTGCGGTACTCCACCGAGCTGCTGTCGTTCGAGCAGGACGCGCAGGGGGTCACCGGTGTGCTCCACGAGCGGGAGACCGGCAGGCGCCGGACCGTACGCGCGGACTATCTGATCGCGGCGGACGGGCCCCGCAGCCCCGTCCGGGAGCGCCTCGGCATCGGGCACACAGGACCCGGCGACCTGTTCCACAACGTGAGCATCACCTTCCGCTCGCTCGGTCTGGCCGATGTCGTCGGAGACCGGCGCTTCATCGTGTGCTACCTGACCGATCCGGAGGCGGACGGCGCTCTGCTGCCCGTGGACAACGTGGAGAACTGGGTCTTCCACGCGCCCTGGCAGCCCGAACTCGGCGAGACGCTCGAGGACTTCACCGACGAGCGCTGCATCGAGCACATCCGCAGGGCGACCGGCGTCGTCGGCCTCGATGTCGAGATCACCGGCAAGGCTCCCTGGCATGCCGCCGAGCGAGTGGCGGAGCGGTACTGGGACGGCCGGGTCTTCCTTGCCGGGGACTCCGCCCATGAGATGTCCCCGACCGGCGCGTTCGGCTCCAACACGGGCATCCAGGACGCGCACAACCTGGCGTGGAAACTCGCCGCCGTCCTCGACGGCAGCGCAGGCCCCGGCCTGCTGGCCTCGTACGAGGAGGAACGCCGCCCGGTGGCGCAGGCCACGAGCTCGCGGGCCTCGGCGAGGTCGAAGGAGCACAGCCACCCGGGTTACGCCCCGGCACCCGGAGTCGGGGCCGGGAAGCAGGGCGGAATGCTCACGGTCGCCATGGGCTACACCTACCCGCGGGGCGCTGTGCTCGGGGCCGACCCCCAGCAGCCCGTCGTACCCGCACGGATGAGTCTGTCCGGCGGGCCCGGTACCCGGGCCCCGCACCTGTGGCTGCACGAGCAGGGCTCGGTTCGCATGCGCTCCACGCTCGACCTGTACGAACGGTCCTTCGTCCTGCTGACGGGTGACGGCAACGGCGGCGCGGCATGGCACGAGGCGGCAGCGGCGGTGGCCGCCCGGCTGTCGGTCACCCTGGACGCCTATCGGATCGGGGACGGGCGGGACGCGGATCTGGTCCCCGAGACCGGCGTCGACTGGGCCCGGCTCCACAGCACCACGTCCGACGGCGCCGTGCTGGTACGCCCGGACGGGTTCGTGGCCTGGCGGTCGGCCGGTGCGGTGGCCGACGCCGAGGCGGTGCTCATGGAAACCATGAGGACGCTGCTGTACCGGGCCTGACGTCGCCCGGTGTCCGCCGGTGTCCCGCTACGGGGCACCGGCGGACCGCTGCACGGCCCCGGTGACAGGGCGAGGTCAGCCCTCGAGGCGGCGCAGCCGTTCGGCGTCACAGGTGCGCGGACAGGTGGCGCAGGCCTCAGCGGGCCGGATCGTGTAGTAGAGGCAGCAGCCGAGGCGCGTGCGGGTCGGGTACGTCTGCCCGTCACGACCCGTCAGCAGCCGGAAGCCGGCGCCTGAGGGGAACGGGGCGACGGGCCCCGGCAGCAGCCGGCCGGCCTCGTGCACGGCCCGGTCCTCCTCGCCGAGCATGCGGCCGAGGTACCACACGCCGGAGACCAGATCGTCGCCGGCCATGCCCCACAGCGCCCGCGGCCCGCGCCGTACCCGGGGCGCGAGGGCCTCCAGCAGCGGCCGCACATGATCGGCGACCGCCGCGCGCAGCTCCGCGCGCAGGGCTTCCTCGTCGGGCACGACCCTCACCCCCGGCTGGGCGGCCGCGGGATCGCCGGGCAGGCAGGCGAAGCGGCCCGGAACGACCTCGTACGCATCACTCGTGCGGCTGTGCCGTACCTCGTGAGGGTGAATCCGCGGTACCCGCCGCTCCAGGTACCAGGGGCCGCTCATCAGCAGGCTCACGGACCACAGGTAGCCGTGCAGGGCACGCGAGGCGACGACGTCGGGCCGGGCGGTGTGGTCGTACCGGTCGCGGATGCGGGCCGCCTCGGCGTCGAGGAAGGCGTCGAGCAGTTCGGCACGGCGTAGCAGTTCGGCCCCGTCGGCCCAGCCCTGGCCGGCCGGTGTCCGGGGGGCCGCGACGCTCAGGTTCAGTGCCGGACACACGGTGGCGAGACGGCGGAAGGCCGAGCCGAGCAGAGCGGAGCAGCTCACGGCAGGTTCGGCCGGCGCCGGCGCCGGGGCCAGGATCACGGGCTAACTCCTCGAACGGCATGCACATCGAACGGCACGGCGAACCGCCGTGCGATTAGGGAAGGCTCACCTTACCCACAGTGAAGGGTGGGGGTGTGAACCGGCGCCCCGTTTCCGGGAATTGGCGTGTTTAGGAATGCCTAACCTAAGCTCTCGCCTCGTGATCCAGAACTGCCGGGGCGCCCGGCGCGGACACCCGTCCCCTGTCGTCCGTGCGAGCGGAAGGTGATCCCTTCATGGAGCTGTACCTGCTGGCCCTGAACCCGACCGACTCGGTGACCGAGGGGTTTCTGCCCGCTGCCCGCCGTCTCGGCATCGATGTCACGCTGCTCACCGACCAGCCGGATGCGCACGACGCCGACCCCGCGGTCGATGTCCTGGAGTGTGACGTACGTGACTTCCGGGCGGTGATCACCTCGATCTCGGCAGGCCGGGCGCCGGACGCCGTCTTCACCAACAGCGACCATCTGCAGACCCAGGCCGCGCTCGCCGCCGACTACTTCGGGCTCCCTGCCAAGCCCTGGCAGGCCGCCCTGCGCACCAAGAACAAGGCGGAGATGCGCCGCCGGCTCGCCGCGGCCGGGATCGATGCCGTCCGGTCGGCGGAAGTCGCCCCGGGGCAGGACCCGGCCGCCGTACTCGCCGCACTCGACCTGCCGTTCCCCTGCGTGGTCAAGCCGCGCGAGGGAGTGGCCAGCGAGGACGTCGTGCTGGCCGACGGGCCGGCGGAACTCGTGGAGCGCTGCAAGGAGATCCAGGCGCGCCGCCCGCGGGCCGCACTGGTCGTCGAGGAATATCTGCCCGGCGAGCTGTGCACCCTGGAAACCCTCGGTGACGGCGAACGCCTGCACGTGCTCGGCGGCTTCCGCACCGAGCTGTCCCCGCCCCCGTACTTCATCGAGGAGCGGCTGGCGTACGTCCCCCGCCACCCCGAGCCGGTCGTCGCGCAGGTCCTCGCGCAACTGGACGCGCTCGGCGTCGGATTCGGCGCCTGCCACACCGAGTTCACCGTGCACGAAGGGCGCGCGCGCCTCATCGAGGTCAATTACCGGGCCATCGGCGACCAGTGCGACCTGCTGCTCGCGGACCTCCTCGGCATCCCGCTCTTCGAGCACATCCTCCGTACGCATCTGGGGCAGCCCCTGCCCGCCGATCTGGGGGCGCGCTCCGATCGCGCCGCCCGTCTCGACTATCCGTACGCGCGGTGCGCCGGCACCCTGACCCGCGCACCGGCCCCCGTTGAACTCACCGTCGATGACGTCCGTTTGACGTACCGCCCGATGCGTCAGGTGGGGGAGCGGCACGATGTGTACCACACAAACCGCGACATCCTGGGGGTCGTCAGAGCCATCGGCACCGGCCAGGAGTCCGTCGACCTGGCCGTGGCCGGCTTCCTCGGCTCGCAGCAGTGGGAGATCACACCGTGACGGTGACGACGGAAGAAGCTTCGCGCACGGATCTGCTGCTGCGTGTCCTGAGCGCCCTGCTTCGCGAGGACGTCGTCGGCCTCCGCAGCCGCAGCACCCCCGTCGAAGAACCGGACGGCACCTGGCTGCGCCTCACCGCAGCGGACGGCGGCGCGTTGCTGCTGCCCGTGCGCGCCGACGGGTTCCAGTGCGCGACGGCGGCCCGGCTCCCCCTGCTGCGCCGCGAGCCCGACGGAGCCGAACTCACCACGGCCGAGGGCATACTGGACGCGCTCGCCGCCCTCGCGGACCAGGAGGACCGAGCCGGTTTCGCGGCCTTCCTGGACGAATGTCACGATGCTCTCGATGCCCTGCGGCTGCACGCCGAGACCCGCGACGAGATCGCCGGACTGCTCTCGGCCCGCCATGGCGACGACCCCGCCGACTGGACCGGCCCCGCCGGGGGCCTCGCCCACGACACACTCGCCGCCCGCGCCGACCACCCCGTCTATCCGACCGCGCGCGGCCGCTCCGGACTCACTCCCCGCCAACTACGCCAGTACGCACCGGAGTTCCATCCCCGCTTCCCCCTGCGCTGGCTGGCCCTGCCCAAGGATGCGGTCACGGCACAGGGCCTGCACCCGGACAGGGACGGAGTGTGGCCCGCTCCCTCCGTCCTCGGGCTGCCCGGTGCACTCGACGCCAGTCATCTCACGCTCCCCGTGCACCCGTTGACCGCCGAGGGACCCCTGCGGGAAGCGCTGCGCGCCACCGGGCTCGACACGAAGGCCTTCCTCGCGGACCGGCCCCATCTGCAGGCCGTGCCGACGCTGTCGATGCGCACCGTCGCCCTCACCGCGCACCCCCGCGTCCATCTCAAGCTTCCTCTCGCCACCTCCACCCTGGGCCTGCTCAACCGGCGCACCATCAAGCCCGGCAGCCTGTGCGACGGCGCCGCGGGCCAGCGGCTGCTGGAGACGGTCATCGCCCGGGAACCCCGCTTCCGGGGCACTGTCCTGCACGCGGACGAGACCGCCTTCGCCCATGCCGGGCACGAACTCCTCGCAGCACTGCGGCGCATCCTGCCCGCCGGCCTGGACGACGCCGTCGTCGTGCCGTTGGCCGGCCTGCTCGGCCGGGCCCCCGGCGGCCGCCTGGTGATCGACCGTCTCGCCGACCGGTTCTACGACGGCGACCCGCTCGCGCTCCTCGATGCGCTGCTCACCCTGCTCCTCGACTGGCAGACCACACTCTTCGGCTACGGCATCGCCCTCGAGTCACATCAGCAGAACATCTCCCTCGTGCTCGACACCGCCGCGGGAAGCCCGCGACTGCGGCTGCTGCTCAAGGACAACGACGGCCCGCGCATCAACGCCGCCCGGCTGCGCGCCGCCCTCGGCCCCGACGCACCCGGCCCGGCCGCCTTCGACGACAGGCGTATCTTCGGCGACAGCGACGGCCCGGTCACCGACCTGTTCACCACGATCACCGTCCATCTGTGCGCCGGCGCCTACGCGTTCGGGCTCGCCGCGCATGGCCGCGCCCCGCTGGAGCGGCTGCTCGCGCTCGTACGCGACCGCCTCGGCGAAGCCGTCGAGCGGCTCGGCACCCGCCCCGGACAGCCCGGGGCCGTGCTGCGCGCCCAGGTACTCGACGCACCGCGGCTGCCCGTCAAGGCCATGGTCACGGCGGGCACCCTGCTCACCAAGGCCAGATCGGGAGCAGCGGACATCAACAAGCACTACACCACCGGACCCAACTACCTGTTGCGAGGAGCGTGACCCGGCGATGGCCACCACGATCCCCCGCCCGCCGGCCGCGCCGGCGCGGCTCACGGCACTGCCCACCGCCGACCGGGCCGTGTCCCACACCCTCCTGAACTGTCTGCTGCGCGAGGTGTCGGGACCCGAGCGACAGACCGCCGTCATCGGCGGCCATCTGCTGGTGCGTCTGCCGCGCCGCGGCGACACCCTGCGTGTGGCCCTGCGCCGTACCTCCCTGCTCGGTGCCCACCGCTTCACCGGACCGGTCATCGAGCAGACGGCACGCGGCTGGGCCGAGACCGACTGGAGACGGCTCGCCGAACACATCCACGGCGAACTGTCGTTGCGTTCCGGGGCCGCCAACGACGAGTTCCTCGGGCAGGTCGCGGCAAGCCACCGCGCGGTCCGCGCCGCCCTCGCGCAGGCGCGCCCCGAGACGCCGGCCGGGGACCGCCTCGCGACCTACCTCGCCTCCGAGCAGTCCCTGCTGTTCGGGCACCGCTTCCACCCCACCCCCAAGGCCCACGGCGGCGACCCCGCCTCCTGGGCCGCCTATGCCCCGGAGACCGGAGCAGGCTTCCCGCTGCGGCTGCTCGCCGTGCGCGACGACCTGATCGCCGAGGAGCGCGCCGAGCCCGGCGCCGCCGACCCGCTCGACCGACTGGGGACCGCGCCCGCCGGCCACCGGCTGCTGCCCGCGCACCCGTGGCAGTACGAGTTGCTGCGCACGCGGCCCGCCCTGCGGCAGGCACTCGAGCGCGGCGACGTCCTCGACCTCGGCCACGGCCCGAAGCGGTTCACCCCCACCGCCTCCGTGCGGACCGTCTACGACGGCACCACCTTCCTCAAGTTCAGCCTCGACATCCGCATCACCAACTGCGTACGCAAGAACGCCCATTACGAACTCGCGGGTGCCGTCGCCCTCACCCGGCTGCTCGGCCCGGCGCTCTCCGATCTGGCCGACCGCTTTCCCGGCACCGGCCTGCTGCGTGAGCCGGCCTATCGCACCCTCACGCTCCCCGGCCCCGGCGGGCGCCCCGACCGCACGCTGCTGGAAGGCCTCGGCGTGATCGTCCGCGAAGGACTCGACCGCCACCTGCGGCCCGGCACCACCGCCCTGCTCGCGGCGGCCGTCGCCGACGAGTACCCCACCGGCCCCGGCCACATCTCGAGGCTGCTGCCCGCCGCGGACCCCGAGGCGGCCCTGTCGTGGTGGAGGGAGTACCTGCGGCTGCTGGTCCCTCCCGTACTCGCCGCGTACTTCGACCACGGGCTCGTCCTCGAACCCCACCTGCAGAACGTCCTCGTCTGCGTCGACGCCGACGGCAGGCCGGCCCAGGTCCTCTTCCGCGATCTGGAGGGCACCAAGCTCGTCCCCGAACACCACGCCGACACCCTCGCCGCGCTGCCCCCTGACGTCGCCGCCCCCATGACGTACGACGCCGGACGCGGCTGGGACCGGGTCGTCTACTGCCTCCTGGTGAACCACGCGGCCGAGATGCTCGCCGCCATCGCCGACCTGTATCCGCACACCGAGACCGAGCTGTGGGCACAACTGGGCCGCACGCTCCAGGAGTACGGCGACACGCACGGCTGCCCGCCAAGGCTGCGGGCGCTGTTGGCCGGCGCGCCCCTGCCCGCCAAGGCCAATCTGCTCACCCGCTGGCAGCGCACCGCCGACCGCAGCGCCGGCTATGTCCGCCTGCCCTCCCCCCTCGCGCCGGACGCACAGTCCCGCGTCCCCCGCACGGATCCGGACGGAAGCACCCGATGACCGCCCCCACCGCCCCCGTCCGTGACCGGGCCCTGTCCCTCGCGGGGCACGAGTTGCCCGCCTACATCTACGACCTCGGGGCACTGCGCGAGCACGCCGCCGCCGTCCGGTCGGCACTGCCGGAGCGGGTGGAGCTGTACTACGCGGCCAAGGCCAACCCCGAACCGGAGATCCTCACCGCACTCGCCCCCTACGTGCACGGCTACGAGGTCTCCTCCGGCGGCGAGCTGGCCCATGTCGCCGCGTCCGTCCCGGACCGCCCGCTCGCCTTCGGCGGCCCGGGCAAGACGCCCGACGAGATCGCCGCCGCCCTGGAACTCGGCGTGGCGCGTTTCCATGTGGAGAGCGCGTACGAACTGCGCATGCTGGCCGAGCTCGCCTCCCGCACGGCACCCGGCCGCCGGATCGCGGTGCTGCTCCGCTTCAATCTGCCCCTCGCCGCCGGCTCGCTCGAAGGCAGCGCACTGACCATGGGCGGCCGCCCCACGCCGTTCGGCATGGACCCGGCCGAGGCGGACGAGGCGGTGCGTGCACTCACCGACGGCAGCCGTCCGCAGCTGGAGCTGCGCGGCATCCACGCCCACCTGGCCAGCGGTCTCGCGGCTGCGGAGCAGCTCGCCGTGGCCGAAGCCGTGGTCACCTGGGCGGCCGGCCTCGCGGCCCGCCACCGCATACCGCTCCACGAGGTGAACGTCGGCGGCGGCATGACCGTCGACTACGCCCGACCCGAAGCCCGCTTCGACTGGGCCGCCTTCGGCACCGGCCTCGCCCGTATCGCCGCAGCCCACCCCGGCCCGCTGCTGCGCATCGAGCCGGGCCGCGCCCTGAGTGCCTACTGCGGCTGGTACGCCACCGAGGTGCTGGACGTGAAGCACAGCCATGGTGAGGACTTCGCCGTCGTCCGCGGCGGCACCCACCATCTGCGCACCCCGGCGACCAAGGGCCACGACCAGCCGGCCGCCGTGCTGCCCGTGGACACCTGGCCGCACCCCTGGCCCCGCGCGGCCGCCTCGCAGGACGTGATCACCCTGACCGGACAGCTGTGCACCCCGAAGGACGTCCTTGCCCGCCGGGTGCCGGCCGCGGGGCTGCGCGCGGGGGACCGCGTGGTGTTCGCGCTGGCCGGGGCGTACGCATGGAACATTTCGCACCACGACTTCCTCATGCACCCACGACCCGGATTCCACTTCCTTCCGCCCGCGTTCTCGGAGCCCACGCCGCCGCTCCGGCCATGACGTGCCCCGCCCGTCGCGCTCGGCGTGCGGCCTCCACGGGGAGGACGGACGATGAACGCGATGAGCGGAGCAGCAGTGACCAAGGACAATGCCGGCCTCGGCCTGGACCGGGGTCTGGTCGTGCTGGAGAAGGTCAACAAGCACTTCGGCGCGCTGCATGTGCTGCAGGACATCGACCTGACCATCGTCCGGGGCGAGGTCATCGTGGTGATCGGACCGTCCGGGTCCGGGAAGTCCACCTTGTGCCGTGCCATCAACCGGCTGGAGACCATCGACTCGGGCGTGATCGCCGTCGACGGCAAGCCGCTGCCCGCGGAGGGCCGTGAGCTGGCCGCGCTGCGCGCCGATGTCGGCATGGTCTTCCAGTCCTTCAACCTGTTCGCGCACAAGACCGTGCTGCAGAACGTGATGCTCGGACAGGTCAAGGTACGCAAGAAGGACAAGAAGGAAGCCGAGGAGCGGGCCCGCGCACTGCTCGAGCGGGTGGGGGTCGCCTCGCAGGCGGACAAGTATCCCGCGCAGCTCTCGGGTGGCCAGCAGCAGCGTGTGGCCATCGCGCGGGCGCTGGCCATGGACCCGAAGGTGATGCTCTTCGACGAGCCGACCTCGGCACTCGACCCCGAGATGATCAACGAGGTGCTGGAGGTGATGCAACAGCTCGCCCGGGACGGAATGACGATGGTCGTCGTCACCCACGAGATGGGATTCGCCCGTTCGGCCGCCAACCGCGTGGTGTTCATGGCGGACGGCCGGATCGTGGAGGAGACGACACCCGACGAATTCTTCACCAACCCGCGCAGCGAACGTGCCAAGGACTTCCTGTCGAAGATCCTGCACCACTGAGCCGGCCCCCGGCCGACCGGTCCCTGCTCGGCGGACCACCCCGCACCACATCTCGATCCCTAGGGATGATCACCATGAAGCTTCGTAAGGTCACCGCCGCGGCCGCTGCCGTGCTGGCGCTGTCCCTGACTGCCTCGGCCTGCGGATCGGACGGCGGCGGGGGCGACAGCGGATCCGACGACAAGAAGATCACCGTCGGTATCAAGTTCGATCAGCCCGGCCTCGGTCTGAAGACCCCGGACGGCAAGTACACCGGCTTCGACGTCGACGTGGCCAACTATGTGGCCAAGCAGCTCGGCTACAAGCCCGGTGACATCCAGTTCAAGGAAGCCAAGAGCGCCGACCGCGAGACCCTGCTCCAGCGCGGCGATGTCGACTTCATCGCCGCCACCTACTCGATCAACCCCGAGCGGGCGAAGAAGGTCGACTTCGCCGGCCCCTACTTCCTGGCACACCAGGACGTGCTGGTCCGCGCGGACGACAACTCCATCACCAAGCCGGCCGACCTGAACAACAAGAAGCTCTGCTCGGTCACCGGCTCCACCTCCGCGCAGAACGTCAAGGACAAGCTGGCCCCCAAAGCTCAGCTGCAGGAGTACGGCGGCTACTCGGAGTGCCTGACCGGCCTGGAGAACAAGGTGATCGACGCCCTGACCACCGATGACGTGATCCTCGCGGGATACGCGGCGCAGCCGGAGCACCAGGGCAAGTTCAAGCTCGGAGGCTTCAAGCTCAGCAACGAGAACTACGGGATCGGCGTCCAGAAGGGCAGCGAACTCAAGGCGAAGATCAACACGGCCCTGGAGAAGATGGTCGCGGACGGCTCCTGGGACAAGGCCGTGACGAAGAACTTCGGCCCGGCCGAGTACCAGAACGAAGCCCCGCCGAAGATCGGCGTCGTCGTCAACTGACGCACACGACACCCACGGGCGCGCCGCCGACCAGCGCGGCGCGCCTCGCCTGCCACACATGCGAAGGTGCGGGAGAGACGTGTTCGATTTTCTTCAGGGCTACAACGTGCTGGGGGCTTTCTGGGTCACGGTCCAGCTCACCATCTACTCCGCCATCGGCTCCCTGATCTGGGGCACTCTCCTGGCCGCGATGCGGGTCAGTCCCGTCCCACTGATGCGTGGCTTCGGCACCGGCTACATCAACATCGTGCGGAACATCCCGCTCACGGTGATCATCGTCTTCACCTCTCTCGGCCTGTTCCAGACCCTCGGCGTCAGCATGGGGGCGGACGATTTCGAGACCATCAACTTCCGCCTCGCCGTCCTCGGCCTCATCGCCTACACGGCCGCCTTCGTCTGCGAGGCCCTGCGGTCCGGCATCAACACGGTGCCCATCGGCCAGACGGAGGCGGCGCGTGCGATCGGGCTGAACTTCACCCAGGTGCTCCGGCTCATCATCCTGCCGCAGGCGTTCCGCTCGGTGGTGGGCCCGCTCGCGAACGTACTGATCGCCCTCACCAAGAACACCACCGTGGCCTCCGCGATCGGCGTCGCCGAAGCCGCGACGCTGATGCGGGAGATGATCGAGAACGAGGCTCAGCTGATCCTGATCTCCGCCATCTTCGCCTTCGGCTTCATCTGTCTGACTCTCCCCACCGGGCTGTTCCTCGGCTGGGTCGCCAAGAAGGTGGCGGTGAAGCGATGAGCTCGGTCCTGTACGACACTCCGGGGCCGCGGGCCAGGCGGCGCAATGTGCTCTTCACGGTCCTCTTCCTGATCGCACTCGCCGCGGTGGCCTGGTGGGTGATCGCGGCCCTCGCCGCCAAGGGACAGCTCGAATGGGTCAAGTGGGACCCGTTCTTCACCGAATCCGGTGCCTGGTCGACGTATCTGCTGCCCGGGCTGAAGAACACGCTCATCGCCGCCTTCCTGGCGATGATCATCGCGCTGCCCCTCGGGGCGCTGTTCGGTATCGCCCGGCTCTCCGACCACGGGTGGGTCCGGGGCGCGGCCGGGACCGTGGTGGAGTTCTTCCGCGCGATCCCGGTGCTCATCCTGATGCTGTTCGCGAATGCGGCGTACTCAGAGTTCACCGACGTCAGTCCCGACAACCGGCCGCTGTACGCCGTGGTGACCGGCCTCGTCCTCTACAACTCCTCGGTGCTCGCCGAGATCGTACGCGCCGGAATCCTCTCGCTGCCTCGCGGCCAGACGGACGCCGCCAAGGCGATCGGCATGCGCAAGGGCCAGACCATGCGGTTCGTGCTGCTGCCCCAGTCGGTCACCGCGATGCTGCCGGCCATCGTCAGCCAGCTCGTCGTCATCGTGAAGGACACGGCGCTCGGCGGCGCATTGCTCGGGTTCTCCGAGCTGCTCGCATCGGTCCGCCCGATGAGCGCGAACTACGGGGCCAACACCATCGCCAGCTTCACCGTCGTCGCCGTGATCTTCGTGGTGCTGAACTTCGGCCTCACCACCTTCGCCGGCCGACTGGAGGGCAGGCTGCGGCGCGGCAAGAAGTCCACCGGCGCGGTGGTGGGCGCCGGCGTGGTGGAGGAGCTCGCCACGCCCGGCGAACACATCGAGCCGGGTGCCGACGGGACCGGCTTCGGCCCGGGGGGCCGTGAGAAGTGACGAAGGCGTGCACGTGTCCGTGCGAATCGCACGGTTGAGCTGCGGCGCCCGCCGCGACCGAGAGAGTATGGACCTACCCTCGTCATCCTGATGTGAGGACGTGATCGAGACAGCGTGCCTGTGCATCGTGACGCGGAAGGAGCGACCGTGGGCAGCGCCGACGTGTTCCGTGCGCGGCTCAGCGTGAACGGCCGTGCGGATGTGCCCCTGTCGCCGCCGGGCGGCTTGCTGGACGTGCTCGGGGTCGCAGCCGTGGTGCTCGATGCGCAGGGGCGGATCGTGCTGTGGAGCCCACAGGCCGAGGAACTGCTCGGCTACACCGCGCAGGAGGCTCTGGGGCAGTACGCCGCCCAGCTGCTGGTGGCCGACGAGCATCTCGATCTGGTGCTGCAGCTGTTCGCCCAGGTCATGGAGAGCGGGGAGAGCTGGGAGGGCGTCTTCCGGGTACGGCACCGGGACGGCACACAGCGGATGCTCGAATGGCGCAACATGCGGCTCCAGGACGATCTCGGCGCCTTCTACGCCCTCGGCCTCGCCACCGACCAGGCGACCCTGCGCCAGGTGGAGCAGGATCTCGCCTTGTCCCTGCGCCTGGTCGACCAGTCCCCGATCGGGCTGGCCGTGCTGGACACGGATCTGCGCTACGTCTCGGTGAACCCCGCTCTTGAGCGGCTCGGCGGCCTGTCCGCCGAGGAGATTCTGGCCCGCAGTATGCGCGAATCGCTGCCGTTCGGGGACGCGGACGCCCTCGAGGCCGCGATGCGCCAGGTGCTCAGGACCGGCAAGCCGCTGCTGGACCGCTATGTACTGGGCCGTACCGCAGCGGATCCGGACACCGAACAGGCGTGGTCGGTGTCCCTGTACCGGCTGGAGGACCCCGGAGGCCGGGTGCTGGGCCTGGCCGTCTCGGTGGTGGATGTCACCGACCGGCACCGGGCCGCCATCGAGGCGGAGCGGGCGAGGCGCCGGCTCGCGCTGGTGGCGGACGCGTCCGTACGCATCGGTACGACCCTCGATCTGGAGCAGACCGCACGGGAACTGGCCGATGTGGCCGTGCCGGAGCTGGCCGACATCGCCGCCGTCGATGTGCTCGACCGGGTGCTGGTCGGCCCGGACGGCGGTCCGGGCCGGGCGTCCGGCGACGACGGACCCGTGCTCATCCGCGCCCTCGCTGTCGCCTCCGCCTATCCCACGGTCGCCGTCGAGGCCGCCGACCGGCCCAGCGAACTGGCCCGGTACGACGCCGACCGGCTGGTCACACAGTGCGTCAACACCGGGCGGCCGGTCATGGTGTCCGAGCTCGGGGCGCAGGATCTGACGAAGATCGCCCGCAATGTGGAGGCCGCCGGGCTGCTGCGGGAGGCGGGGGTGCACTCCTATCTGGCCGTGCCGCTGATCGCGCGCGGTGAGGTGCTGGGAGCGCTCGACCTCAAGCGCGCCCGCAATCCCGAGCCCTTCACCGAGGACGACGTCCTGCTCGCCACCGAGTTCGCCTCCCGCGCCGCCGTGTGCATCGACAACGCCCGCTGGTACCGCCAGCAGCGGGAGACGGCCCTCAAACTGCAGCGCAGCATGCTTCCCGAGATGCCCCAGCACCTTGTCGGCCTCGAGGTCGCCTCCCGCTACCAGCCGGCCAGAGCGGGCAGCGAGGTCGGCGGCGACTGGTTCGACATCATTCCCATGAACCGGGAGCGCACGGCGCTGGTGGTGGGCGATGTGATGGGCAGCGGGATCAATGCGGCCACTGTCATGGGCCGGCTGCGCACCGCGACGCAGACCCTGACCAAGCTCGCCCTGGACCCCGCGGTGGTCCTGCGGCATCTCGACGAGATCACCGCCGGTCTCGACCCGTACTTCGCCACCTGCATGTACGTCGCGTACGACCCGCACCGCGCCCAGTGCAACATCGCCAACGCCGGCCATCTGCCGCCGGTGCTGGTCCGCGCCGGCTCGGCGCCGCGGCTGCTCGACCTGCCCACGGGCACCCCTCTCGGCGTCGGCGGCGGCGTGCTGCGCAGCGTCACCGTCGGCCTCGACCCGGGTGACCTGCTCGTGCTCTACACCGACGGTTTGGTCGAGACCCGCGATCAGGACATCGACGTCCGCCTCGACACGCTGCTCGGCCTCCTCCAGGTCCCCGACGCGTCGCTGGAGGACACCTGTGACCGGCTGCTGCGAGCCCTGCGCCAGCCGGACACACCCGACGACGTCGCCCTGCTCATCGCCCGCGTGACCGGCTGACCGCGACAGGGATCAGGGCGTGGGCTGGGGCAGGGGCGCGCCCGTCTCCAGCAGCGTCTTGAGGCTGGAGAGCAGCGCGGGCCAGCCTTCGCCGACCATCTCGCGCACGGTGCTCCCCGGATCGAGGTCGTCGTGCACCACGGTCAGTTTGACCATCTCGCCGACCTGTTCGAGATCGAAGGTCACCTTCGAACGGCGCTCGACGGCCACCTTGGCGAAGACGTCGCTGCCCACACCGGCGGCCGCGGCCCACTCCGAGGTGAAGGTGTGCCAGGTGTACGAGAGCCGGCGGCCCGGTTCGGACACCAGCACGACCTGATCGGGGTCGGCGACCTTGTTGCCGCCCTCCTCCCAGACCATGGCCGAGCCCTCTTTCCAGTCCGACTCGAAAGCCACGCCCCAGTAGCGGGTGGTGAACGCAGGGTCGGTCAACGCCTGCCAGAGCTGCTCGGGTGTGGTGCGGATGTACGTCGTGTAGACGAAGGCGTTGCTGTCCATGGGGGACCGCTCCAATGCTGACTTCAGGTCCGCGAGGGCGCGCACGCGCTCGCGGTCGTACCGGCTGATCCATCGGTCCGCGATGGCGTTGATCGGCGCGGCGTTGAGATGGTGCAGCTTCTCCCGGCCGCGCCAGGCCGTGGTCACCAGGCCGGCCGCCTCCAGCAGTGCCAGATGCTTGCTGACCGACTGGCGGGTCATGTCGAGTCCGGAGCACAGCTCGCGCAGACTCTGCCCGTTGCGGGCGTTCAGGCTGTCGAGCAGCCGGCGGCGGCTGGCGTCGGCCAGCGCCTTGAACACCTCGTCCATCGCTCCCACCCGCGACATGCAGCTGTTTGGTTGCATTCAGGTTAGGCAGCCATGCGGCTGCATGTCAACGCCGGGGTGCGCACCGCCGGCGACCGCTCAGGGCACGTCGGTCATGCCTGGCATCTCGCCCTCGGTCTTCCCCAGGTCGATCACCGAGAACGACGCGCCCTGCGGGTCACTCAGCGCCGCGAACCGGCCGAAGGGGCTGTCCATCGGACCGAACCGCAGGACCCCGCCGAGCTCGGCCGCCCTCGCCACGGCCGCGTCGCAGTCCTCGACCGCGAAGTACACGTTCATGTACGGGGGCACGTCGGGCGGGAACTCCTCGGTCATGCGCATCCGGCCGAGAGCCGCCTGGTCGCCGAGGTTGTAGATGTTGAAGTCGACGTCGTCGTCCTCCAGCCGCTGCACGGTGTAGGGGAAGACGGCCGGGAAGAAGGCGTCCGACTTCTCCGGCTCCCGGGTGAAGGCCTCGGCCCAGGCGTACGCGCCGGGCTCGCCCTTCTTCTCGAAGCCTTCATGGGTGCCGGCCTGCCATACACCGAAGACCACCCCGCTCGGGTCGCGCGCGAGGGTCATCGAGCCGAACTCGCCGACCTCCATCGGCTCCATCAGCAGCTCGCCACCGTTCTCACGGATCTTCTGGGCGGTGGCGACGGCGTTCGGTGACGCCAGATACAGGCACCAGGCCGACTGCCCCTCCTGGCCGGGCATCGGCGGGACGACCGCGGCCACCGCCTTGCCGTCCACATACGCCTGGGTGTAATTGCCGTACTCCGACGACTGCTCACCGAACGTCCAGCCCAGGACGGCGCCGTAGAAGGTCTTGGCCCCCTCGGTGTCGCTGAACATCGCATCGGCCCAGCACGGCGTGCCCTCCGGTTCTGCGGCCATGACTCCGCCCCTCTCCTGCTCGATGACTGGTCCGAATGGTCCGGTTCGCCACGCTAGTCAGTCGTCCCTCCGCTCGCGCGCCGAACGCGACAGTGTCCTTGGTCGTGTCGTTGCGGCGAGCCGACGGGGATCCGCTCCTGGCGCATGAAATGTTGGCCGATACATCGAGCTGGTCCGCTCGAGGACACCCCGCGCGGCCGCAAGGCACGCGCCCGCACCATCGAGGCACCGTGAACAACCCCCACCTCGAGCAGCCCGCCGACATCGTGGCCCGGCTGCGCGCCACCTTCCGCTCCGGCCGCACCAGGCCGGTCGACTGGCGTACGACGCAGCTGCGCCGACTGCGCGAGATGCTCACCGACAACGGAACGGAACTTGCCGACGCCCTGCGTGCGGACCTGGCCAAGAGCTCCACCGAAGCGTTCCGCACCGAGATCGACGCCACGACCCGCGAGATCGACCACGTCCTCGGCCACCTCGACCAGTGGCTGAGCCACGAGCCGGTTCCCGTCCCCCCGCACCTCGGCGACGCGAAGGCCTGGACGCAGTACGACCCCCTGGGCGTCGTCCTCGTCATCGCGCCCTGGAACTATCCCGCCCTGCTGCTGCTCACGCCCATGATCGGTGCGCTGGCCGCCGGCAATGCGGTGGTCGCCAAGCCCAGCGAACTGGCTCCGGCCACCTCCGCCGTGCTCGCGCGCCTGCTGCCCGCGTACCTCGACACCGACGCCGTGGCCGTCGTCGAAGGCGGGGTCCCCGAGACCACGGCACTGCTGGCCGAGCGGTTCGACCACATCTTCTACACCGGCAACGGCACCGTCGGCCGCATCGTCATGAGCGCCGCCGTCCGGCATCTGACCCCGGTCACTCTCGAACTGGGCGGCAAGTCCCCGGTGTTCATCGACCGTGACACCGATCCGATGACGGTCGCCGCACGGCTCGTGCGCGGCAAGTTCCTCAACGCCGGCCAGACCTGCGTCGCCCCCGACTACGTCCTCACCGACGCCGAGACCGCCCGCGCCCTGGAACCCGCCCTCGTCAAGGCCATCGAAGAGCTGTACGGAACCCGCCCGGCGACCTCGCCCGAGTACGGACGGATCATCAACGAACGCCACTTCGACCGGTTGAGCGTGCTCCTCGACTCGGGCCGTCTGGTCACGGGCGGCGACCGGGACCGCGCGGCGAAGTACATCGCGCCCACCGTCCTCGCGGACGTGCGCCCCGAGGACCCGGTCATGCAGGAGGAGATCTTCGGTCCGGTGCTCCCCCTCGTGACCGTCTCCGGTCTGGACGAGGCCATCGGCTTCATCAACGACCGCGCCAAGCCCCTTGCCCTGTACGCCTTCACAGAGTCCGACACCACACGTCGGCGCCTGGCGTCCGAGACGTCGTCGGGCGGCCTCGGCTTCGGGCTGCCGCTCGTCCATATCACCGTCCCCGACCTGCCCTTCGGCGGTGTCGGCGGGAGCGGAATGGGCAACTACCACGGCCGCTGGTCCATCGAGACGTTCAGCCACCGCAAGGCCGTGTTCGACAAGCCGCTCAGCTGACCGCGACGATCTGACCGCGACGACCGGACCGGGACGACCTGGCCGAGCGGCCATCTGCGCACGGGCGACGGGCAGGCCTCGGACGGGGCCTGCCGCTGCGGTCAGCCTGCCGGGCGAGCCGGGGCCGCGGCCTGCCGGGCCACCGGTGCGACCTTGAGCCGCGCACGTCGCTGCCGGACCGGCATGCTGCGCAGCACGCGCGTCGCGACGGAGGCGTAGGCGACACCGAAGAGAAGCGCTCCGAGCAGGGAGACCACGGCGAACTGGTCCTCCAGCAGCCGGATCAGCTGCCAGTGCGTCAGATAGATGTAGAGCGACGCCGCGGCCAGGCCTCCCGCGAGTTTGTTGAGCCACCCCGTACTCGGCAGGGCCGGAACCCAGACCAGGAGCGCGAACCCGGCCGCGATCACGAGCTCCCGCCACGGCTCACCGGGGAAGAAGCCCGGCACCGTGGCCACCGCCGCCACGGTCACCAGCACGCGCCGGGACGCCGTGGCCGACTTCGCCGCGGCCCAGCCGAGGGCGAACAGCCAGAAGACGACCAACGCCGTCGGCAGCTGCTCGCGTGCGTCGACACCGAGCAGGTCGTACCGGGTGATCAGTCCGAGCGCGACCAGGGCCATGGGAAGGCCGAACGGGAAGCGCCGCTGGAGTCGGTCGACCGCGGGCACGGACAGCACGACGGTCACCACCGCGAGGATGTGGACCAGTGCCTCGATGAACCAGAAATGGGGTGTCTCACCGTCGTCCGCGCCGAGGTAACTCTCCAGCAGGAACAGCTCGGGAACGGTGTAGGCGCCGAAGAGCAGCATGGTCAGTGCGATCCAGATCACGCTCGGTACGGCCACATTGCCGACGCTGCGCACAAGATTGCGGGCCCGCTCCCGCAGCGGTGCCGCCGTGAGATGGAAGCGGGCGAAGTTGAACCCGGCCACGGCCAGCAGCAGATGAGCTCCCCCCTTCACGGTGAAGAGGTGGATGTGCGACCCCACGATCATCACGATCGCCGCGGCCCGCAGAGCGACTCCGGTCTCCAGCGTGCGCCGGCGCCGCCGCGATCCGGCGGGCCGCCCGGCCGCTTCGAGGTCGCGGACGGGGCGGACGTGCCAGTCGGCGGGCAAGTGGCCGAGGGCCTGCTCGAGGCGTACCGACATCTCGACATAGCTGAGCGAGTCACCGCCGAGGCCCACGAAGGTGCTGTCCTCGGTGACATCGCTGCGGTCGAGTATCTCCGCGTAGAGCGCGCACAGATCGGTGCGGCCCGTGTCCGCGGCGCGCGCCCCCGCGGGCCGCCCGGATGCGGCCGGGGCCTCGTCGCCCGCGGCGGCGCGGGTGAGCTCGCGTACCGCGCGGTGGTCCGGCTTGCCGCTGGCGAGGCGGGGCATTTCGGCGAGTTCGCAGACCCGCACGGCTCGTGGGGGCAGACGGCAGGAGGCGGCGACCAGCCGCCGGATGCGCGGGGCGTCGGCCTCCTCGCCCACGGCGGCGACGACCAGCTCGTCGTCGTGGCCCAGGCAGCATGCGATGACGCCGTGCCGCTCGAGCATCAGCTCCACCTGCTGCGGGTCTATCCGCAGGCCCAGGATCTTCGCGAACCGGCTGTGCCGGCCGATGACTTCGTACAGACCGTCGGCACCGCGGCGGGCGATGTCCCCGGTGTGCAGTTCCTCGACCGTACGCCCGAGGGCCAGGTCCTCGGGGCCGTCCGCGTACCCGAGCATCACATTCGGCCCCGAATAGACGAGTTCACCGGTGCCGGGGTCCGGCCAGCCGGGGTGCGGCTCCAGCCGGAAGGAACCGCCGGGCACCGGGAGGCCGATTGCCTGCGGGCGGGACTCGGCCAGCGCGGGCGGCAGATACGCCATCCGGGCGGTCGCCTCGGTCTGGCCGTACATGACGAACAGATCCCAGCCGTCACGGCGGCCGAGTTCGGCGAAGCGGGTGACCCGCTCCGGGGCAAGGCGGCCGCCTGCCTGCGTGATGTACCGCAGATCCGGCAGTCGCATGGTGGCGAACCCGACCCGGTCGAGCAGATCGAAGGTGTACGGGACACCGGCGAACGTCGTACCCCGGCTACGCCGGAAGAGGTCCCAGAAGCAGCTGTCGGCGACCGAGAGGCCCGTGAGGATCAGCGCCGCACCGCGCAGCAGATGGCTGTTGACGACGGACAGCCCGTAGCAGTAGTGCAGCGGCAGGGTGGTCGCGGCGCGGTCGTCCTCCCGGATGTCCAGGTAGCGGGCGATGGACTCGGCGTTGGACTGGAGGTTGTCGTGCGAGAGCCGGACCAGTTTGGGTGAGCCGGTGGACCCGGACGTGCTGAGCAGCAGGGCCAGATCGGGGTGGAGCGTGTGCGCGCTGATCGCGCGGCGCTCGTCCAGTTCCCAGGCCCCGCCCTCGGCCGGACCGGCCACGACATCGGGGTCGTAGGCGTCGACGAGGGACAGCACAGAAGCCGGGCTGCCGCCCGGGACGAGCAGTACGGGGTGGCCTGCGGACAGTGCGGCGAGGTAGACGACGAGCGCGCCGATGTCGTTGCCACCGACCACGAGTACCAGCCGGCGCTCGGACCCGAGTGCCTCGGCGGTGGTCTCGACCCGGGCGGCCAGTTCGGCGTATGTGATGCGCGTGTCGGCGGTGACGACGGCGGTGCGGTCGCCGAAGGCCGCCAGGTCGGCGGCGAACGGGACGGTGCGGATGCCCGGGTGCGGGTCGGAAAGGCGAATCACGACCCGCATCGTAGGTAAGCCTCACCTTATTGGAAAGTCACGGTTTGGGTTCGGAAATCCCGACCTTCGCCCTCATGGGGCAACCGGGCGCCGTGGCCGAGCCGTTATACCTGACCCTCTTGACGCTTAGGTAAGCTTTACCTTATTCATACCTTGTTCACAGGTTCTACGCGGCATCGATTTCGCCGCTCGCCGACGACGACGCGACGTGCGATGCGACGACGGTGGGCGCACGGTAAGGAAGGCTTCACCATGCGACGGCCCCTGGCCCGCAGTCTCACCGCGCTCGTCGCGGCCGCCCTGCTCCTCCCCGCCGTCGCGGCCTGCGACACCGAGCCGGCCGGACTCGTCATCTACTCGGGCCGCAACGAGGGACTCGTCGGACCGCTCATCGAAAAGCTCGAGGACAAGCTCGGGACCAACGTCGACGTGCGCTACGGCGACAGCGCCGAACTCGCCGCGCAGATCCTCGAAGAGGGCGACAAGACCGAGGCCGGACTGTTCCTGTCCCAGGACGCCGGCGCCCTCGGCGCGCTGTCGAAGGAGAGCCGTCTCGTCGCGCTGCCCCAGGCGGTGCTCGACAAGGTCGCCCCGGCCCACCGCGGCAGCGGCGGGGACTGGGTCGGCGTCAGCGGCCGCGTCCGCGTGCTCGCCTACAACCCCGACAAGGTCGCCAAGGCTCCCGACACCGTGCACGACCTGGTCAAGCCGGAGTGGAAGGGCAAAATCGCATACGCCCCCACCAACGCCTCTTTCCAGGCGTTCGTCACCGGTATGCGCGTCCTCGAGGGTGACGACGCCACCCGCACCTGGCTCAAGGGCCTCAAGGCCAACGCCAAGGCGTACGAGAGCAACCTCGACGTCCTGAAGTCCGTCGACGAGGGCGAGACCTCGGTCGGTCTGCTCAACCACTACTACTGGTTCGAGAAGGTCGCCGAGGAGGGCGAGGACAAGGTCAAGGCGAAGATCCACTTCCTGCCGGGCGGCGACCCGGGCGCCCTCGTCAACGTGGCCGGGGTGGGCAAGCTCAAGGGCAGCAGCAAGAGCGAGAGCGCCTACGCCCAGAAGGCGGTCGACTTCCTGCTGTCCGCCGAGGCGCAGAAGTACTTCAACGACGAGACCAAGGAGTACCCGCTGGCCGCCGGGGTGAAGTCCACGGTCGAAGGCCTGCCGCCGCTGGAGTCCCTCCAGGCACCCAAGATCGACCTCGGCAAGCTGGACTCCCTGAAGCAGACCCTGGCCATGCTCCAGGACGTCGGAATGGTCTGACGTGACCTCACCGGAACCCGGCGTCCGGAAACATCCCGCCGCACGCCCGGCAGGCGCCTCTGCGCCCGCCGGGCGCCGGCGCGGTGTCCTGGGGGGACGCGGCACCGGCCCGGGAACCACCGACGGCCCTCGCACCGACTCCGGCCCGGGTACGGGAGCTTCGCGCCCTGCCCGGCGTGCCCGGCCCTCATGGGTCCTGCTCGTCCCGGCCTGCATCGCGGCCTGCCTCGCCGTGCTGCCGCTCGTCTACCTGTGCGTACGCGCACTGGAGCGAGGCCCCGGGTACGCCTGGAGCGCCGTCGCGGACGACCGCACCGCACTGCTGCTCGGCCGCAGCCTCGCCCTCACCGCGACGGTGGTGACCGCCTGTCTCGTCCTCGGCGTGTCCCTCGCCTGGCTCACCGTCCGCACCGCGCTGCCCGCCGCCCGCATGTGGTCCGTGCTCGTCACCCTGCCGCTGGCGGTGCCCAGTTATGTCGCCGCGTTCACCTGGCTGTCCGTCGATCCCCGGCTCGCCGGCTTCACCGGCTCCGCCCTGGCGCTGACCCTGGTCAGCTTCCCGTACGTCCTGCTGCCCGTGGCCGCCGCGCTGCGCGGCACCGACCCGGCACAGGAGGAGGTGTCACGGGCGCTCGGGCTCGGCCCCGTGCGCACCTTCGTACGCGTCACACTCCCGCAGCTGCGCCCCGCCGCGGCGGGCGGGGGACTGCTCGTCGCGCTGTACGTCCTGTCCGACTTCGGTGCCGTCTCGCTGATGCGGTACGACACCTTCACCCGCGGCATCTACACCTCGTACCGCGCCAGCTTCGACCGCACCCCGGCGGCCGCGCTCAGCGCGGTCCTGGTGCTGATGACGATCGCGCTCGTCGCCGCCGAGACCCGCACCCGTGGCCGGGCCGGACACGCGAGGACCGGATCCGGCACGGCACGGCCCGCACCCCCCGCCCCTCTGGGCAGGCTCCGCCTGCCCGCACTCGCGTGGTGCGGGGCGGTCACCGCGGCCGCGGTCCTCTGCCCGCTCGCCACACTCGGCTACTGGCTCGCCGTGGGCAACTCAGGCACCTGGGACGCCGCCGGACTCACCGACACCGCCCTCACCACCCTCGGTGTGGCCGCGGCCGGTGCCGCGCTCACCAGCCTGCTCGCCCTGCCCGTCGGCGTCATCGCGGCACGGCACCGGGGGCGTGGCGCCCAACTGCTGGAACAGGCCGCATACGCGGGCCACGCCCTGCCCGGTATCACGGTGGCGCTCGCGCTGGTCTTCCTGGCCGTGCGCTACGTCAACCCGATCTACCAGGAAACCCCGCTGCTGATCTGCGCGTACGCGGTCCTGTTCCTGCCGGTCGCGGTGGCCGCGACCCGGGCGGCCGTTCTCCAGGCGCCCCCCGTGCTCGAGGACGTCGCCCGTTCGCTCGGACGCTCACCGCTGCGTGTCCTGCGCGAGGTCACCGTGCCACTGGCCGCGCCCGGCGTCGCTGCGGGCGCGGCGCTGACGTTCGTGGTCTGCATGAAGGAGCTACCCGCCACGCTCCTGCTGCGGCCCACCGGCCTGGACACGCTCGCCACCCGGCTGTGGACGGAGACCGGCACCGCCTCGTACGCCGCCGCGGCGCCCTACGCGGCACTGCTCATCCTGCTCGCAGCCATCCCCTCCTACCTGCTCGGACGCACCAAATGAGCCGACCGCAGCACCTGATCCGACACGAGAGGCACCGCTCATGACCGACCTGCGGATCGAGTCAGTGTCCAAGGCGTACGGCCCCGGTGCGCGAGTCCTCGACGGTCTCGACCTCACCGTGCCCGGCGGTGCGCTGGCCGCCGTCCTCGGACCCTCCGGCTGCGGCAAGACCACTCTGCTGCGGATCATCGCCGGATTCCTGCGCGCCGACTCGGGCACCGTCACGCTCGGCGGACGCACCCTCTCCGGCCCGGGCGTGGATCTGCCGCCCGAGCGCCGCAAGGTCGGCATCGTTCCCCAGGAAGGTGCTCTGTTCCCCCATCTGTCGGTGGCGCGCAACGTGGCGTTCGGCCTGAGCGGTGTCGAACGCGGTGAACGGCAGGGCCGGACCGAGGAGATGCTGGAACTGGTCGGACTCGCCGGGTACGGGGACCGTATGCCGCACGAGCTGTCCGGCGGGCAGCAGCAGCGCATCGCGCTCGCCCGGGCGCTGGCGCCCCGGCCCGGGCTCGTGCTGCTCGACGAGCCCTTCAACGCCCTGGACAGCGCGCTGCGTTCGGGGGTGCGGGCCGATGTACGGGCAGCGCTGCGCGCCACCGGCGCAACGGCGCTGCTGGTCACCCACGACCAGCAGGAGGCACTGTCCACGGCGGACCTCGTCGCCGTCGTACGCGGCGGTGCGATCGCCCAGGTCGGCAGCCCCGAGGAGGTCTACCAGCGCCCCGCCGACCCCTGGGTGGCGGGCTTCGTGGGCGACGCGGTGCTGCTGCCCGGCACGGGCGACAACGGCACGGCGGCCACCGCCCTGGGGCCCGTACCGCTGGCGGCCGCCCCGGGGTCGACGCGTGAAGGCACCGTGCTGCTGCGTCCGGAGCAGTTGGAGCTCACGACGACGGACGCCCCAGCAGCGCAGGGCACCGTGGTCAACGTGTCCTTCTACGGGCACGACGCCATGGTCACCGTGGACGTCGACGGGCTGGACAGCCCCGTGGACATCCGCGTCGCCGGGCCTGTTGCGGTGCGTGCGGGAGAGCGGACCGGCATCCGTGTCACCGGCGAGGCGACGCTGCATCCCTGATCCCGGGCGGGCGTGGCAGTGCCTCATGCACGCTCTGCGGCCGAGGACGCCAAAGGCCCTGTCCCCAAAGCGAGTTGCATCGGGCAGAATCGCGGGCGGGTACAGCGATCGCAGCGAGGGCCGGTGGGCGCGCAGCGGGCGACGCAACCGCCGACGACAACGGGGAGAGCCATGACCACCACCCGCACACCGATTCCGGGCCCGGCAGGACTGCCGCTGCTCGGTTCGATGTTCGACCTCAAGCGCGACTCGCTCGGTACGTTCCTGAACGCGCAGCGCGAGCACGGCGATGTCGTACGCATCACGGCCGGACCGCCCGGGCTGCGGGCCGAGCTCTACGCGGTCTTCTCCGCCGAGGGCGCGCAGCAGATCCTCGCCACCGAGGCCGCCAACTTCCGTAAGGACAACGCCTTCTACGAGGAGGTACGCGAGTCGTTCGGGAACGGTCTGCTCACCAGCCAGGACGAGGACTACCTGCGGCAACGGCGTCTGGTGCAGCCGCTGTTCACCCGTCGCCGGGTCGACGGCTACGCGGAGGCGATCACCTCCGAGACCGCGACGACGACCGCAGCATGGCGCGCGGCGCCGGACTCCACCGTGGACGTCGTCTCCGAGATGACCGGGCTCACTCTGCGGGCGGTGGCCCGCATCCTGTTCGGTACGGATGTCGACTCGGCCGTCGACGTGGTGGAACGCTGCTTCCCCGTCATCGGCGAATACGCTCTGCAGCGCGGCTACTCGCCCGCAAACCTTCCTCGCAGCTGGCCGACTCCCGCCAACCGCAAGGCGGCTGCCGCGACCGAGGAGCTGTATGCGGTGTGCGACGACATCGTTGCGAAACGGCGGGCCGCCGGGGACTCCGCCACCGGCGACGACCTGCTGACGCTTCTCGCCCAGGCCGGGAGTGAACAGGACGGAAGCTTCGACGCGTCCGAGATCCGCGAGCAGGTCTTGATCTTCCTCCTTGCCGGCCATGAGACCACCGCCACCTCGCTCGCCTTCGCCCTGCATCTGCTCGCCCGCCATCCCGAGCACCAGCAGCAGGCCAGGGCCGAGGCCGTACGCGTGCTTGCCGGACGCACGCCCGAAGCCGCCGACCTCGACGCACTGCCGTATCTGACCAAGGTCCTCAAGGAGGCCATGCGGCTCTATCCGGCCGGGCCGGTCATCGGCCGCCGCGCCGTCGCCGCCACCGACATCGGGGAGTACACCATCCCGGCCGGCGCGGACGTGGTCGTGGCGCCCTGGGTGACCCACCGTCATCCGCGGTACTGGGACGACCCGGAGCGCTTCGACCCCGAGCGCTTCACGCCCGACAGGGAGAAGGCCCGGCCCCGCTACGCCTGGTTCCCGTTCGGCGGAGGACCGCGGGCCTGCATCGGCCAGCACTTCTCGATGCTGGAGTCCGTTCTCGCCCTCGCGATGATTCTCCAGGAGTACGAACTGAGCGCCGTCGACGTCGAGGTGCCGGTCGGCGCGGGCATCACGCTGCGCGCGGAGGGCCCCGCCCGGTGCACGGTCCGCCCCCTGGACCGGTAGGCGACCGATGACCGGTGCCGCGCCGGCGGGCGCAGCACCGGTTCAGCGTCCGGTCAGCGGTCCTGCGACAGCGCGTACAGCTCGCCGAGCAAACTGCCCTCGCTGCCCACCAGTTCGTCGTACGTGCCCTGTTCACGGATCCGGCCCCGGTCGAGGACGACGATCCGGTCGCTACGGTCGTGGCGGACCACCGCAACAGATGGTGAGTCATCCGTCTCCCGAAGGCGCGGTGGACGACAGGCCGACTGCGCGGCGCACCGCCGTGTCGACGATCGGACCGCTTCCGCGCGGTGCCCCTGAAGCCGTTATCAGCCCGTGCAGGCGGTCAGCCGCGGCGCGTCCGAACGCCGGGTCGTTGATGTGCGTGTCCAGCTCCACCACCTCCACGGCGCTGCTCCGTAGCCCGGCCCGCACCGAGGCGACCAGCGCCTCGTCGGCCTGCCGGTCGTGAAACGGCCCGTCCGGCGCGCCCAGTGTCGACAGCCCCCGCAACGGCACGCACACCTCCACCGGTCCCGCCGCCGCCCGCAGTTTCGCGGCGATCCGCCGGCCGAGTTCGGCACACTCCTCGACTGTTGTACGGACAACGGTGATGGACGGGTTGTGCACCTGCACCCGCCGGTTGCGCAGGCTTGCCGGGAGCGTGTCGGGCGGGCCGAACTTCACCATGTCCAGCGCTCCCAGACTCACCACTTGCGGCACACCCCGCCGCCCCGCCGCGGTCAGCCGGCCGGGCCCCGCGGTCAGGATCCCGCCCGCCCAGGTCGTCCGCGAGCTCGCTCAGGGTCAGGTCCAGGACTCCGGCGAACAGTCCCTGCCCGGCCAGGGTCTCCAGCGTGCGTCCGCCCGCACCGCTGGCGTGGAACACCAGTACCTCGTAGCCGAGGCCGGTCAACCGCTCGCGTGCCGCGTCGACGCCGGGCGTGGTCACTCCGGCCATGCTCGCCGCCACCAGCGGCCGCGCGCCCGCGCCCAGTTCCGCCGGCCGCAGCCCGCGACGGGCGGCGGCGAATCCCTTCGCCATGCCCGCGGCTGCATCGGCGGCGTTCGCAAGGACCGCGGCCAGGACGCTGTTGATGCCGGCGATGTCGACGACGCTGTACATCATGGTGATGTCCGACGACCCGACGTACGGCGACACATCGCCCGCAGCCATCGAGGACACCATCACCTTCGGCACCCCGAGCGGCAGTGAGCGCATCGCCCGGGTAGCGATGGACGTACCTCCGCTGCCCCCTATGGCCAGCACGGCGTGCAGCCGGTCCTCGGCATGCAGGCGCCGTACCGTCTCGGCGGCGGCGCCCGCCATCGCCGTCACCGCTGCCCCGCGGTCCCCTTCGGCTCTCAGCCGCTCCAGCTCGAGCCCGGCCGACCGGGCCACCTCGGCCCGCGGGATGTCGGCGCGCACACGTGGCTCACCGATCACTCCGGCGTCGACGACCACCACGTCCACACCGTTGTCCAGCAGCCGCTCCTTCAGCCACCCGTACTCCGCGCCCTTGGTGTCCAAGGTCCCCACCAGCACAACGATCGCCATGCCCCGTAATGTCCGGGGAATTCGTGCGGCGCACAAGAGCGCCGGTCGGGCCCGCGGCCCGGAGCGGGCGATGGGTGCTGCCGCCGCGTGGACGGTGAAGTCGAGGCGTCACATGTCCTGGCGCAGAGCACCGCGCAGATCGGCGCGCCGACCGCGTGGGCAGCCGGGCTCGACGGCAAGGACGTCAAGGTCGCGGTGCTCGACACCGGCGTCGATCTGAACCACCCGGACATGGACGACCGGGTCGCGGAGACGGTCAGCTTCGTGCCCGGCGAAACCGTCGCCGACGCTCATGGCCACGGCACCCACACCGCCTCCACAGTGGGCGGCAGCGGCGCCTCGGACGGGGCGGAGAAGGGCGTCGCGCCCGGCGCCGAACTGCTGGCGGGCAAGGTCCTCTCCGACCAGGGCCACGGGGAGGACTCCTGGGTCATTGCCGGAATGGGCGCCCGCCGAGGGTGGGCGTGACCTCGACGGCGTACACGAGGGACACACAGGCAGGGCCTGCCACCGGCCGCGGGGTGTTGCGGCGCACCGCGGGGGAATGGATCGACCCGGCGGCGCGCTGAGGAACCCGTACAAGATCCGCGAGAGATGCGATGCTCGTCAGCACGTACTCGAGCGCCTTCGCTCAAGGAGGTCCGACCCCATGTCAGAGATCAGCGGCTGGGTGAATCCGCTGCGGGACCCGCAGGACCGACGGCTGCCCCGGATCGCAGGCCCCTCGGGGCTGGTGATCTTCGGTGTCACCGGGGATCTGTCGCGCAAGAAGCTGATGCCGGCCGTCTACGACCTGGCCGGCCGGGGGCTGCTGCCCCCGGGCTTCTCCCTCGTAGGGTTCGCGCGCCGCGACTGGGCGGACGAGGACTTCGCCCAAGTGGTCCACGACGCCGTCCGGGAGCACGCGCGTACGCCGTTCCGCGAGGAGGTCTGGCAGCAGCTGGCGAAGGGGATGCGCTTCATCCCCGGCGACTTCGCGGACGACGTGGCCTTCGACAGGCTCAAGTCCACCGTCGAGGACCTCGACAAGGCACAGGGCACCGGCGGGAACTTCGCGTTCTATCTTTCGGTGCCGCCGAAGTTCTTCCCCACGGTTGTCCAGCAGCTCAAGAAACACGGACTGTCACGGGCGCCGGAGGGCTCCTGGCGCCGGGCGGTCATCGAGAAGCCGTTCGGGCACGACCTGGCATCCGCCGTGGAGCTCAACCAGGTGGTGCACGAGGTCTTCGCGCCCGACGAGGTCTTCCGTATCGACCACTACCTCGGCAAGGAGACCGTCCAGAACATCCTGGCGCTGCGGTTCGCGAACACCCTGTTCGAGCCGATCTGG